>JAUWIU010000056.1 GCA_030608075.1 Phycisphaerae bacterium
CAGGTAGACCTTCAGGACCTCGATGCAATGGTTAATTTGTTGCTTACCGCAGGGCCGCCGGGGTTTATTCCACCAGCAGTTGCTGCCGGAGCTTACCACTGCGGTGATATGGCGTCCCCTTATGGTCAGATAGGCCTGCAGGACCTTGATGCTATGGTTCAGCTTTTAGTGAATGCCGGGCCGCCGTTTATTATTCCATGCCCGGGCATGGAAGACTACGACAACGATGGCATACCGGCCCGCGACGACAACTGCCCGGACGACTACAATCCAGGCCAGGAAGACAGCGATGGTGACGATGTAGGCGATGTCTGCGACAACTGCTCGAACAGCGACAATGAGAGCCAGGCCGACGGGGACGAAGACGGGGTTGGCAATGTGTGCGACAACTGCCCGGATTACAGGAACGCAGACCAGGCTGATGCTGACGGCGACGGCCTGGGCGCCGCGTGCGAGCAGTGTCCGTGTTGGGGTGATATGGCCGAACCCAAGGGTCAGAGAGACCTGCAGGACCTGGATGCGATGGTCAATCTGTTAGTGGCGGCGGGACCTCACTTTATTGTGCCGGTTGAATTCGGCCACTGTGGTGATATCGCCGAGCCTTTCGGTCAGGTAGACCTGCAGGACCTTGATGCTCTGGTCGAGATGTTAGTCAATGAAGGGCCTCCGTTTATTGTTCCATGCCCCGCCATGTAAGACTACGACAATGATGGCATACCGGCCCGCGATGACAACTGCCCGGACGACTACAATCCAGACCAAGCTGACACGGACGAAGACGGTGTACGCGATGTCTGCAAGAACCGCCCGAACACCAACTAACGAGGACCAAGCCGCTAAGGACAGGGCAGACCGAGAAGCGACCGTTAGTTCTCTGTGTGAGGCGTTAAAACGAGGTGATAAGGCGGTCATAGGTAATAAGGGATACCGCCGATGCTGAGTCAAGGCTGAAAACCGTGGATACGTTCGACTGCAAAGGGTGAAAACGTGACACTATGCGAAATCAGATTTTGCAACTATTTGCGATTAAAGAAGTTCCAAATTCCAAGTGTAGAAGATGGGTATTGCATAAGTAAGGGGAATTTGATAAAATGCTGAAATACGATGTCAGGAGTATGTATGAAGAACTTTTATTTGGGATATTTTGGGTAAATTCTATCTAACGGGGTGAACAATGGTCATATTAGGTAGTAAACAGTTTACATACGAGGTTTCAGGGGATAACTGGGGCAAGCTGCCGGAGGGCTGGTTCTACAAGGAGGCTACATCCGTAGACGTGGACTCCAAAGACAACGTCTACGTTTTCAATCGCGGCAACCATCCCATGATAGTCTTTGACAGCAAGGGCAATGTCCTGCGCTCGTGGGGGGAGGGAATGTTTACCAACCCACACGGTGTGACCATTGGCCCTGACGACACGGTGTGGTGTGTTGATAATGTTGACCATTCCATCCGCCAGTTCACTCCGGAGGGAAAGCTGCTTTTCACCCTTGCAGAGAGGAATAAGCCGGCGCCTGTGATGAGCGGCAAGCCATTCAACAGGCCTACCCGCGTGGCCATTGACCCCCGTAATAGTGAAATCTTAGTAGCCGATGGCTATGGCAACGCCCGGGTACACAGGTTCTCTCCCGATGGTAAGAGGCTGCTGGCTTCGTGGGGTGAATCCGGCACTGAGCCCGGGCAGTTTAACATCGTGCACGACATCGCTATTGACAGGAGTGGATGGATATACATTGGCGACCGGGAGAACAGGCGCATCCAGGTTTTCTCCCCGGACGGCACATTCGAGGCACAGTGGGTAAATTTTTCCAGAACTGCGGCCGTGCATGTTTCCAAGGGCGACAATCAACTGGTCTACGTAGGAGAGTACTTCGCAGTAAGTCCCGAAGTCTGCAAGATTGCTATGCGGCTGGGTCCCCGCGTGTCCATATTGGACACCAATGGCAGACTGCTTGCCAGGCTCGGTGACCATCCTTTTGGCGACGAACCCGGACGATTCTATGCGCCGCATGCAGTAGCTACCGATTCGAGGGGAGACATATATGTAGCGGAAGTATCGTATTCCGAGTATGGTAAGCAGAAAGATTCGCCCAAAGAGCTTCGCTCAATGCAGAAACTTATAATGAAGAGCTCAAATGGGTAATGAGGCTGTGGTTTTTTGGATAAACAGATGTGGAGTCTGACAAAAGCCTTGTTCGCGTCAACGACTTGCTTTATGCAACTGTGAGTGATACGTACGAGCGATGCGGTATTTACTGAGAGGACTTCTCAAGGCTGCCGCGTATCCCAACATTGCAGGCTTTTCTTTTGGGCCGGGCCTGACTACAATACCCACATGAAGCTCCGTGCCTATCTTGACATGGAAACTACCGGACTAAGCCGATACTATGCCGATTTAACGGTGATAGGTGTTGCCCTTGAGAAAGACCGGCTATTCTCCAGGTTTCGGTTACTTAAGGCAGTCATACAATGAAAATTGCAAAGCTTATATCGCTGGCCGCATTAGTGTTAGCAGTGACAAACGTGCTTATGGGAAAAGGGATTCCAGCTCGCAGAGTTATTGAGGCGAAAGCAAAAGGCAAGTCGGTAGATAAGGAAACGATGAGGCTTGTATACGAAGAAGTAAAAACACCTTACAAATATGGCATTGTAGTCAGAGGCAAGGGCAAGAGTAAGGTCGATTGTCCCAGCATATACCGCTACAACGGCAAATGGTATATGGTTTACATCATATTTGACGGCAATGGTTACGAGACAGGAATTGCCCAGAGCGATGACCTTCTTAGCTGGAAATATCTCGGCCGGATATTGAGGTTTAGAGAAGGGACGTGGGACGCCAACCAGGTTGCCGGCTATATTGCGTTACAGGACCACACCTGGGGCGGTTCCTATGAATTGCAGCAGTTTGAGGGGAAATACTGGTTGTCGTATCTCGCCGGTGCACTAAAGGGTTACGAAACAGACCCTTTAGCCATCGGTTTGGCCTGGACAAAAAGGCCCGACAAGCCGGAGGAATGGAACCGGCTGCGGGAGAATCCGGTCCTGCATCGAGACCAAGGCGACAGACGCTGGTTCGAAGATACCACCTTGTATAAGAGCAATATTATCTATGATAAACAACAGAGCCTGGGTTATCCTTTCGTGATGTTCTACAATGCCAAGCAAAGAAGCCAATCGAAATCGATCGAAAGGATTGGCATGGCTGTCTCAAAAGATATGGTTGATTGGCGGCGGTATGGGAAAGAGCCTGTAATAGATAACGGTCGAGGCATTTCCGGTGACCCGCAAATTACTCGTATTGGCGATGTGTGGGTGATGTTTTATTTTGGCGCATTCTGGAAACCGAAGGCGTTCGACACTTTCGCCTGTTCCTATGACCTGGTAAACTGGACTAAATGGGCCGGCCCGCATTTAGTAGAGCCTTCGGAGCCTTGGGATGATAGATATGCGCACAAGCCATGGATAATCAAGTACGACAACGTTGTTTACCATTTTTATTGTGCCGTTGGAAATCAGGGCAGAGTCATTGCCCTTGCCGCATCGAAAGACTTACGTATTGCTGTTGAGTAAGGATTTCTGTCGCCCCCTTTTGGTTCTATACAAAAGAGCGAATCAGAATGGGATGGCTAATACTTCCCGCTGACCAGCGCCGGCGAGTTACGTTCTCGCAGCGTTCCTACCCGATTACCTTAATCCAATTTTCACAGTTTCGTGAAAGGTGAGGATTGATGAAAGGTGGAGAACAAAAAATCTTTTGTTTTCTTGTTGGTAGTTCCATGTTTGGCAGCATTATTCGCTCCACATCAGCAGGGCTGCTTATCAGGCCGTTCAAAAAGCCGGTATGGTCGAGATTTTCGGCGATTTTCGGTGATAAGCACCGATTTGGGCCCTTGATTGCAGAAGTTGGACTGACCGAGGCAATACAGCTTTTTTGGCTTAATGGGGGTTGCTGCGAAGCAGCTTGTGGTAAAACTTCCAAGTTTGACGGTCAATTTGGCTTGACAAGATAATTGACCGCGTTTAGAATGGAATTGTTGTGCTGAAGACTTTTTCAAAGGGGATGTTACGGATGGCAAAAGGTCCTAAGAAAAAGGTGGCTTTCATTTCTTCTTTCTTACCAAGGAAGTGTGGAATCGCGACCTTTTGCTCGGACCTTATTGAGAGTACCAGGACTGCCGCCAAAGGTGATTTTGAACCCTTGGTAGTGGCAATGCGCCAGAATGACGACCTGAAATACGACGACCCTGTGAAGTTTGAAATCCGGCAGAACGTAAAAAAGGATTACATCTGTGCTGCGGATTATATCAATTTCAGCCACGTTGATGTTGTGTCTGTCCAGCACGAATTCGGTCTGTTCGGCGGTGATGCAGGTTCATATTTGAGCCTGCTGCTCAACAGATTGAAAGCCCCCGTAATAACAACCCTGCATACTCTGCTCGACGACCCAAGCCCGGCTTATCACCAATCGCTGGTTGATGTTTGTGACGCCTCTTATAAAGTTATCACGATGAACGAACGAGGTGTCGGCATGCTGAAAGATATTTACAGCGTGTCAGGAAAAAAGATACAGCTAATCCCTCACGGCATACCGGATTTGCCTTTTGTCGACAACAACTATTACAAGCACAAATTTGGTATGGAAGGCAGAAGGACAATTTTGACATTTGGCCTGCTCAGCAAAAACAAAGGCATAGAGGTCATGCTCAGGGCCATGCCGGCCATAGTGGAGGCTGAACCGTCTGTATTATACATAATCCTGGGGATGACGCATCCTTCTGTGTTGAAACAGGACGGGGAATCTTACAGGTTCAGTTTGCAGCGAATGGTAAAAGAATTAGGCTGTACTGAACACGTAATCTTTCATAACAGGTTTGTACGTGATGAAGAACTGCACAATTTCTTGTGCGCAGCAGATATCTATGTCACTCCGTATCTGAACAGGGAGCAATTGACCAGCGGAACGTTGTCGTTTGCTGTTGGAACAGGCAAAGCGGTTGTCTCAACACCTTATTGGGCTGCTATTGAGTTATTAGCCGACGGAAGAGGTAAATTGGTACGATTCGGCGACTCGAAGGAAACCGCCGAGGCGATAATAGAAATACTTCGTGATGACTCGCTTTTCTACGCACTGCGGAGAAGAGCATATGACTATGGCAGGTCAAGAACGTGGTCTAAAACAGGACAGGCATACTGGAAATTACTCGGCGCAAAGCGACTGCCCATTCGCATTACCGCCAAGGCCGCTCGGTCTGTCCCTAAAACAATATCGAGTATTGAGGTGCCTGAGCCATCTTTGGCACATCTGGAAAAACTTACCGATGGCACAGGCCTATATCAGCACGCAAGGTTTACGATACCTAACCGCGAAGATGGTTATTGCACAGACGACAACGCAAGGGCCGTCATTGCAATGACAAAATATTACACACAATATACCGAGCCGCAGGCAATCCGACTCATGGACACCTATCTTTCCTTTATTCTGTACTCACAAAATAGCGATGGTTCGGTCAGAAACTTTATGAATTTTGACGGAACCTGGCAGAAGGACGAGCCTGTTAATGACGCTCTCGGCAGAGTATTGTGGGCCTTTGGTTCGGTCATGGCAAAACCACCGTCTGCATCATACGTATCAATCCTTAAGGATTGTTTTGACAAGTCTGTTAAGCATGTTAGAAACCAGCATCCACGGGGAATGGCATATTCAATACTGGGTATGTCCGATTATTTGCAGCAGTTTCCAGGTGCCAGTGACATCAAACGTCAACTGACAACCGCTGCCGATACTTTGGTCGCTTTATATGAAAAGAATACCTTGCCGGATTGGCAGTGGTTTGAGGATGTGCTTACTTATGACAATGCTATTTTGCCGCTCGCGCTTTTTGTTGCAGGTCTGACTTCCGGTTACAAAGAATACGTTGATGTTGCCGAAAAGACCTGCCGGTTTCTGCTGGCCAATACTTTCAACGGAGAGCATTTCAGCTTCGTCGGCTGCAAAGGGTGGTACCCCCGCGGAGTGGCAAAAGCTCCATTTGACCAGCAGCCGATTGAAGTAGCAAGCACCGTTATGATGCTAAAGGCTGCTTACGATGCCACGGAGAGGCCCACATACCTGACACTGCAAAGAAAAGCCTTTGACTGGTTTCTCGGTGAAAATGACCTGCATATCCCGGTTTATGATTTCAGGAGTAAGGGATGCAACGATGCGCTGACACCCAGCGGTGTCAACATCAACCAGGGCGCAGAAAGCATGTTGAGCTTTTTGTTGAGCCTGATGACCATAGTCGAGGGTTACGCCATTGTCGACAAGATTGAGACAGGTATGGATGTTTCCCTGCGACGGGAAAGACCAATAGACGAAGAACTCCCAAAACCGGTGCCGGTAGAAGATATGCCTGCTGATACTACCTCCCCCAAAAAGCGCGTTGAAGAACTCACGTAGCGATGTTTTCTCGGCTTTATCCGGCGACCAGAAATAAAACAGGCGGTTGTCGAATTGCTTTTATGCTATTCTCCTTCGAGAACGTCGGCCGTTGACTCAGCGGTCCATTTTATATCGCCGCCGAAACCCGCAACCGTTTGGCAGCCAGTTAACACAATGCTCACGACAATCAGAGCAATCGCCAAAAGCACTTTTTTCGTCATTTTCACGACTCCCTTTTATATCGTTGAGTTCGGGCGGCAACAACGCAGAATATTTGTACAAAATCAAAAATATTCGTTTGTCGTACGTAAGTTTGGACTTTGTCCATATACACTCTATCGGACAAGCAGCTTGACTCATAATAGTTTATGCTGAAAATAATTTGCATGAAGGTATAGACGCAAAACCTCTCCCGGCAGACCGCCCCAGCAAACACTCCCCCGTCATCGCTGAATTTGATTGGTAAAACCTGGGGAACCAGGATTCGGACCTGGACTAACTGATCCAGAGTCAGTCGTGCTACCGTTACACTATTCCCCAATGAGCGTCTGTGAAAAAACGATTTATAACAGCGAACGTAAGGCCGCTTATTGGTACTATAACCTTAACTACAACCAAATTGCTATTCATAATCCGGTAGTATCGTTTGACTTTAAGGTTGCGGTTGAGCGAGTTAAGCAGGGCAAAATCTGATTCAAAGAGAAAAACGCATCCTTATAAATCTTCAGTTACTTTACATAGGGCAGGCCGGTTTTGCAAGAAAATTAGTGGTAAGTTCTGCTATTTTGGAACAGGCAAGAAACAAGGTTGGCAATGTTATCTGGAAGAAGCCATGTGGAAGGATGTTAAAATTACAGCAGAGCGGTTAATCGGAGCAATGGGGCCCGACTACAAAAATTTGGTAGAACAGGTGAGCAGTGCGGTCAATGAGGCTCCTGGTGGAGAACATCTAACCGGCAGCGGCACGCCTATTGGAAACTGCAAAATGCCGTCGCAGCATAAGTGCCGGAAAATGATTTCACACCCGTGACTTCGGCGCTTGAGCAGCTTAGCAAAATTAAGCTGGAAAAGTCTGCAGGCCTGCTGTAAGCTTATGCGGTAGATACAACGGACAATCGAGTTTAGTGCAAAGGAGACGTCAGAATGACAAGAAGGTGGTGGACAATTGCTGTGATATGTTTTTTGATGGTGCTGGCTGAAGCTATTGGCACATTGGCTGCCGAGATTCCGCAGGCAAAAAAGTACACCAACTCAATTGGTATGAAGTTTGTCCGTATCGAGCCGGGGACTTTCAAGATGGGCCAGGATAAAAAGCTCGTGCCGGAAGTTCTTCCTGAAATAGAAGGCGGCGACCGGGGCGGGAGGTTCGACCTTCAGGCAAACGGTGACTACGACGAAAAGCCCGTCCACAAGGTACAAATCTCAAAATCTTTTTTGATGGGCGCCTACGAAGTTACCAACAAACAATATGAAATGTTCGACCCTCAACACAGAACCTTTCGCGGCAAGAACGGACTTTCGACAGATGACGATGAGGCTGTAATCTATGTAAGCTGGTACGATGCGGTTGCTTTCTGTCAGTGGCTAAGTGACAAAGAAGGAATCCCCTACCGCCTGCCGACCGAGGCCGAATGGGAATATGCATGCCGTGCCGGAACGACGACCAATTATTACACTGGTGACATCCTTCCGAAAGAATACACCAACAAGCCCGGTAACAGTTGCCTGGTCAAGACCACGATAAACGTCGGCAAAACTCCTCCCAACGCCTGGGGACTTTACGATATGCACGGTAACGTCGAAGAGTGGTGCTGTGACCGGTACGGTCCGTACCAGAAGAAAACGCAGAAGGACCCGGTTGGTTATGTGGATGGTGACTTTCGCGTCAGTCGCGGCGGAAGCTTTGGAACTTATGCGTATTTTCTGCGTTCTGCAAACCGCATGGGGACACTACCTTGTGAAAGACAGTGGGCGACAGGCTTTCGTGTTGTCATCGGCAAACTCCCGAAAACCAAACCAATGAAGTTGCCGCCGAAGCCCGACCACCAGCAAGATGTCATTCAGCGAGACCCCGAGGTTTTAAAGCAGGGTCCTGAGCCGGATAAGCCCTATTTCAAAGGCCCGCGCAAGTACATGAAAATAGCGCCCGGTGACATCGGTCCTTTGTTTGCCGGTCACAATCACAGCCCCCATATCGCGGCTTGTCCGAATGGCGACCTTCTTGCAACCTGGTTCACCTGCGTTTCTGAAAAGGACCGTGAGATGGGACGCGGTGGAAGCAGGCTTCGCTGGGGCAATGAAGAATGGGACGATGCATCGCTGTTCTGGGATGCGCCGGACAGGAACGACAGCGTTTGTGCATTGTGGACAGACGAAAATGGAAAGATTTATCATTTCGTAGGGACCGATGTAGGAGCGACATACGCGTTTCATTCGCTTGGCCTTCGCACCTCGACTGACAGCGGTGCGACCTGGTCGAAGGTAAGGATATTCAATCCAGAGCATTCTTCTCCGCCGCCTCATTCACACGGTCACTGGCTTTCAGGGCCGGTGTTTCGGATGAACAACGGGGCAATCGCGTTTGTCACCGACGGCTGGCCTACTCTCTGGTACAGTCACGACGACGGGCTGACCTGGCAGGGCTGCGAAGGAAATATTAAAGGTAACCACCCCGGCGTGGTGCAGTTGCACGACGGCAGGATGCTCGGATTCACCCGCGGCGGCGATCTCCGGGGGGCTATCATTGTCACCCAGTACTACGATTTGGGCAAGACCAGGGTTCATTCGAACGAGAACCGTCCGTATTGGATGCCTAAATTCGTTTCTGATGACCTGGGC
>JAUWIU010000066.1 GCA_030608075.1 Phycisphaerae bacterium
CTACCCGCGGCCACGTCAATCCTGCCGACTGCTTTTTCTCCTCTGATTTTTGGTCTTTGCCATTGGCTGATTTTCGTCGTCTTACAGTCCCGCAACCAGGACTTTGTATAAACTTGCTGTTTTATGGTGTTATTCCATCAAAACCGCTTTCAGAGTTCAAAAAACCGATAAACCTCTTGCCTTGGTAGGGAAATAGCATTTAATATCCTTTAAGTACTATCGAGAAAACATAAATCGTTGGGTGAGTTTATTTGGTTGAGGTGAGCTAAAATGGCGGACTTGAAGGCCCTGGCCGAGGCAGTTATGAAAGGTAACCAAAGTGGCGCGCTTGAACTTACCAAGGCGGCACTTTCGGATGGTGACCCTGTTAAGAGCATTCTCAATGAAGGCTTGATAGGCGGGATGGACATTATCGCGGCGCGTTGGAAAAAGAATGAGGTATACATACCGGAGGTTCTTATTGCGGCCCGTGCAATGAAAACGGCGATGGCGCTTCTTGAGCCCGAACTTGTGAAAGCGGGGGTCGAGCCAATCGGTACATTCATGATAGGAACCGTCGCGGGAGACCTCCACGACATTGGCAAGAACCTGGTGGCTATGATGCTTAAAGGAGCCGGGTTTCAGGTTTTTGATGTTGGTATAGACGTTCCTCCTGAGAAGTTTGTCGAGCAGGCCAAGGCCACCGGCGTAAGGCTTATCGGGCTGAGCGCACTTCTGACGACAACAATGCCGGGGATGGAGACCTCGATAAAGGCACTGAAGGATGCGGGGGTAAGTGCCAAAATTATGATAGGTGGTGCGCCGGTTACGCAGGCTTATGCCGACAAGATTGGTGCGGACGGCTATTCAGCCGACGCGGCCTCGGCGGTAGACTTGGCCAAACGCCTGACTGCATAGCTGCTGCCGGCTGAGACTAATCGAGAAGACTTGCAAAAACAGCGCTTTCTGCGCTGTTTTTTTCGTTCAAATCTGGTAAAATGGACACTTGCTGAAAACGACAAAACAGAGGTCTACGTCCAGCCTGAAGTGCGGTAATTGTATTTTGTCAGTTATAAGCGTGTTCATTGACGATGCGAAAGGTCAAAGACCCCAACCTGGCACAATTGCTGATGCAGTTTCGATTTGCGCCCGAAAAGAAGCGTTTGGAGCAGCTTGATTGTGCCGAGCGGCTTTTTGCCGTAATCGATAGAAAAAAGGAATATCCTTTCGAGTTTGTCTGTTTTCGGATTACGGGCTATCACCCAAAGGGCCTCGGTGAATTGCCGCTGATAAAAGGTGAGGAGCTTTTAGAGGACCTTAGGGTCTTCATTTCAAAGCTCAGTGCGCAGGTTGCCCAGCCGGTCGTGCACGTAAAGCAAAAGGTTTACACTGTCGAGGAACTCGCAGCGGCCTGTGGTGTCTCGACGAAAACAATCCATCGCTGGCGAAAACGAGGGCTGCTTACGCGTAAGTTTGTTTTTGCCGGTGGGAAAAAACGCTTCGGCTTTTTGCAGTCGACCCTTGATAAATTTTTCGAGGACAATCCCGAGCTTGTCAGCAAGGCGAAAGGCTTCAGGCGGCTGACTGCGAAAGAAAAGCAGCAGATTATCAGACAGGCGGCCCTCCTGGCAGCCAAAACCACAATGAGCCGCTACCAGATTATGGAGCAGGTATCAGCGAAAACGGGCAAGGCCCACGAAACCGTCCGGTATACTCTGTTTAACTACGAAAGAGCGCATCCTGATAAGCGTATCTTCTCTCGTCCGTGGGGCGTGGTCAGCCAGGCTACGGCAGGCGAAATCTATAAACTTTTCAAACAAGGCTGCGCTGTCGAGGAATTGATGAGACGCTTCAGTCGCAGCAGAAGCTCAATATATCGACTCATCAATCTGCGAAGGGCAAGAGCGCTTCTGGGCGAAAAAATTGAATTCATAGCCAGTGATGAATTCATCGAAGCCGGTGCCAAAGAGAAGATTCTGAGCAGGTCGATTGACATCGACAAACCAGCTCTGCGCAAGAACGGCAAGCCGCTGCAATTGGCCGGTGAGTCTTTCCTGCCTGAGTACCTCCAGAGGTTAAAGAGCACGCCCGTGCTCAACAGAGAACGTGAACGGGAACTGTTTCGCAGATACAACTATCTAAAGTATCTGGCCTGCACAATCAGAGCCGGGGTGAAGCCGTATCGGCCCCAGGGGCGTCGGCTGAGGGAAATTGAAGACTACTTAGCTGAGGCCGAGACGATTAAAAACATGATAATCGAAGCAAACCTTCGGCTCGTGGTCAGTATCGCTAACAAGCATACCACCAGCGGTGCGAATCTGCTTGATTTGGTCAGCGAGGGGAATTTTTCCTTGATGCGAGCGGCGGAAAAATTTGACTATGCCAGAGGGTTTCGATTTGCCACATACGCCTCGTGGGCCATCACGAAAGACTATGCCCGCAAGATACCTGCAGAAACTGCGCGACCGGATAAGGCAGCGGCAGGGTCGCTGGCGAATGTCCAGCGTGATATGAGAACAACTGCGGCGGCAGATTTCGCGGCAGTCGAACGAGCACGGAAAAGCCTGGTGCAGGTTATTGCCGACGAGCTTGATGAACGCGAGCAGTACATAATCCTGAACCATTTCGGGCTGGTGGGGTCGCCGCTGCGAAAGAAGTCAAAGACGTTAAAACAAATCGGCGACGATTTGAACCTCACCAAAGAAAGGGTCCGGCAAATTGAGCTGATTGCCCTGCAGAAACTGAGACAGTCGGTAAGCGCCGAAGAATTCGAACTGCTGACAGGCTGAGTCTTCATAAACACTCCGCTTGTGTTGTCGGCACGAAAGGCAGATTCTGGTTGAGTAGCTTTCTATGAGAACGTGCCCATTTTGTGGCCTGGAGCAACGGTGTAGAGGCGTTTTTTGGACTCAACGTTGATGTGTGAGCAGATGACGCGGCCGACAAAAATTATGTGGTCGCCGGCGACGGTTTCTGATTCAAGCTCGCATTCGAAGTTGGCGACGGCGTCGGCGAGCAGCACCGAATCGATGGCTTTTGCAGGTCTGGTTTCGCAGTCGAAATCGGCGAACTTATCGACGTTTCGGCCTGACCTTGAGCCGAAAAATAAGGCGGCATCAGCCATTTCGAAGGAGGGGAAAGCAATGGTAAAGCATCTCGAGTGGCGGACGGTCTCGATTGAGTAATGACCGGCGGCGACCGATATTGCCATCATCGGCGGGCTGCCGGAGACAATCATTGTCCAACCAAGCGTAACTGGATTGGCTTTGCCATTTTTGTCTCTGGCGATAGCAATGACGACCTGTTCCGGGTATTTTGTTTTGATGGCTTCTCGATAATCGACCTGTTTCTGCATGGTACCGCTCCGTACTTTTTCCTGTTAGCCGGGTGAAACTGCTGTTAGAATTATAAGCAGAGACGTAATTTTGACAAGGAGAAAGAAGTGGAAACGATTGGATTTGTCGGCGGTGGGAATATGGCCGAGGCCCTGATAAAGGGCATAATAACGGGCAGGGTCTATACTCCCGAAAATATCTTTGTCAGTGATGTCCGGAAGGAAAGACTGGCGTACCTGGCAGAGGAGTATAACGTTCAGGCAAGTGATGAAAACAGTGCTCTGGCGGCAAAGGTCGAAACGGTCGTCCTGAGCGTAAAGCCTCAAAACATGACGGAGGTGCTGCAGAGCGTAAAGGATAGTCTCAAGAAACAGGCCCTTGTCATATCCATCGCGGCGGGAATAAAAACGGCTAATATTTGTGCTGTTCTCGGAGACAGGCGCGTAGTGCGTGTTATGCCGAATACACCGGCTTTGATTGGCGAAGGTGCCAGCGCACTGTTCGCGAACGAGCAGGGCAAACAGTTCTTGCAAAAGGCAAAGTCGATTTTCTCATCGGTTGGCAAGGTAGTTGTCGTTGAGGCAGAAGATTTGATGGATGCGGTCACGGCGGTAAGCGGCAGCGGGCCGGCGTATTACTTCCTGTTGACCGAAGAGCTCATAAAGGCAGCTACAGAATTGGGTTTGCCTGCTGATACCGCCCAAATGTTAGTTCTACAAACAGCCAAAGGTGCGGCACTTCTTGCCTTTGACGCCGAGAAGAACGGACAAAGTGCCGCTGAGCTTCGCCAAAAGGTTACTTCTCCCGGCGGGACAACCGAGGCGGCCTTGAAAATCCTGGCCGAGGGCAAATTCGGTCGATTGGTTGCGGCTGCTGTGAAGCGCGCACGGCAAAGAAGTCAGGAACTATCGATGTAACAGCGAGCTTGCCGGTGACCCCAGGTATTACCAGTTATTCGATGATAATGGCCTCGACCGGACATTCGTCGTCGGCCTGCTGCACAGCATCCTCAAACTCAGGTGGAACATCGTCGGCGGTTACCTGGGCTGTGTCCATGCCCATCTCGAAAACATCCGGACAGGTATCGACACACACCCCACAGCCGGTGCAGGTATCTTCAATTCTGACTCTCATCTCAAAACCCTCGTGACTTATTATCGAATTTGTTATTACGAGAGAAACTGGTTATAATCGTCAGTACACTTGGTTCTGTCTTTGGTTGTCGAGTTTCTCGGCCGCCAAGTTTGGTTCGGCGGAAACGATATGTTTGGGTGTGACAAATTTTTCTGGCGCGGGAAATGGGTAGTCTGTAGAATATGGGTAATAGCGTTTTTGTTTCATTAACCCCATTCTATAGGAGATACTTATGGACAAAATGAATTTGCCGGAAATCAAC
>JAUWIU010000043.1 GCA_030608075.1 Phycisphaerae bacterium
TCGATAATGTCGCGGGAATTCCAAACTCTGTCAACGTGAATTTTGTGTTTTTATGCAGCCATGCCGCAGTTGTGGGCGTCTAAGGTAATAGAGGACAGATGCTCAGTAACTTTTCCCCTTATCCAAACCGGCGCTTTGGCGGAACAGATGTATCTATACTTATCAATGCGGTCGGGGAAAAAGGTTATTTCGGCCAGGCCGGAAGAATCTTCCAAAGTTACAAAACCCATTATTTTCCCATCGTTGGTTCTTGCCCTGCGGGCGGCCGCTACAAAGCCGGCTACAGTAACCTCTTTATTGATGAATGCGGCAAGTCCGGCTGCCGGTGTATGCTCTGCCCGCAACAATAGCGCAGGGTGCATACTGAACGGGATGCCGGTAACATCTACCTCGGCTTTTAGCTTTGTCAGCCTGTCATATTCCGGCAATATCGGTTGTGAGGGATTATTATATATGTCGAAAAGCAACAACTGGTCTGGATTCAAAGGCGTAAAATGCAATCGCATGAGCATCTGCGGTCTGGTTTTTCCCAGGCCGTCGCAGGCACCGACGTGAATAAGATTCTGTAATTCCGGCCTGCGAAATCTTACCCGCCTGCGCAGGTCATCTATATCGGCAAACGGTTTGATTTTCCTTTGCTCAATAACGGCATCGATAGTGGAATAGCTTAAGCCTTTGATTATGTTAAGCCCCGCCCTGACGGCTTTTCCCTGCATTGACCATTCCGCCTGGCTTACGTTTACGTGTGGAAGCAGTATGGTTATTCCGTGCCTCACAGCCTCCCAAACATAAACTCTCAACGGATACATGCCGTGATGGTTGTTAAACAGAGAGGTGTAGAACTGCCGGGGGTAATGGGCCTTTAGAAAAGCTGTGTGCCAGGCGATATTAGCATAAACCGCAATGTGGGCCTTACAGTGTGAATAGGCGGCGAATTTCAAGATTTGCTCCCAGACGGCCTCGGCGGTCCGGCGGTCAATGCCCACCTCGCCGGCTCGTGAATACACAAAATCCTCGTACTGCCGCTGCAGGCGTGAAGCTGAAACCTTCTTCGATACCTCCGACCTGAACCTGTCGGCGTCGGCAACGGAGTAGCCGGCCACCTCAACTGCTATGCGCATCACATCTTCCTGGTATAGCATAACGCCATAAGTATCACCAAGCACTTCTTTCATCTTTGGGTGCAGGTATTGGAATGGTTTTTTTTGTATGTGTCGTTTGATGAACTCCGACTTCATTCCCCCCGAAGCCGGTCCCGGCATAATCAATGACAGGGCGATAGCGACATCTTTTTTATTTTTCACTTTAAGGCCGCGGAGCAGTTGTCTCATCCCAGGCGATTCACACTGAAATACACCGAGGCTGTCGCCGCTGCTGAGCATTGCTGCTGTTTTTTCATCCGCCGGGTCCACGGCGTCTATGTTCAGCTTTTTCGCAGGTTGAGTAATAATATTCACGGTTTCGTTTACTGTCGAAAGTGCTCTGTTACCAAGAAGGTCAATCTTAATCAAGCCTACGGCTTTGGCGGCATCCTTATCGTACTGTGTTACAATTACCCCTTTAGCCGCCCGCTCAAGTGGCGCAAGGTCTCTGACGGGAGAGGGGGTAATCACTATACCTCCGCAGTGGACAGCTAAATGTCTTGGTATGTGTATTAACCTTTCGGCCAGCTTATATATTGCCGAATCATCATACGCTGCTTTTTTGTTAAGAAATTGATTTATTTGACCGGGCTGTAATCCGAGGAATCTGCCGGTATCACGAATGGCGCTTCGACGACGGTATCTGTTTATATTCGAGAGCATCGCGACGTATTCACAGCCCCAATTTTCATAACAGAATTTTATTACCTCATCCCGCCTTCTCCAGCACAGGTCGATATCGATATCAGGACAGTCTCTTCTGCCGGGGTTCATAAACCGCTCAAAATAAAGGTTGTTTTCGATGGGACAGACTCTCGTAAAACCCAGCACATAAGAGACGAGAGAGCCGACGGCTGAGCCGCGGACGTCCACAGGGATGTTATTCTGCTTTGCGAAATCGACTATACCGTGTACTACAAGGAAATAGTCGCTGAACTTATTCTTTCGGATGACGGCCAGTTCATATTCCAGCCGCTTGACCACCTCTTTGCTTACTGGCTTATACATTTTAGCAAGCCCGATATGGGAAAGTTTGGCCAGCTCAGTGTCGGCATTTCTGCCTTCGCCGAGCTTGACTTCAGGCAAAAAATATCCGCCGTTCAGCAACTGGAAATTGCAGCGTTGAGCCATCTTCTCGCTGTTGATAATTGCGCGAGGACAATTTCGGAATTTCAACCTGAATTGCCTTTCGGGCGTAAGCTTGTTAAAACCGGAAGTGTCCCTGGGGCCTGCTCCTGCCGCGCCCAAACGCCTTATTCCCGCTAAGAGCTTTGCCGTTACTATATCGCTGTTTTCCAAACAATTGAAATTGGTATAAGCGACAGGTTCAACGCCGCTGGCCTTTGCTCGATGGGCGTCACGTGCGTCTTCGCAGGCTGCAAACAGACAATCTTTGGGAAAAAATCTCTTTAGTTTTTCCAATAGCTGCGGCCGGCTGCAAATGCAGATTAGGCCGTTGTTGTGCTCGCTCAACTGTCCTGTCAGAGAGAAATTTTCATCCAGATTTTTTGCTGTGGTTATTCTGCAGAGATTTTTGTAGCCGTTTTTGTTCTCAGCAAGGAGTACGGCGTTTTGGGTGTCGGTTAGAATTTCCACTCCAATAATTGCTTTTATATTTTCCTGCTCGGCGGATTTGAACAGGTCCACCGCCCCGTACATCGAATTAACATCCGCCAGTGCGACAGCTTCATAGCCGTATTCCTTTGCACCGCGGACAAATCGCTGCACCGATACCGCAGCTCTCAGGAGGCTGTAGTAACTTCTGCAGACAAGCGCCGCGGTGCGCATACCGGTAGCCCTCAACATAATGTGAGCGAAAGTTACTCATTTAAGGCAATCCCTGCCAGGCCGGGATAAGTCTTCAAAAGGCCCTCGGGAACGTATTGCTTTTGGCCGCTAATCAGGGCCTTTAGCTCAAGCGCGTTGGCAAGTTCAGCACCTCGATAATGGTTATTTGCGATAACGGTGAGCGACTCAAAGGCCTCGGCTAATCCGTCAATTCTGTTCTTTATCTGGGTTAATTCCTCATTGTTGTAATAGTAATTGTAGGTTTCATCTCGGCCTGCCTTACTGAACCACTTCTCCCGATTTCTGCCGTGCATCCTTAGATAACCCGTTGTGCCTACGGTACAGTGCTGCAAACAGAAGGATTTTGAGCCGGTCGGATAATCGAGATTACATACGGTAACGCCAAGCTCGCGCAGAAAACCCAGGGCATCCGGCATTTGCCATGATTTGTGTCTGACTTCTACGGCCAGGCTGAACGCGTCAGCAAAGTTGTTTACTAGCTCGGCCAGGGGTCTGCGGCTCTGCGGGCAGTCAACGAAATCATATCTGAATTGAACGAGCAGATGTCTTAACCTGCCCGCTTCGAGAAAGGGTTTGAAGCCTGTATGAAACTGCTCCACCATTTGCGCGTCAATTTTGGCTTCGTGTGTAAAATTCCGGTGCAGCTTGGCGGTGAAGAAAAAGTCGGGATGCTGTGAGGTTCTGTCCAGCCAGGAGCTGGTAGTTTTTTCAAACGGCGGGCGATAAAAGGTGCTGTTGATTTCTATGCAATCGACAAACCCGCTTACGTACTGAAGCTGGTCGATTTTCGGCTGAGTATAGACAATCCCCTTCCAATCGGGATATGACCAGCCGGCTATTCCTATGTGAATCGGACAACCCATTTTACACACTCACGATTCATACCCTTCTCATGCAGGCCGTTACCCTGCCAACTATGCGAACGTCCTTTTCGGTGGGCTTGACATAGCGGGTTTTGTATCCTGCTGCCTTGTTGGCAGGTTTCAGCGCTATTCGATTTTTCCGAATATATAACCTTTTAACCGTTGCCTCATCATCTAATAAAACGACCGCAAGCCGACCGCTTTCGACCTCGCCCGCAGGCTCAACCGCTACGAGGTCACCATCCATAATACCTTCATCAACCATGCTGTCGCCGGAGACCCTGAGAAGAAAGGCATTGTCAGATAAGCCGAGAAGCTCTTTTATGTTTACATAATCCTCTACGTTCTCTTCTGCCAGGATTGGGTCGCCTGCTGCAACACGCCCGACAATGGGGACGCCTTGTGTATGCCGGCTGCTTTTAAGGTATTCTCCGGACAGCCTGAGCCCGCGATGTCCGCCTGAGCTTGTCAGGTATCCTTTCTTCTTAAGGTAGCCTATCAGTTGATATGCAGCGTTTTGTGCCAGA
Source organism: Phycisphaerae bacterium (assembly GCA_030608075.1). Classification (GTDB taxonomy): domain Bacteria; phylum Planctomycetota; class Phycisphaerae; order Sedimentisphaerales; family Anaerobacaceae; genus JAUWIU01. The sequence goes on from JAUWIU010000043.1 coordinate 4,342, forward strand.
CCGAAATGGGCGGCAATTTCCCTCTGGCTCGGCGGATTGTTTTCCCTCAGCCTGCCTTCAATAAATTTGAGCATTCTCTGCTGCTTATGCGTCAGCGGCCCCATAAACAACCTCTCAAGCAACCTTAATTAAAGTATATGGTCATTCAACCATACAGTCAAGAAAAAAATATATTTTTTTCTTTCCTGCCTCAACCAAGCATTTTCAGGTGGTTTTAACGGCACTAAATAAGCTTTTACAGGAATGCTGCTCATACACAAGGATTTAAAACGGCCTTGAATTCGTAGGCGGCCGAGGCAGTGGACGTTTTACACCAACTGCATCGATACAACGATACCTTTCGCGGCGCTAAGGTTGCAATTTCTCAAGATTATGGTACTATAACAATGGGCCTGTTGAAATCATGCGAGGATTTTCCGGTATGGGTACAGAACAATGAATAAGAAAAGGGCAAGCGGCGTGCTGCTTCACATAACCTCGCTGCCGAGCAAATACGGCATCGGTGACTTAGGGCCTGATGCGTACAGGTTCGCTGATTTTCTTGTCCGCGCCAGGCAGAGCTACTGGCAGATTTTGCCGGTGAATCCCCCAGCCGACAAGACTTCCGGCTGTCCCTATAGCTCGGTGTCGGCGTTTGCGGGCAATCCGCTGCTCATAAGCCCTGAATTACTGCACCGCCAGGGCCTTTTAACAAAGGGAGATACTCAAAACACATCTGCTCTAACCGGTACACGGGGCGATTACCGCTTTGCCGGCTCGTACAAGGCAAAGCTATTGAACACGGCGTTCGAGCGTTTCAAAAATATGCCAACAGAGGCGGGCTATGAACGGTTTTGCAGCGAGAATAAGGGCTGGCTGGAAGACTATGCGATGTTCATCGCGCTTAGCGAGCACTTCCGGGGCGGGTTCTGGAGCGAATGGCCCGCGGGCCTGCGCAACAGAAAAGAACGCACCCTCAAATCAATGAGCGCGCAACTGCAAAAGGCCGTCAATAGGGAGAAGTTCCTGCAGTATGAGTTTTTTAGGCAGTGGTTCGATTTGAAACGGTATTGCAACGAGCGCGGCATCGAGATAATAGGGGACATTCCATTTTATGTGGCCTATGACGGCGCAGAGGTGTGGGCCCATCAGGAAGCCTTCAAGTTGACAAAGACAGGAAAGCCACGGGTGGTTTCGGGGGTTCCGCCGGGTCGTTTCAGCCGAACAGGACAGTTGTGGGGCAATCCCATCTATGACTGGCAACTGCTAAAAAAGAGAGGGTACCAGTGGTGGTTTGAACGGATAAGGCATAACCTGGGCTTATTCGACATTGTGCGTATCGACCACTTTACGGGTTTTATTTCTTATTGGCAGGTCCCTGCGGGGAATAAGACTGCGGTGAAGGGTAGGTGGGTGAGCGGGCCTAAAGATGATTTCTTCCGAAAACTTTTCAAGCGTTTTCCGTTCTGTCGGCTGGTAGTTGAGGATTTGGGCCGCACAACGCCGGCTGTCAGAAAAGTGATTGAAGAGTTTCGATTACCCTGTATGAGAGTGCTGCTGTACGCCTTTGACAGTGATTCGGCTGCGAATTCTCACTGCCCTTATAACCACGTGGAAAAGTGCGTGGTTTACACGGGGACACATGACAATAATACCGTACGAGGGTGGTTTGAGAGCGAAGCCAAATCGAAACAGAAGCAATTGCTTTTTGACTATCTTGGGCGCAAAGTCGCGGCAGATGAGATCCACTGGGAATTGATTAGACTTGCGATGAGCTCGGTTGCAAATGCAGCGATTATTCCGATGCAGGACGTATTGGGATTAGGGGCGCAAGCCCGGATGAATCGGCCGGGTACTGTGCGAGGTAACTGGTCGTGGCGGTTTTGCTGGTCCGATGTGTCACGGGCAGTAACTGCCAAGCTGGCAAAACTAACGAGGCTCTACGGCAGGGCCGGTATGGGAAAAGATTAGTGCGTTACATTGCCCATAAACTGCTCAAACTGTTTTAGAATGGCTATTTGTTTTATAGCGGAGTGTTGAAATGAAACTTCAAAACTTTGAACAGAAAAACGCGGAAATTCGCAGTCAATTCGAAGAGCTTAAGGACAAGCATCCTGAACGTATCAAGCAGCGTCTCAATCTATCGTGGAGCAATTGGGGTTTTGGGATGGAGCGGTTGAGCGTTTCGGCCAAGCGCCTTGCCGATGCGGGGGTTGAGTTTATCGAGCTTCACGGCAATCACTACGGCCCAGACCTTGGCTATAAGGCCGACGAGACGCTAAAAATCCTCAACGACAACAATATCAAGGTGGCCGGAATATGCGGCATGTTCTCGGCGGAGAACGACCTCTCCGGCAACAGCAGCTTTGCACGTCAAAATGCCATCGACTACATCAAACGCGAGCTGAGCTTTGCCGCCGAGGTCGGGGCCGAATATATGCTTATCGTTCCCGGTGCGGTCGGTCGGCAAGGAGCCTATGATGATTCGGAGTTTGAGCGGTCGGCGGAAACGTTGCGGTCAGTGGCGGATTTGTTTGTCGACTACAAGGTGAAAGGCGCTATCGAGCCGATTCGCTCGGCGGAAGTGAGCTTAATTCACAGCATTGCAGATGCCAAACGCTATATTGAGGCGGTCAATCATCCGGGCGTTCAGCACATAAACGGAGACGTCTACCATATGCAAAGTGAGGAAACCCACACCGGCACGGCGATTGTCGACGCGGGCCGGCAGCTTATCAATCTGCACATGGCCGACAGTAACCGCTGCGCCCTCGGCAAAGGTTCGCTCGACCTTGATACGATAATCATGGCGCTATACGTAATCGGCAACAACAGAAACGGCTGTTATGTTACCCCCGAGCCTCTTGGCCCGGGCGGCGACCCTTATCCGGCTATGCACGGAAAGCCGGACGGTAAGCTACTGGACGAGATGGTAAGTCAAACAATAACATACTTCAAAGAGCGAGAAAGCGTTTTGCTTGGAGAATGACAAGAGCAGATACCTCGGCGTGTTTTACCGGTGCAGTGCGAAGGCAGCTTGGCGTAAAGATTTTTTCAGTTAAGAACCAGATATATTACTGCCATAATAACAGCGAGGATTGCCCACAGTGTCCAGGTCGTTCCGGTACGATACTTTTTATTGGCATAGGTATCCCGAAGAGAAGGTAGAGCCTTTTCGGCAGGAGGCCTGGGCGTCAACAGCGACAGGACTATCATAAACAAACAGAGCACGGCGAAGATATAGAACGCCAGCAGTAAAAAGTGGGGCCAGACTATCTGCCGAGGCCATTCGGCCAAGTAGCAGATTCCGATAAGCAAGCTGGCGGAAGTGCCCACGAGCAGGGTATAAAAAGCCGCCTTGGCCGTGGCTCGCTTCCAGAGGACACCAATAAGAAATACCGCGGACATTGAAGGGGCCATAAAACCAATCAACGACTGCAGCAGTGTAAACAAATCGACCTTGGCCATGGTCATCAAAAGAGCAAGGCTTGCGCCGGCGATACCGGCTGCAACCGTTGCTATCCTGCCGACCCACATCATCTCTTTCTCGGAAGCGTCGGGCCTCAGCGTTTTATGATAAATATCCAGGGTAAAAACCGCGCTCAAAGAATTGAGTCCGGAATCGACGGTGCTGATTACCGCCGCAATGAGGATGGCAACAGTCAATCCGACCATACCGGTCGGCAGATAAGTCGTAACCATTGTAACATAGGCGTGGTCGGGATTGCTCAAATGCGGATGAAGGACAAAACACAATATACCGGGAAGCCAGAACACAATGGGGTCGATGATTTTCATAAAGGCGACAAAGACGGCGCTGAGCTGGGCCTGCCGGATGTCTCTGGCGCCTAAAACCCGCTGCACAATCGTCTGGTCGGTTGACCAAAACCAGATACCCAGAACCGGATAGCCTAACATCAAGGCGTACCACGGATAAGGAGAGTCGCCGGACTGGAAAAGGTTCCAGTAATGGGGCGGAACAGATTCGATAAGCGGCCTAATTCCGCCGACCTTGGCCAGCCCAATCGCGGTAAGCACACCCGAGACGCAAACTATCAAGACACATTGGAAGGAATCGGTAATGACGACCGCCGCCAGGCCTCCTGCCATTGTGAAGCTGGTGGCAATGATGGCGAGCACAAAAACACCGACCGCAAACGAGCATTTGAAGATTTGCTCGGCAAGTATGCCGCCTGCGTAAAGCGTTGTTCCCAGCCATATCACGAGTGTCGAAAGAACAACATACCACGACAAAAACACTCGGCAGGAATGGTCATAGCGCCGGCTCATAAACTCCGGCATCGTGCTGACCCTGGTATTAAGATAGTGCGGGACGAAAACCATTCCCAGGAGCATAATGAAAGGCCACGCCAGCAGGGCAAAGTTGCTCGTGACCAGGCCCATAGTGTAAGCGGCGCCGGCGGTTGCAATCAGTGAGGACGGGGTGGTGTTGGTTCCCCAAATGGACAGACCGATATTTGCCCAGCCGAGGCTGCGGCCGGCTAAGAAAAGGTCTTTGCTGTGTTTTTTGCGAAAACTGACCCAGAATCCGAGACTCAGCAGTGCAACGATGTAAACGGCAATTACGACAAAATCCAATTCTTTCAGCGCGATTTCCACAGGATATACCTCGACACTGTCGTCTATAATTCAAGGGTCTCTATCGTAATCGCTTTGAAGAGGCCATGGTCGTTTAGCTGATACTCGCACGTCCAATTCGGATGGTCAGGGCTGAAAGACTCCGGCCCTGTCCTCGGCTGCCACGGCACGTGCAGCGGACCGAGGATGTTTTTTCTTCCGCCAATAACCTCGACAGAGACCTCGTTGACATCGTCGGTCAGTCCTTCAGTGACGTCAGCGACAAAAGGCGCCCAGGGCAGCACGAAAGTTTTGGCGCCGGCGTGAATCGCAGCAGCGGTGCACGAGATTCCAGGCAGGCTTATTCGAACACGCCGGTTTGGAGCTGGACGGTTTATCGTTAGCTTATAGCAGACCCCGGCACTGTAGAAATCCAGCCCCTGGCCTACCCACGACCCAAGTTCGAGTTTTCTTACAGACGCAGTAATAGTTACATTGTCCGGTGCCGGCGGTTTGCTCTGGTCAAGTCCGGCCACGCCGAAGTCACCCAGTAGATACATGTCTTCAAGCTCCATATCCGGTCGATAATCGAAATCAAGCTGGACTTCGTTATCGCCAATTTGCAGAAGACCGGCGATATCTATGGTTTTGAGGTCTTCGTCCACCCAGAAACCATCCACCTGCCCGGCCAATTTGCCGTTAATGCTGACCTGATAGTCATGCGGGTTCTCCAGCGCCAAAGAGCAAACTGCAGGTTTGTCCGTAACGTGAAAATTGTAAACCATTTGGGCTTTGCCGCGTGGTTTGGTGTCCACATCTCCCTGGGAGTAGAGATACCACGGCTGCTGTTCGTTTCCGAGTCTGGCTTTCAGGCCGAACCTTTTGCGAATCAGCTTTTCAGCTTTCAGCGTGGGCATAAGTTCAGAGAGGTCTTCATCGCCGAATTTGTACCGGCAATAATCCAGCGGCAGAGTGTTGGGTTCAGTCAGCCGAATTTCAAAAGGGCCCCGAATCTTCCGCGACTCAACAACGGTCCACTCAGGTGAAGGTTCTTGTGCATCGCGGGCGTTAATTCCCAACGTAGCCAGCGCTGAGCCACTTGGGCCAAGCTCAAGCGTGAATTTAGTCGCTTGGTCGAAAACATCCGCTCTCAATTTAGTCTTTTTGCCGGTGACAGCGTCCCACAAGACGACAGGCGCTTTTGCGCCGGCAACAGAGATGTTTAACTGATGACTGTCTCGGCGGTCGTGGGACTGAACAAAAAGCAGCAGGCCGTTTTCGAGCTGGCGCAGCATTGCCCATACGCGGGTCTGCTCGTTTCCGTTTTCGGTAATCGAGACGCGTCGCGGCAAAAGGGCTTCGACGGCTAAAATGAATTCTTCTGAATCAGCGGGACAGGTCTTCGCCCGGTCAAGAATTTTTTGAATTTCATCGTTTATCCTGCCGTCGATTCGGTCAGGCCTTGAATCCACAAACAACACAAAGCCGCCCTGTTCGACAAAATCGCTGAGCAGCGATACGGTAGTAGAGCGAAGTGTCAATAACGGCGGTACAATGATGAGCTTGTATTTCATTTTTCCGACCAGGATATTTTGGCCGTCGATTTTGCCGTACCTGGCCAATAACGACTCGTCGGCAAAATCCCAGTCATAGTGGTGACCCGTAAGAGCGAAAATAATCGAATCCATAGCACGGTGTATCGCTCCATCCTCATCGGGGTTTTCGTGTCTGAACGCAAATTTGTCCCGGAAATAGTTGAACAGGCCCCATGCACTTTCAATGGGATGAATTACCAGTATGTCTCGTACAGGCTGTCGGCGGCTGAGCATCATGCCGACCCTGGCGAGATAGTCGGTAACTGTCTTATAATATTTCCACCACGGGCTGTGGGCTATGATACTTGCGGGGTAATCTCGCTTTGCTCCGCCTGCGAGGCTGTAGTGCGACAGATGGGGACACAGGAAGTTGACCCCTGCCGCAAACTGCCAGTCGGCGATAAACTTGTGACCTTCCAGCGGCCAATCCCAGCCGGTACAACCGTAAAGCTCCGTGAGCACTTTCTCTTTGCCTAACTGGTCGGCGACAGACGAGCACTGTTTCACCGTGGCCAGCTCACTTGTCTGGTCGGTTAAAATATCAACGCCCGGCCACTGCATATACTCGTAATGCGGCATGGCTGCACCTACCGCCCCGATTTGGCTTCGCAGTGTCTCCTCAAATAAAACATGCCCGGTCAGAGCAATGTTGTGCCGCCCGCACCATTTGCCTATCTGCGCGGTGAAATTCTCAGTAAACAATTCGGTAATCGTGCGATAGTAATCGTAGGTTACTTCCGAGAATTTAGCTTCGGGGCGTGGGAAAACGAGCTCCGGCAAAAAGGGCAGCAAGCTGTAGCCGCGACGCTTCTCGAACTCGGCAGGCAGATTCGGTGTCCAGTGTATGCAGAATTTGTCATCTATATCCTCGAAAAACCACAGCAGCGTCGCCAGCCCGTAGTTCGGCTCATCTGTGAATATAGCTGGTATGACTCCGCCGAAATCGCTGCCGAATCTTTCGTAGTACGCCTGGTGAGTAACACGGATAAACTCGGCAACGGCCTGGCGGTTCATTGTGTCAAGATAAGTGCCGTCATTTTCCCAGGCCCGCGGCTGTTGAGTTCGGACATCGAATGCAAAAGCTTTCCCGCCGCCTGGGTCGAACTGGTCTTCTGTAAGAGGCTTGTAGGATTTCAGGAGTCCGTTTTTGTCCAGTTCGACGTTAAATATGCCGAGTCTGCCACCGGCTTTGTCGGGGCTGTCTGTCGTCATATCGGGATTGGCGGCGGCGAGGTATCGCATTCTGAAGTTTTTGTATTTGCGTGTAATGATGCCGCCGGCCGGCCCCGATGGCCAGCGGTCTTCGTCATAGAGATAAGCCTTCATATTGAGTTGACGGGCTTTTTCAACGCAGGCTGAAATACAGTCGAACCATTCGTCGCCGAGGTATTCGGTTTTTAGGCCGCATCGGCTGTGCATAAAAAAGCCGCCCATACCGCCGGCGTGCATGCTCTCGATTTGTCTGCAAAGCCTTTCAGGCTCAAGTTCAGCGTTCCACGACCAGAAAGGCGCCGGTCGAAAAATGGCCGGCGGCTCAAGCCACAATGAGTTGAGGTCGCTTTTATTACTCACTGTCACGTCCTTGTTTAGTGCAGGGCTTTCCGTTTCGATATGCCCATCATGGTTTTACGCAAAGCCTGCACTCGCCGATTCATCTGGTCCAATGAAACGCGTCCGGGGCAAAGCGCGATTTCTTCCGCCCTTTCGGTCTTGAAGGTAAATCGCTCGCCGGCGAGGGTTTCGGCCTTTTTGCCGTTTCGACAGAGCGTAACAGATTTATCCGGCCAGGGGTTCTGGACGGTGCAGTCGCGTCCTTTCTCACTTTTGATGAAGACATACTGCACGCGGCCATTTTTGTAGCCCCCGGAAACCAGAAAAGCGCCGACCGCCCGCAAATCGGCGAACCGGGCCGGTTTGTTCCTCGGCCAAACAGGGAAAAGCCGAATCACCTTTTCATGGCTCTGCAGCAGCATTTCATCAATGCATGACGGCACGGCGCTACATTCTTCGATACCACCACCTCCGTGTAAGATATGCAGGTTGGGAAACGCGTATTTTAGACACTGCTGGCGCAGGTTCATCACAATGACCTGCGGGTCGTATCCCACTCTGGCAGCGGCTGTGTAGAACGCGCAGAAACCATTGCTGTCGGTCCACTGGCCGACTTGCGTAATGTGCTCTCTGGCAATCTGCAGCAGCGCTGGACTTGAGTCCAGGCCAATTGCGCCGGTGGGCCAGATGTGCTGAACGGCAACGAGGCCGTCGCCGTGGCCGCCCCTCCACACAACACCGTTTTCCGAGAATCGGAAGACAGTTTTGCCGTTGCGCCGCAGCAGGGCAAAATCGCTGATGTGGTCAAGGACGTGCTGCCACTTTTCTCGGCGGTCCGCATCTACGCCAAGCTCTGTGCTCATATCGATTGCTGCTGTGAAAATCATCCTGACCAGGCCCAGCGATAATATGTTGTTCATATCCGTTCCCGGGCCTTCAAAGACGTGGTCATTGTAGATAACGTAGCGGCCGTCCTCGAATCTGAGATAATCCTCCCAGAAGTTTATCACCTCGATAAGGTACGGGTAGGCGATGTTTTTTGCATAATCCAGGTCATACGTATGGTAAAATCGCATAATCATATTGACGCTCAAATAGGCCGCGTCACTCTTTTGCCCGAGAAAATAGCCTCGGTCGATTCCATCCGCAGGGCGGTCTCCATCGGGAGGATTCAGTGTAGTCTCCAGCCCTTTTGGGCCAATCCCCACGGGATAGTAAACCCCCCGGCAGTTCAACTCGCGTTTTGCGTAATATCTTCCTCTATCGACAAAGTCGATAACAGGGGCATCATAAGGCTCGGACAATTCCACGTGATTAGAAGAATAAACACCCCACCACGGGGCCTCATGGTTGTAGTTAGTGTGGTAATCACCGTGCCAGGCTGCCTTGTCGGTTGTCACCCAGTTGCCGAGCAGCCCCGGCGGGAAGCTCTTATTGCGGCTGCAGCTTGCGATTAAGTAGAGAGAGCCATAGTAGAACTTCTCGATAAGTGGGTCGCCGATTTCGATAAATGATTTGGCCCAGAAATCCTGCCACCATTTGTTGTGCTGCTGCCAGAATTTGCGAACATCCTGTTCGGTTAGACGCTGGACCCGCCGGCGGGCATCGGCCTCGTAACATTTGCTATCATGATTTGTCGAAATCGAAGCGACCAGCGTCACCTTATTGCCCGGTTTCAAGACAAACGAATTGGAGATGCTTCCTTCGAAAACATATTTGCCGGAATTTTCTCTTATCAAAAATGGGGCCGGGTCAGCTCCCACGGTGCGCAGGGCCATTGCCGCCTCTGTCGGATACTTTAGGTCGGGCATATTGAACTTCCGCGTGACAAAATGAAGGTCTCTGGTAGTCTGTTTGGTTGTGGTGCCGTAGCCGGACTTGGCCCAAAGGTCGGCCTCGACAGAAACTGCGTGCCCGCGGACAGACATTTCTATAAACAGGAGATTTTCCGAATCGGCCAACCACGAATCCATCGAAACCCTGATATTGCCTTTGACAAAGCTCGCTTCGACCCGTGGTATGTAAAGCTTTTGTTCAACATGATATTCGGCGTCCCTCAGGGCCGGTATCCTGACATCAATTCCGCCGAACAACTTCGGCCCGCCCCCTCGGTGGTTTCCTTCTCTGGCCAGCCAGAAGTCGTTTTTCGACACCCAGAATCGCTGCAACTCCGGCCGGCCGCTGATGACCACGCCTACGTCACCATTACCCAACAGAGGCCCGTCGGGGACCTTGTTTGTCGGGACATTTACGGGTGGTGAGGTAAAAATACCTTTATATTGCGATACAATTCCGGCTGATTCTTCCTGCATAGAGCTTTCGCGGCCTGCAGCGATTGCAGCCGAGCAGGCAACCAGCACAACAACGCCAAGAGCAATTCGTGCTTTCATTGCAGAGTCCTTTCCAAAATGTTCACCAAAGCCAACAAAATCCATAATAGCAAATTTGCGGATTTTTGCACTACTTCACCGACTCGGCAATCAAAAATGGTGGCCTTGTCCCCCCAGCCTAAAGCATTGCCCAATAACACCTCGAACGAGGTCTTTGTAGTTGCGATGATTCTTCCCGGGCATAGTCACCTGGCCCAGGGTCGAATTTGGGCGGTGAAGCCAAAGGTATTATTTATCACAAGCCAGGCTCGCTCAGGCCTTAAGCTGCGGCACTTGCGATATTGTTATTTGTAGTTTCTAAAGGAATACATCCAGTGGGGTGTGACAAATTTTTCTGGCGCGGGAAATGGGTAGTCTGTAGAATATGGGTAATAGCGTTTTTGTTTCATTAACCCCATTCTATAGGAGATACTTATGGACAAAATGAATTTGCCGGAAATCA
>JAUWIU010000038.1 GCA_030608075.1 Phycisphaerae bacterium
AAATCGGGCCAGATGCAAAATTGTCCGTAACTCGTTTAGAGAAAAGATGTTGCCTTGATGTTGCTAAAAAATCAGTTTCTTTTGCATGCCTCCTGAGAATCAGGTGAGGTGCTCGCAATGACAAAAGGCTGCCCAAACGCATTCCATTCTCCCAGGCAGCGCTGCTGCGAAGGACGAATCTTTTGCGTTTGGGGTCCTGGCAAATCGAACCATCTGTCATTGCGAGCAGCGTAGCGATGAAGCAACCTCAATTTGCTCATAGCCGAAGGACTTATGAAATAGGGCATTGTAGAGATTCTCACAGGTTATATTCCTTGATTTTCCGGTACAGGGTTCTTTCGCCGATGCCTAAGATTTTTGCCGCCTTTTCGCGGTTGTTATTTGTTTTTGCTAAGGTCTCTGTAATCGCCTGTTTTTCCAGTTCGTCAAGCGGCACACCCGCTAAGCGGCCGGCCATTCGCCTGCCCGCTGCTAATTGCCTCGGCCGATGAATTTCAAGAGGAATGTCCTGTACGTCCAGTTCTTTACGGTCGCACATTACTACCATTGTTCTGATACAATTGCGGAGCTGCCGAATGTTGCCCGGCCAGTCATATTTCATAAGGACCGTCATAGCAGCGGCGGTTATACCGGAAACCTCAGAGCCGATTTCCACCGCTGCCTCTTTCAGAAAATAATCCACAAGGACAGGTATATCTTCGGCCCTGTCACGCAGTTTCGGCACAGTAATGCTTACACCCTTAATCCTGAAGTAAAGGTCCTGCCTGAATTGTTTCGCCTCTATCAGCTCGGTAAGGTCATGGTTTGTTGCACTAATAATCCGCACATCCACCACGATTGACCTTTGTGAGCCAACCGGTGTAACAAGCCCGTCCTCGATAACACGAAGCAGCTTGGCCTGCATGGTCAATGGCATATCACCAATTTCGTCCAGAAATAGTGTCCCTTTGTCGGCTATCTCAAACAATCCCTTTCTGTCACTCGTCGCGCCGGTAAAAGCACCTTTAACGTGCCCGAACAATTCGCTTTCGAGCAGAGTCTCGGTCAGCCCGGCGCAGTTTATCGGCCTGAATGCCTTGCTCCGTCTCGCTGAATTGTTGTGAATTGCCCTTGCCAGAAGCTCCTTGCCCGTTCCGGACGCTCCTTCAATCAAAACTGATATGTTTGTCGGCGCCACGCGCCGAAGAACCTCGAATATCCCTTCCGTCACCGCCGTCTTGCCCCGCACCCCCTCAAACTCAAAACCTTCTTTCTCTGCTTGGCCTCTTTTTGTCCGTAGACCCGCGCTTGCCGAAGCTTTTCGCCCCGCTTGCTCAACCAGCGTACGAAGCTGGTCTATATCAATCGGCTTAACAAGATAGTCGTACGCCCCCTCTTTTATTGCCTGCTTGCAGGTGTCGATGCTTGCATAGGCGGTTATCAGGATAACTTGCGTCTCGTAATTGTGCTCCTTGGCTTCTTTAAGTACGCCCAGCCCGTCAATATCACCACCCAATTTCAAATCTGTAACAACAACATCGACTTTTTCACTGCGTATAATCTCCAGGCCATCTTTGCCGTTATAAACCGCAATCGCCTTTGCGCACGACTTCTCAAGCGCCTCGGCAATTCCGTCTGCGTGCCCGCGCTCATCGTCTACAACCAAAACTACTGTATCCTTAGCCGCCAAACTTCTCTCCTAATCATCCCGCCCCTGAAAAAGCGGTAGTCTTATCGTAAATGATGTCCCTTTCCCCGGCTCACTGGCAACACTTATCGTACCATTATGCGACTCGACTATTTTCTTTGCTGTCGCTAAGCCTAACCCGCCACCGGAAGGCCGGCTGGAGTAATAAGCATCGAAAATATGAGGCAGTCTCTCAGAACTGATGCCCCTGCCGGTGTCACTAACCTGAATTACTGCAGAGCCTTGTTGCTTCTTCGTCTGTACTATCAGCTCACCGCCGTCAGACATGGCCTGCTGCGCATTGATAAAAAGGTTCAGCATCGCCTGTTTCAACATACCCCCGTCAACCTTGCAAACAAGCGGTTCCCCGTACAGGCCCTGCCGTATCGTTATTGAGTGGCTGTAGCCCTGAGGTGAGTAAAAATCAATCATATCACTGATAAGCTCATTTATATCCACAATGCCCGGCTTGAACTCTGACCGGCCCACATAACGAAGGAAACCATCAAGAATTTGCTCAAGCCTGTCGGCCTCTTTTTGAATCACCCCTATTTTCCTGAAAGCCCTGGCCAAACTTTGCGGCTGCCTCTCCGAATCCGTCCGCCGGGCTTCCTCAGTGCTCGAATCTTCCAGCTCCTCGCTGATAAGTTTCAGATTTATCTTAATCGTGGAAAGCGGGTTCTTAATCTCGTGCGCAAGCTCACCCGTCAGCTTACCCAACTCTTCAAGCTGCTCAGGATGCCCGTTTTTGCCTGCTCGAATCTTGAAAACCTTTTTATGCACAAGCAGGACAATAACCGCGCCAACACCCAACAGCCCAATAGCAAAACCTGCTGTAAACTGCCACACTTACTCTCTTCATTGCCTCCCAATACCGTTAAGACTGACTACACAAGCACTTCCTGCCGCTGAATATCTGAAAATTGAATGGCTCCTTCTCGCCCCGTCCGCCGAGCATCGCTCAAACCCAAACAACCTGCAGCTGGTTTGGTTTAATCAGGCCTTGATTTGTCCTCGTGTTTTGCCTTGGCAATCTGAACGTTTCTCGCCTGCAATCCATTCTCAGATTCGACCTGCTCGTACTCAACGGCCTGCTTCTCTTTCAGACAGCGAAAACCTTCGCCTTCAATGCTCGAATAGTGCACAAAAACGTCTTTCCCTTCTTCGTTGAGGATGAAGCCATATCCCTTTTTCGGGTCAAACCATTTCACAGTACCGTTTGCCATACGCATTCTCCTCAAAACAAATAAGATTATGGCAGTACGGAATATCTACACCTGGCGCTGCATCGGTGTTTCTTCAGTTTTGAGTTTTTATCCTTTGTCAGGCTCCTCTTTATCCCCTTTACGAAGCTCGGCAAGAGCAGCTTTGCGGGAAAGCTTGAATCTGCCCTGGTCGTCAATCGACAGCAGTTTTACAGGTATCAAGTCACCTATCTTGCAAACTTCACCAGCACTCTTGACGTAACCATCCTTTAATTCACTGATGTGGCAAAGTCCTTCAATACCTGGTATGATTTCAACGAATAGACCGAAGTCCTTCACCGACACAACTTTTGACTGCTCATATATTTTGCCCACTTTCGGCGGCTGCGTCATCGCCTCAATAATCTCCTTCGCCTTCAGGTGGCCGTCACCTCCGACACAGCTTATGTAAATCGTACCGTCTTCCTCGATTTCGATGGTCGTATCCGTCTGTTCCTGAATCTTCTTAATCATTTTGCCGCCAGGCCCGATTACCTTGCCAATCAGCTCAGGGTCTATCTCAATGCTTATCAGCTTCGGAGCATAAACACTTATCTCAGCTCTCGGTTCACTAATCGCCTTGGACATAATCTCCAGAATCTCCAGCCGGGCCACTCTTGCACGCTCCAGCGCCTCGACCATAGTATTATGCGCCAGACCCTCCGCCTTGATATCGAGTTGTATCGCGGTAATACCTTCTGCCGTCCCGGCTATCTTGAAGTCCATTTCCCCGAAATGGTCTTCTTCACCGAGTATGTCCGTGAGCAATTCGCTTCTGCCGCTCTCATCACTAACCATGCCAATCGATATCCCGGCAACCAGGCTCTTAACCGGAACCCCCGCATCCATTAGAGCCAGCGCCCCCCCGCACACTGAGGCCATTGAGCGTGACCCGTTTGATTCGGTAATGTCAGAGACCACCCGAACTGTGTATGCAAATTTATCTTCACGCGGTCGCACCTGTTCCAGTGCACGCTCCGCAAGGGCCCCGTGCCCTATCTCTCTGCGACCTGGTCCTCGAATAGGGCGTACGTCACCAACCGAATAGGGAGGGAAGTTGTAATGCACCGTAAAACTTTGGGTATACTCTTCTAATAAACCGTCTATAATCTGCGCATCCCTGATGGTACCGAGCGTTACGCTCACCAGCGCCTGCGTCTCGCCGCGGGTAAACAGCGCAGAGCCATGAGTTCTCGGCAAAATGCCGACTTCACACTCAATCGTCCGGATGTCACGATAGCCTCTGCCGTCGGACCTCTTGCCTTCCAATAACAGCCTTTTGACCGCTTCGCCATTTATTCTATCGAGAATTCGCTTGAGTATACTCTTCTTGCACCGCGGCTCAACGTCACCGTTCTCAGAGGGACAGTATCTTTCACTCACCTGCTCAAACAGCTCATCCACCGAACTGTTGCGCTGCTGCTTGCCCTGAGTCTGTTTGAGTTCGTAAAGTTTATCTGCTACCTCCGAGTCGATTTCACGATAGAGTTCCTCATCGGTTTCAACAAGCGGAATTTCCTTTTCAACACCGACCTTTTCCCGCATCTCTTCAATCATCTCGCAAACCTGGACCACCGCCTTGTGTGCCGTCGCAACACCATCGGCGATAACCGCTTCCGACACCTCTTTGGCGCCGACTTCAATCATATTTACCGCTTCTTTGCGCCCACCCAGAAGCAGGTTCAGGTCACTTTCCGCAAGCTGTTTGTGTGTTGGATTGATAATATATTCGCCATTTACCCTGCCCAGTCTGCACGCCCCAGTAGGTCCTAAGAATGGAATCTTGCTTATCGTGAGCGCGGCGCTGGCGCCAATCATTGCGAGAACGTCAGGGTCATTCTCCCCATCGGCGCTCAACACACTGGCATTAATCTGAACTTCCTGCAAATAATCCTTCGGAAACAAAGGACGAATCGGCCTGTCAGTCTGTCTTGCCGTAAGAATCTCTTTAGTGCTTGGCCTCCCCTCACGCTTGAAAAAGCCGCCCGGAAATTTTCCCGCCGCACTGGTCTTCTCACGATATTCAACACTCAGCGGAAAAAAATCAATATCCTCTGAGCGCGGAGGCGCAGTTACCACCGCAACAAGGACAATAGTTTCCCCGTATTGCACCAAAACCGCTCCATCTGCCTGCTTGGCTATCTTGCCCGTTTCGATTGATAATGTTCTGCCCCCGATTTCTCTTTCGACTCTACATATATCAGACATAAATCCTTCCTATTAGAATGAAAAGCTAACAACGACAACTGAAATTTGAATGTTCAAAATGGTGCTGAAGTTTCAAAATTTGTCTTACTTCCTTAAGCCAAGCCGGGATATGATTTCGCGATAACGTTTCACGTCTTTCTTGCTGACGTACTTTAGCAACGCCGACCTTGTCCCGACCATTTTCAGCAAACCACGTCTCGATGCGTGGTCTTTGCGATGGATTTTGAGGTGCTCGGTAAGTTCGTTGATACGTGTCGTCAACAATGCAATCTGCACTTCAGGCGAGCCTGTATCCGTCTCGTGTGTCTCAAAATCTTTCACAATCTTCTGTTTTTGCTGTTTTGCTAACATACTTCAGAAAAATCCTTTCTCAAACAATCCTGCTACATATCTTCGTATCTCCTTTGAAACCACGCGCTTACGAGATACCAATCCTGTATTATAATAAGCGTTTGCCGTATTAGCAAGCCTTTTCTGCAACAAATTTTTGACCTTTTTGACCTGCTGACGTTGAAATATGCCGCCACCTCCGCCAGTTCGAACCTCGCCGCTCTTGCCGTTGGTTTGTCCTCGTGGAAAATAAGACTCCGGCACTAAATCACTGTGCCGCGATTCTTATTTACTTCCTGTTGCGGAAAGCGAAAACCGACGATGTCACCCCTGCGAAAGCAGGGGTCTAAAACCAAAAAACTGGATTCCCGCTTCCGCGGGAATGACAAATGCTGTTTCCGCAACAGATACTATTTAGCTCACCCCATTGAGATATGTGTGAATATCCTGCCGGCCGCTTGTGTCGGGAAAGTTCAGTTCGTCGTTAAGGTTTGCCTTGCCACCGTTCATAGTGATTTTGCCGCCGCTGTCCGTATCCAGCCTGCCCGCAAACTCGCATTCACGCTTCCAGCCACCCACGCTTCACGAGATACGAAATTCTATCTGTTTAGAAGCCACTGATGGACAAATGCCGCGACAAGCCAAACCGCAAAACTGACGCAAAGCACAATCCCGAGCGATAACTGTTTTCGAAACAGCAGAAAGGCCGCTAAGAAAAACAATATGCTCGGCACAATCCCCCACAAAGCCCCCCGCGTATAATTGGCCATCACCTCGAAATCCCCGGCGTTATCCAGATAAAGCCACACAAGCACAATAGCCCCCGTCAGCGGCATCACCGCAAGCAGACCCGCAAGGCTCGGGGCTTTCTTGCCTATCTGCGTACAGAAAACAATCACGCAGACACTAACCACTAACTTGATAAGAAATCGCATACAGGTAACTATGCACCTAAGTTACGCCACCGCCGGCTAAATCGTTACCTGACAAATCGAATACTCACCGGATAACGATAAGCTTCCCCGCTGTTGGCCTTCACAGATGCGACTATACAAAAAATCAGGTCAACAATCCCTACCGCAACCAGCAGTGGTATCCCTATACAGGCGCCGATCACCGTTATGATCAGTACAATCGCCACGAAACCTCCAATAGCTACGGTAATCTGGAAATTCAAGGCCTCTTTCCCCTGGTTGTCCACAAATGGTTCTTCATCTTTCTTTATAAGCCAGATAATCAATGGCGCTATAAAGCAGGTGAAAAGCCCCAAAAGATGGCACAGCATCGCCCACATCCGGGCCTCTTTACCGACTTCTTCACTCGGTTGCTCCTGCTGAATCTCTTCGCCCTGCTCGGCCTTGGCCTTTTGCTCCTCCTGGCTCTCGTTGGCGGCACTGTCCGGCACTTCCTTGTTCTCGTTATTGTCTGCCATAAATCAACTCCTTCAAAATTAACACATAACTGACTCGCCAAACCAACTTTCCCTTTTAACAACGCCGGGCCAAAGGGTCAAGACAAATTTTGCACTCACGCCCCTGCACAGGCCAAAACGCACCTCACTCCCGGCCGTCTCTCTCTGCATGCCGATATGAGATGTCCGCCGAACCCCTCGAATTACCTCACTCTACCACCACCGCTGTCCCGTAAGCCAAAATCTCCGATGCGCTCTGCATAATCATCGACGTCGCAAATTTGACTCCCACAATCGCATTGGCACCCCGCTTGTCCCCCTCTTCTGTCATCCGGTCAAGCGCCTGCTCACGCGATTCAGCCATCATCTTCGTATAGTCGCTTATCTCCCCTCCGCCCACGTTACGAAGACCGGCCATAATATCTTTGCCGATATGCCGCGCTCGAATCGTATTGCCTTTGACAAGTCCCAATTGTTTCACAATCTTTTTGCCTTCAATCCTGTCCGTTGTTGATAGCTCCATCGCTTTATCTCCTTACATCTTTGTAACGCTCTCTTTTCCGGAAATACAGTCTCTCACGCAGTATCGACACAAACAAAATCGCCAGTCCTGCGACAAGCGCCAGCAGCCCGGCCTTTAAAATTATCCCCACAGCCGGGTCTCTTATCAACTCTTCTATGGCCTTGAAACCAGCGTAAATAATCAGCAGTATTGCCGCCACCGAAAACAAAATCCACCCGATACCGCGCTCGATGCGGTTATAGATACTGCCCCAGTACTCTTCCCATATTCGGTCCTCAGGCTCAACCAACGTCACCTCATCGGTGATTCGTTTTAGCTGCTTGAACTGTTCCAGCTCCTTACTGCATTCAGAGCACGATGCTAAATGCTCTTCCAGTACCTTCCTTTGCTCATCGTCAAGTTCGTTGTCCAGGTAACCCATCATCAATTCTTTATAGTTCCGGCAGGTCATTCTTGCCGACCTCCTTTCTCGGTATCCAAAACCTCTTTCAGCTTTTTACGAGCATGATACAGTCTGCTCATCACCGTCCCCTTACTGCAGAAAAGATTTTCAGCAATCTGCTCATACGAAAGTTCCTGAAAATGCCGCAGTATAATCACCTCTCGATGCTTGTCACCGAGCCGGCCTATCGCCTTCCAAACCTGCTCCTTAACCTCGTTCCGCTCAGCCACCGCTTTAGCATCGTAGAAGTCCCCGCTGCCGGTCGCCAATTTGTCACCCTCGACACCTTCGAGTGAATACGTCCGCCTGGCTCTTCTTTTCCTCAAGTGGCTGAAGCACAGGTTCCTCAATATCTGATAGAACCACGGAAAGAACTTACCCCCTTTTTTCAAACGGCTTATATTGCAGTACGCTCGAAAGAATGCCTCCTGCGACAGCTCCAGTGCATCTTCCCGATTACCAACAAGACCAAGCGCGATAAAGTACGCCTTTTTCATATACCTGTTCACGATAGCTTCGAACGCCTCTTTACCCCTCCCCCGGCTGCCCTGCAGCGCTATCGTTTCTTCTTGACAAGCCTCATCCAATTTTTCCGGCTCCCTGACTACCCCCTCACGATTCAAACGCCGTTTCTTCACTTCGTTCCGCACTAATATACACTCTGACGCCCCGATTTATTCAAAACAATTTGTCATTTTCCATCGCTGCACCCCCAAAAACCAGCAAAAAATCCCACCAATTCCCGAAAACTCCTCAAAATCCCCCGCATCCCCCGCATCCAGGCTTCACGCTATACGCTACACGTTGTACGGCTGTCCCGGTGATATTGACGACAGCGGTATGATAACCCTCCCCGACCTGGATGCGATGGTCAATATTTTGGTCAATGCAGGCCCTCCGTTTGTGGTTGAGTGTGAGTAATAACGTGGTTGTATAGCTTTCACCTGCTGCGACTTCGCAATCCTCGCTGACAAATGGCTCACAGGAATTTAGCCTTTGCCAATGGCCGGCTTGAATCCATATAACCTCAGCCCCTCTAAGCCGAAAATTAACCAAAAAAAAGTAACATATTGCCTTCCCACCCGCCATCGCATAAACTAAAATCTAAACGCCCAGCGGGGCCGCAAACTTATGTTTGACCTGCTTGGAACTGATAATTTGTACGCCGTGAGCAGCAAGGAGCCTCTTACATGGACAAAAAGAAAATACTCATTGTCGACGACGAAAAAGACCTCCTGGAAACTCTAAGCGCAAGATTAAAGGCCAACGGCTACGACGTAACTGTCGCTTTGGACGGCGTCAGGGCGGTTAGTGTCGCTCAGGCCGAAAAGCCCGACCTCATCCTCCTCGACATTGGTCTGCCCGCCGGCGATGGCTACAGCGTCATGGAGCGCATCTCTTTCATCACTCCACTTGCTATGACTCCAATCATTGTCATTACTGCCCTCGACCCCGTCGCCAACAGGCAGCGGGTGTTACAAGCCGGCGCAAAGGCCTTCTTCCTGAAGCCGGTTGACACCGACAAACTGCTCGATGCCATTAAAAAAGCCCTCCAGTAAAGCCCACTGCCCACGCAGCGAACAATAAGGACTTGTAAATAAATTAGGTTTCGATTTTGGCTGAGCGAGGACGAGGCTGGCAAGGAAGTAAAATGCAGGCCTACTGGTGGGTAGTCCGAATTTTATTGACGCCGCCAGCCGAAGCCACAGACGGTCAAAAATGGAAGATAATTTATTTACACGTCCTAAGATAAACAAAACGCGGAAGACTCTTTTCTCGTCTCCCGCGTTGTAACAAGCCGGATAAATCCAGCAGCAACACTATGGCTTACGCACTTTACTTCCAGTCCTCCGCTTTTGGTTTCTGCCCGACCTTTTGCGTCCACCTTCTGCCGTCCTTCTCGAATTCAACTTTATCCCTGTCTATTCCTACGACCTTTACGTCCTTTATAACGACATTATCTATTATCTCCCCTGCTCCGAGTATCCTGTCGACTCCTTCAACCATACAGTATGCCTTTTTCTCCGTGTAGCCAATCGCGCTTACCACACCGGCCTGCGGCTTTTCGGCCTTGGCCCGTATCTCACGCATTACTCTGTACACGCCTTCTTTCAGCTCCCTTTCCCTCTGCTCTAATGCCGCCAATCGAACCTCCCTTCGATTGCAAAGATATGCGGCGTCAGCATCAAATAGCTTGGCAGTCTCCAACAACTTCCATGCTTTGTTGCGTACACACCTGGGATATAGACCACTGCTCCATATTTGTGCGACTACCTCACGGGCCTCTTCGTGCACAAAAAAGTCCTGGACCAAGATTAGAAAGTAACTCTCTGCCAAAGCATTGCGAAGCTTGAGCTCCTTTCTCTTAGGTGCGATTTTTCTTTTGATTCGGAATGGTTCGAGCAAATTGGAAAAGTAACTGACCGCATACGGCTCCTCGCTGGTCATCTTTACAAACTCGAAGAACTCGACCCAAAGCAAATCAATAGCACCTGTCCTTTTCTCTGTGGCGATTTTCCTAAACCTGCGCGCATACTCTTGCTGCAACATCCCAAGATTATGCGCGTACCGCTGTTCTATATCCTGCCGCTGTCTCGAAATCACCTCTTCAATATCTTGCAGTCGTCCTTCCTGATTTCCAAGCCGTGACCGGATTCGCTCCTGATGTTCGGCTGCTTTTTCCGCCGCCCGACAGGGAATAACCACCAGCAGAAAGCTAAGAGTGACTATTAAAGTTGCTGTTTTCATTTCATCAACCTCCTCAACCAAAATAACCAAAGACATTCTTATTATACGCTTTTTGTGTTGTAAGTCAAGAGAAAAATGGAGCGGGCTGCTATTTTCGCCCGTCGCTGGACTTTAGAGGCTTTTGCAGGGCAGCACCACTGTTACGGTTGTTCCACTGCCGGGCCTGCTTGTTATACTCATTGAGCCGTTGTTTAGCTCTATGAGCCGATGAGCGTGTGCCAACCCCATCCCGCGTTTTCGACCGGCAGGCTTGGCGGAAAAGAATGGCTGTGTCGCCTTTCGCACCGTTTCCGCGTCCATTCCGCAGCCCGAGTCTCTGATTTCAAATCGAACAAACTCGCCCGGTTCGTCACTTACCGCGGCAACCTCAATCGGGCCGAGACCCTCACCGTAAGATTCAAGCGCGTTGGAGAAAATATTCGCGATTGCCGATACAATCTGCGCCGAATCTACGAAGACATTATCACCGCCTTCGCTGACCTCAATCCGCACATCGACCTCGTCAACGTTTGCCCTTTGGGCCGCTAAGTGCATCGCTTCATCCAGCAGTTGTTCAACGTTTGTCTCGGCCGGCCTGGGCCGTTGCGGCCTGGCAAAGACCATCAGGTCATTGATAATCTCGGATATTTCCCGGCTGTTTTCCTGAATCTGCTCTGACATCTGCTTCTTTTCCGCATCTGTCTCGCCGTCGCTGAGTATCTGTGCCCTGCCTGATATGACCGAGAGCGGATTATTCAGCTCGTGAGCTGCGCCGCCTGCCATCTCCCCCAGGGCCTCTAATAATTCATCCGAGACTGGGCCGCGCTCGGCCGCCTTTGTTCTGCCGACAAGCCCGACGAACCGCTCAGCAAAATCCCGCTGGTCGCGCCGCGAAAAAGCCATATCAAGAACAGCTCCCGCAATAGAAGTACTCATCCTGAACCTCTCCTCGAAAAGCGCCGAATCACCGGGATAACGGACCTCAAAAGCTATTGCCCCGATTGCTTTACCGTTGGAAAGCAGGGGCACAAGCTTGGTTTGCTCCGTGTCGAAATCGACATCCAGTTTTTCGAACAGCCAGGCAGCGCACTCGTGGGCATTTAAGATTGCAAAGCTGCTTTGAATTGCTTTCGGAACTTCCGCCGTATCCGCGGGAACATCCAGATAGACTATCCTGCTTTGCGACAGCTTCTCTACAACGACCGCTTCCACAAATTCCGGCGCCGAGTTGTTTGTCAGGTACACGCAGACCTTCCCCGTCTGGTAAAACTTCTGCCATCGCACAGCAAAGCTCTTCGCTGCGTCAATTGCCTCGGCAGCCGAGTTTACGCTCAGCAAAAAATCCGTCGCAAAATCAAAATGGCTCGAAGTGACCTGAAGTCGCCGGTTCTCTAACAGCAATTCCGTCTGCTCCCTCGCTAAATTAGCGGCTGTGCTGTGAACAGCATTACGGTACGCTGCTTGTGCGTTTGCTAAGTCAAGACCGAGAATTTCGGACCTTCGTGCAACCTTCACAGCCAGGTTTTGGACGATTCGGTCCAACTGTTCCCTCCTGACTGAAAGCGACAGCGCGATTCGCTCGGAAAAATCACCCGAGTCGTAACTGCCCGACTGCCCGATACCGCATTGACGCGCAATACAATCAGCCAACTGAACAATCTGCGCAATTCGTGCTTCGGGCATCGCTTCACAGATTGTCACGGTATCGCTGTGATGCAGCCAGACCGACAGCATAATTGGATTTGGCAGGTGCCACTTCTGCGCCAGACGTTTGCCTAAAATTGCATGGTCAACACCGAGATATTTCTGCTCGATTGCGCAACTGCACACATTTTCAGATTTTGCTTCCGCTGCTATACGGGCAAAACTTTTCGGCATCGACTGCTTCAAAGCCAGCTTGCCGATATCGTGCAGAAGCCCCGCCGAGTACGCCAGACGCGAATCAATTTCACCTGCCGCCGCTTCCGCGAGCTCTTCTGCGCAGCACGCCACCGCAAGCGAGTGAAGCGCAAGCTCTTTGTCTGATACAACCTGCTGACTTTCCGACTCCGCGTCGCCGCCGGCGCAAACCTCAACGGAAAAAACCGCGTCGCGCACCATCTGAGCAGGCAGTTTCCCTAATGCCTCCCGAATCGATGCCCTTTCATCTGCCGGCCGCACACCCTGCTCATGTGCCAGCGAAAAAATCCTCGCACCAAGTGCTGCATCCGATTCGATTATTTCTGCTAACGTCGATGGGATTGATTGACTTTGCGGCGGCCTCCGGAAAAATCGTGCCGCAACGCATGGCAGCGTACAAAGCGAATCGAGACGACAAACAGCAAGCTCCGTCTGGCGGGCAATTCTTACATCAGCATTTTTTTCCGGCATTTCCTTCCTCTTTTTCTGTCTGCGGTTGGCCAGTTCTCGAATCTCTGACCGTCTGCCCCTCTTCTTTCTTTTGACTCACTGCTCGTTGCTTCTGTTTCTCTTGCACCGCCTGGTTTTGCCCAAACCAGCCTGCGCAAGTCGCTTATCTCACCTCTAACGCGGCGGCAATCTTGTCCGTCAGCTCAACGATATTAAATGGTTTTCTTATGAAATCTTCCGCGCCAGATTTCAGCAGATAGTCGATTTCCTCCTGTCTTACGACCCCGCTGATAATAAATATCTTGATGTCCTCGAATTCAGGGTTTTTTCTTATCGTCTCGCACACAACGTTGCCGTTGACGTCGGGCAGCATATAGTCAAGCAGTATAAGGTGCGGCCGGAACTGCTGCGTCAGTATTCCTGCGTCGTAGCCGCTCGATGCTGTCCGCACGTCGAATCTCCCGTCACGAATAAGTACGTCAACCAGAAGCTCGACAATCTCGGCATCGTCGTCAACGACAAGGACCTTCTTCTTGCCCGACTCAAGATTGTCCAAGGGTATGTTATTTCCCTTCATAAACCTGAGAAGGTTCTCTCGTGGGATTCTCCGGAATCTTGAGCCGGGGACGCGAAAGCCCTCAAGCCGTCCCGCATCAAAACATCGAATGATTGTCTGCTGGCTTACCTTGCAAATGTCAGCCGCTTCACCGGTTGTGAATAAATCCTTGTGCTTATCCATTCTCCTCTTTTTAACCCGACCTTTCCAGTATAAAACCTCTCCAGGTTACCGTGTTAGCCTAATTTAACCGTAGTCGTCACGCTTGTCAAGAAAAAAACTGTCGAAAAGCAAGCTTTGGGTCGAACAGCTTACCTGAATCTTTTTGACCACCTTGCCGTCCCAAAAGGCCCCCATTTCCCTTGAGACCCAGGTCTCATAAGTCATTTCCATAGCAGTTGTTGCCGAAGGGTTTTGCCTCGCTCTTAAAAACGCCTTCGAAGACTCGAAATTTCGCACCAGTTAACCAGGCCCGTCGAAAATAACCGGCCGGCAACGAAAAAACTGGACATTCGTCAATTCGTGCCCGAAAAACAAAAAACGCTGAAAAAACGCTTGTTTTTCGGACACACGTTCCTATAATTCCCTTTCCCTTGCTCTGGATGCTCCACTTTTTTTGTGAGAAAACGTTGCTTTATCGGACAAAACCTGTTATAATGCCAGTGCGACGCCGGTATCTGTGCTTTGCCGCAAATGTGTGCAGCGAAAATAAACGATTGTATTACAAGGAACAAGGCTGTGAAGGTCTTTCGAGAAAGGAGGTGGGTTTAGTCAAACCAGGCCTCATAGCCCATGTTAGGCAAACGCGAAAAGCCAGGATGGCCTTCATATACCTTTATGATGTGTGCTTTTCGCTGTCTGTCCCTGAATAAGTGCATGTGTACTTCCACTTCGCACTAAAGTTGTTGTTTCATTATTAACTTTGTCGACTTTGTTGGAGGACGTATTATGTGTGGGAAATTGGTATCTTATATGGCATTTGTTTTACTGCTGGCCCTGGTCGGCACCGCTTCGGCTGAGGTTGTTGACGGCCAGCAGGAGTGGAATGACTTGACCCAAATCTGCGACATGGGGGGCCTGCAAATCACGGCGACCGGACACGCTATATTCAACGACAGGGTGGACCACGATGGATGCGACGTCACGATTGAGGCCGGCGGCATCCTCGAGACCAACGACACCTACAAGCTCCCCGACCACGCAGGGCCTTCGAATGTCTACGTCGGCGGAACCTGGAACGCTTACGACATCGAGAGCTTTGGCCAAGAGCGGGAAAGTATGATTTACCTAAATGCAAACGGTGTGATAAATGTCGCGACCGGTTATGGCGATGACGATACCGAGGGGCGCTACAATCCACTGCACTGGCTTGACGAGGGTTCCCTCCTTGTGGACACATCTTTGGATCCGGGAGTCTGGTTTATAGAGATTGAGGATTTGGGCGGTGGTGCCGCCCGCATCACTGCTAAGGCCCTTGCCGTGGAAGTGGCGTTCGATTCGGCGGCTTCCGGTGCGCTTGAAACTGTCAGCCCGACCGTCTTAACGGTGGTTCTTTCTCAGCCGGCGGAAGAGACAATAACGGTCGATTACGCTGCGACCGGCGGTACGGCTACCGGCGGTGTCGACTACACCCTTGCCGCAGGGACATTGAGCTTTAGCGCAGGTGAAACGAGCAAGACCATCAGCATCGACATCATCAATGACGGCCTTGACGAAGACGATGAAACAATTGTCATTACTTTGTCAAATCCGACCGGCCCGGATGCTATACTCGGCAAAATATCGGAGCATGTATACACCATCGAGGACCCAAGACCGGGACTGGGATTCGAGTCGCAAACAAGCAGTATCAAGGAAGATTCCGGCCCGGCTAATATCCCGGTTATTTTGGCCACCGCAATGCCGAGTGTGGTCACTGTCGATTATGCCGCTACAGGCGGCACAGCCACAGGAGGCGGCGTCGACTATACTCTTAATGCCGGCACATTGACTTTCACACCCGGACAAACCACCAAAATGATAAACATCAGTATCGTGGATGATGATATTGAGGAATTTCCCGACGAGACCGTTGTTCTAACGCTGTCCAATGCGACCGGCGGCGTAAAGCTCGCCGTAGCCCAGCACGTCCTGACTATTAGCGATATGGGGCCGGTCTGGACCAATGCCCTCGGAATGACATTCCTTCGAATTATGCCCGGAACTTTTACCATGGGACAGGGCAGCGGACCAGACCTTCGCGACAGCGGCGGAAGAGACTATGACGAGCAGCCCTCGCATCTCGTTATGTTTACCAAACCTTTTTACATGCTGAAAACAAAGGTCAGCCAGAGTCATTATCAGCAGGCTGGTCTCCGTGGTTTGGCCTCCGATGTTACCTGGAACGATGCAAATGGCTTCTGCGAATGGCTCAGACAGGACGGTATGAAATATCGGCTGCCGACTGAGGCCGAGTGGGAATACGTCCATGAGAATCCACAGGGCGTGCAGGATATGGGCGGCAGAGAATGGACAAACGACTGGCACCAGCCATTCCACGATGCTCTCGCTCAGGTCGACCCGCTTGGTCCGGCGAGCGGCATTCTAAAAGTGGTTCGCAGAGACGGCGACGACCGAGAGGCCTTTCCGCCTAACGCCAAGAGCAGCCCCTGGCCTATACCGAGTATGGGCTTTAGAGTGGCTATGGTATTCGACCCGCCTGAGAATCCGTACGTCAGTCCGCCTCCGTTTTGCCAGGCGGCAATCAGACAGAACCTCGAAGAGGCCCAGCAGGCACCGAATCCGAGCACGCCTTACTTTACCGTGCGATTCGCGATACCTATCCCGCCGGACAATGACGATGACGGTGACTTCGCCCTGACAGGCGGATGTCCATCAACTATGTTCCACCAGCACTCTCCCGGCTTTGAGGTAATGCCAAACGGCGATGCGCTGGCCGTATGGTTCAGCGCGCACTCCTCCGGAGATGAGTTTGATGATGACGTCAGATTCGTCCAGGCACGGCTTCGCTACGGCTCGAACGTGTGGGAGATGCCGGAGCTGTTCTATGACTTCAAGCATATGAACGAGCAGAGCGGCTTGTTGTGGACCGAGAGTAGTGACAAGGTGTGGTTCTTCGGCGGCGGAAGAATCGATGGTTCCGACAGACTGCCCTTTAAGGTGGGTTTCTCCGACGACAGCGGCGCCACCTGGAAGCTGTGGCTCCCTCATTTAAGCGGTGGAGTGGACGACTTTACTCCGCAGCCCTGCCAGAACGCATTCCGCTCGCCCAGCGGCGACCTGTATTTCGCAATGGACGGTGACGGTGGGGAAAGCTTACTGTGGAAAGGCAGCAGCGATGGTATGAACTGGCGTGACCAGGGCGGCCGAACCAACGGACGTCACTCGACAGTTGTCATGATTGACAATAACACGAAGGTTCTCTCCATCGGCGGCAAGAATACCGATATTGACGGTTACATGCCGATGTGTATTTCGGACAACTGGGGCGGAAGCTGGCGCAGTGAGGACAGGACGCCGTTTGCGCCTCTTGGCAGCAATCAGAGGCCGTGCGTTACACGTATGCAAAACGGCAAACTTGCCTTCTGCAGCGATGCTCAGCACAGAGGCGGCGATAAGCCCGGCGGCAGTTATGACCGTGGCTGTATCGTGGCCATCTCGGATAATGACGGTGATAGCTGGCACATCAAGAACCTGCCGGTGACGCTGCCTCACGAATCCGACCGTGATGACGGCACGTTAGGCTATTCCAGCATCCGTCAGGCGCCCAACGGCGTGCTGCACGTACTCTCGACGATGACCCATCCGTGTCTGCATTATGAGCTTAATGAAGCGTGGGTATTCTCCGGCTCAGGGGATATTCCTCCGGAGACTACTGGCGGTACGGTGCAGCAGTACAGCGAGGATTATACTTCCGGTGCGCTGCGGGCGGTCTGGAGCGCCAGAATCTGTCCGAACGACCGTTACCTGCTTCACGGCACCGAGACCTTCTTCTACGAGGACGGCACCAAAGAGTATCAATGCACCTATGAGAACGGCAAAAAGGTCGGTACCGAGACGTTCTGGACGCCTAACGGCATTAAGCTTTGGAACTGGGAGCACCAAGCCAGCACCAGCAAGTGGATTCACTACTGGGCCAATGGTTTCAAGCGTATTGAGTCGAGCTGGGACACCAATCCGAGTGCCAGAGATAACAGCCGACACTTCAGCGGCAGGGTTGCCGACGGCAATACCTATCAGTGGAACCGGCGTGGTCAGGCGACCCAGGCGTGGCGGTTCGAGGATGGTCAGAACAGCGGCTCAACGGGCAATGCCCCCAATCAGAGCAAGGGCGACATAGAAGTTGACCTGGCCACCTTTGTACGCAACTGGCTGTGGAAAGGCCCGGGTGGGGACGGCGGCTATAACATAGCGGACCTCGATGAGGACGGCGATGTGGATTTCGATGATTATGCCCTGTTTGCCTGGCGGTAACGGGATGCCCAGGCCTTAAGCAGCCGTTGGTTTGGATTGATTCGGGGCCTATACTGATTAGTTTGGTATAGGCCCTTTTCTCGTATTGGCATACATGGCGGCGGTGAGCGTAT
>JAUWIU010000054.1 GCA_030608075.1 Phycisphaerae bacterium
ATGAGATTTGATGTGCCCTGCGTAGGACCTGATACGATACGGAGCCTGCACGACAACGGCGGGAAGTGTCTTGTTGTTGAGGCAGGCAAGACAATAATAATTGACAAGCCTGAGACGATAAAGCTGGCCAACCAACTGGGAATAATGATTTTGGGCCGGTGAGGTGCTGGCGGACGATGAGCTGCTTTTTTTCAAAACTGCCTGAGGAATCGCAGGTCATTTTCAAAAAGCAGGCGAATATCGGTGATGCCGTACTTTCGCATAGCCAGTCGGTCAATGCCGAATCCGAAGGCCCAGCCGGTATACTTTTCGCTGTCGATTCCGACCGCATCGAAGACGTTAGGGTCGACCATACCGCAGCCGCCCATTTCTATCCAGCTTTCGCTGCCGCTCTTATCTACCCAGAGTAAATCGACTTCGGCGCTGGGCTCGGTAAAGGGGAAGAAGCTCGGCCGAAACCGCCATTTTGTATCAGCACCAAAAAAGGCGTGAATGAACTGGTCAATAGTGGTCTTCATATCCACCATACTAACACCTTCGTCAACAACCAGCGCTTCGAGCTGATGGAACATATACATGTGGGTTGCGTCGACTGTGTCCGGGCGATAGACCCGTCCCGGCGCGACAACGCGAATAGGCGGCTTTTTGTGTTCCATTACACGGATTTGAATGGTCGAGGTCTGACTTCGCAGCAGTGTCTTGTCATCAATGTAAAAGTTGTCCGCAGGGTCTCGTGCTGGGTGTTCGGGCCCGATATTGAGTGCGACGAAATTATGCCAGTCGTCTTCGACTTCCGGCCCATAGGCGACTGCGAAGCCCATTCGGCCGAATATTTCCAGCAGCTCACTTGTGGTCTGGGTAATGACGTGCATCTTGCCGACACCAGTGGGTATACCGGGCAGCGTAACGTCGATTAACTGTTGTGATTTGGTTTGGTCGGCCTCGGCCAGGTTTTTTTTGAGCTTCTGAAATGCTTCGGTAACTTCTTTTTTTATCTTGTTTGCAAGTTGTCCGGCCGCTGGCTTCTGGTCGGGTGGGAATTGGCCTATCTGCGTGAGCATTTGTGTTATGCGACCTTTGCGGGCAAGGTATTTTATGCGGAAATCTTCAAGAGACGCCTTGTCGGTTACTTTCTTCAGGTCAGCGAAAGCGACTTTGCTGATTTCTTCGAATCGTTCAGGCATTGAGACCTCGAAGCGCTTGGTTTGGGTTGTGGCCTCGGTGTGGTCAGCCGATAGCCGCCTTGGCCGCGTCAACGACAGCATCGAAGCCGGGTGGGTCGGCTATGGCGATTTCGCTGAGCATCTTACGGTTCAACTGAATGTTGGCTTGTTTGCAGCCGTGGATAAATCGGCTGTATCTCAAGTCTCGCTGGCGGCACGCTGCGCTGAGGCGTATTATCCAGAGACCTCGAAAATCGCGTTTTCGGCGCTTACGGTCGATTCGTGCGTTGACCGCTGCACGGAGCACAGCTTGTTTTGCCGTTCGATATTGTCGTCCCGCCGGGCCTCGATAACCTTTTGCCGCCTTTAGAACTCGTTTCTTTGCGCGATGGCGCGCGGCACCTTTTCTAATTCTTGGCATTTTTGTTCACCCATTTTTCGTTAAGAACTTTATTTTTTCCAGCTTGCTGACGGCAGCCAAGGCGAAGCCGAGAAGCATAGCCGGCCCGATTCGGTTGGGCATCAAAACAGACCCTGTGCGCTCACTACTGTCTATTTACACAGCTTTATCCTGGTCGTTTTTGCTGCTGCGCCGATTATATCCGCTGAACTTGCGACACGCCTTCGTCGTTTGCCGGTTTTACCGCTCATAAGATGTCCGCCGCAGGCGTGTCTGCGCTTCACCCTTCCCGTAGCGGTAACCTTCACTCTCTTGCTCAAGCCCTTATGGCTTTTCTGTTTCGGCATTTAGGCGGTTCCTTCGAGATAACTTACCTTACGATAACCAAAAAATACAAAGCTCACAGTTTACTTTATTCGAATCTGTTAGTCAATAGTGTGGGATGCAAATTCTGCAAAGAATAAATGGGCCTGTGTTGCCTGACTCAAACAGCCATTTTCTGTGGTATCGGGTGCGACACAAAACTGGCGCCTTGTGTTGAAACAATCAGCCGACGAGCCGGGAAATAACAGTTGCAGAATATGCACTATTTCGGCACAAGCAGCAGCGTCATACGCTTGTTGGCCAACCTGGACGGTCGTTCGACTTTTGCGAGGTCCTGCAGAAATTCAGTAGCCTGCTCGAGCAATGCGTAGCCCTGCTCCTTGTGCTGCAACTGGCGGCCGCGGAAAAATACTGTGAACTGCACCTTATGGCCTTTTTCCAGAAATTCGCGGGCATGATTTAGCTTAATACTAAGGTCGTGCTGGTCGGTTACAGGACGTAGCCTGACCTCCTTAAGCGACAGATTGTGATGCTGACTTTTTTTGTGAGATTCGCGAATCTTGCGTTTCTGCTCATAGAGCCATTTGCCGTAATCCATTATCCGGCACACCGGTGGTTCGCTTGTTGGCGCGACCTCGACGAGGTCGAGGCCAAGCTCGCGGGCCTGGCTGATTGCCATAAACCTTTCTACTACCCCCACCTGATTATTTGATTCGTCTATCAGCCTGACACGCTGGGCACGAATCTCTCCATTTACCCTCAAACCTCGTTTACCGATACTGCACCACCTGACCTTTCTCAAAAGAACCAGCTCTCCGCGGCCGGCGCGCCCCGTACCTGCGGACCGGCCTTGTTATCATAATAACAAATCCAGTGATTTATCGACAATTTTTTCTCGGGCAATTTGTAAAAACTCATTGGTCGAAATTGTTTTTGTTTCTTTCTCTCCGCGGATTCTTACGTTCACGGTATTCGACCGGGCCTCCTGAGGCCCAACCACAAGCATGTATGGAAGCCTTTCGCTGTGCGCCTTGGCAATCTTGGCGCCGATTTTTTCATTGGACAAATCCAGACGACACCGAAGCCGGGCATCTTTAAGCCCGTGATAGACAGTCTGGGCGTAATCATTGCTCTTTTCACTTATTGGAAGAACCCTTACCTGTTCCGGTGAAAGCCACAGCGGCATAGCCCCGGCGTAGTGCTCGATTAGTATCCCGATAAAGCGCTCGAACGAGCCTAAAACCGCTCGGTGAATCATCACGGGCGTTTTCTCTGTATTGTCTTTGTCGGTATAGACAAGGCCGAAACGCTGAGGCATCGAAAAATCCAGTTGAATCGTCCCGAGCTGCCATGACCTTTTCAAACAGTCCCTAATGTGAAAATCTATTTTTGGGCCGTAAAACGCACCATCGCCCTCGTTGATTTTATACTCGATTTCCTTCTTGGCAAGAGCGCCTTTGAGAGCATTGGTGGAAATATCCCAAATCTCATCTGAGCCTATGTGCTTTTCAGGCCTGGTCGAAAGCTCAATGCGAAAGTCTTCGAAGCCAAAGGCTTTGTATGTCTCGAAGGTAAGCTCAATCACGCCGATTATTTCAGACTCTATCTGCTCGGGCGTACAGAAAATATGGGCGTCATCCTGTGTAAACTGTCGCACCCTGAAAAGCCCGTGCATAACGCCGCTGGCTTCGTGTCGATGAACGAGACCAAGCTCGGCAACGCGCATCGGAAATTCGCGATACGAGTGCTGAGACGATTTATAAACAAGACAGCCGCCCGGACAGTTCATCGGCTTTATCGCATAAGTGGCATTGTCAAAGCTGGTAAAGTACATATTCTCCTTGTAGTTTTCCCAGTGCCCGCTTTTGTGCCAAAGCTCTTCATTCAAAATGATTGGTGTCTGTATTTCCTCGTAGCCGTATTTATCGTGCAGGCCTCGCCAGAACTCGACAATTGCGTTCCAGATAATCATTCCCTTTGCATGGATAAA
This sequence comes from Phycisphaerae bacterium, assembly GCA_030608075.1. Lineage (GTDB taxonomy): Bacteria > Planctomycetota > Phycisphaerae > Sedimentisphaerales > Anaerobacaceae > JAUWIU01. The sequence continues at coordinate 3,878 of JAUWIU010000054.1, forward strand.
CGCAAAGCCCGGACCTTCCTCGTGAAAGCTGAAAAGGCCCAATTGTCTGCCTATGAGCCGGTGGTCGCGTTTCTTTGCCTGGTCGAGTCTTTGCAGATAATCGTCGAGGTCTTTTTTGCTCGCCCACGCCGTTCCGTAGACCCTCTGGAGCATCTTTTGTGTCGGGTCACCGTGCCAGTAGGCCCCGGCCACTGACATAATCTTGAAGCTGCCTACGCGGCCCGTGCTGGGTAGATGCGGACCACGGCACAAATCTTCAAAATCGTCGGCGTGTGAATAAAAACTTATCACGTCACCATCGGCGCGGCTTATATTGTCGGTTTTGTACTTATCGCCGGCCAGTTTCGCCAGGGCCTCGCTGCGCGGCATTTCCCTGCGAATAAAAGGCTTGTCGGCCTCGATAATCTCACGCATTTTTTCCTCGATGCGCTCGAAATCTTCCGGCCGAACAGGCTCATCGAGGTCGATATCGTAGTAAAATCCGTCCTCGACGGTCGGGCCGTAAACCAGCTTAGCGTCCGGCCAAATCGTGCATATCGCCTCGGCCATTATATGCGCACAGCTATGTCGCATTACCTCAAGACCCTCAGCATCCTGAACCGTGATAATTTTTACAGTTGCGTCGCTGTCGATAGGCGCCGACAAATCTACAAGCCGGCCGTCTATTTTTGCTGCTGCCGCCGCCTTTGCAAGGCCCGGGCCTATCTGCTCGGCGAACTGCTGGGCGGTCGTACCCTTGATAATCTCTAATTTTCTGCCGTCTGGCAGTGTCACCTGTACCATATATCCGTCCCGTATTAAGAATCCCTTAATCTGGCTACGAATAATATAGCCGGACTGGCAGATTTGTCAAGTCAATGCTATTTATTGCCTCACTTGCGGCAGGAACGTACAATAACTTTGTAGAGTAATTTAAAAACTTTTTCCTTGCCAAAGCAAGGCGAATAAATTATTTTGTATTATAGCGGGGCTTGTATTACAGTATTTGCCGGATGAGCAATTGTATGCAAGTATTGGCTTTCATAAACTGTTTCTCGGCGAACTGGCTGGCAAAGACAATGTGCCTGGCAATATTATTTCTGTTTAACCCGATTAAACTTGTTCTTCTCATATTCTGGGTGTACCTGTGCTTGTACGTTATTCAGCACCTGCAATTCAGTCCGTTAGTGCCCCAGAATCGCAAGTCCTTAGCCAACATCGGGGGTTTGTTTCTCGGGCCTGTTCTTCTGCTGGTGCTGTTTATAGTGGATGTCAGGCGTAAGGTCTGTGAAAGTGACGTCGGTATCCTTGAAACACTAAGGCAGCGGCTGCGAAATGTGGCGCTGCGCGTACCTCGCAAGGACTCGAAAATAAGGCTTCTCGATGCGTCCGGCAGAAATATTAAAGAGATGTACGGCGATAGCAAACACCATGACAGCCTGACCAGCCGCATCCTTGACCTTACCGAGCAAATTATATCCGACGCTCTCGAAGAAGGAGCCAGCGATATTCTCATCGACCCGAAGGACGAGTCGATATACACGGTCCGGCTGCGTGTAGATGGCGTATTGAGAACCGTTGAGCAGATTGATTCCGACACTTGCCAGGCGATAATAAACAGTATTAAGGCGGTTTCGAGTATGGACATTGCCGAAAGACGAAGACCCCAGGATGGTTCGTTTACGGCAAAAACGGCTGAAGGAGCATTTTCCTTTCGCGCTGCCAGTGCCGGCGTCCTCAACGGCGAGAAACTGTCCATCCGCGTGCTTAACCAGAATGCGGGAATGTTCACGCTGGACAGTATCGGATTATCCAAGAAGCAGGCCGCAACAATACTAAGCGCCATCAGCAAGCCATCGGGTATGATACTTATGTGCGGGCCGACCGGCAGCGGCAAGACCACCACCTTGTACGCCATGCTGAATGAGATTGACCTGTTTACACGTAATATTATCACAGTGGAAGACCCGATTGAATACGTACTACCAAATGCCAGCCAGATTGAAGTCAACCCCAAGGCCGATATTACGTTTGCAAAGAGCTTGCGCAGTATCTTGAGACAGGACCCGGATGTAATCTGTGTGGGCGAGATACGGGATGAGGAAACCGCGGCAATTGCGCTTCGGGCGTCTCAGACGGGGCATCTTGTTATGGCAACAATACACTGTAACACCAACGCATCAGCTATGATACGGCTGTTGGATTTGGGTGTCTCTCCGTTACTGATGGCCAGCGGATTAAGCTTTGTCATTTCTCAGCGACTGCTGCGGTGTCTCTGCACCGAATGTAAGATACCTGCGCAGTTGAGCCAGGGCCAGGTACGGGAGTTTCGCAGAAAACGTATAAACTATAGAAGCATTTACCAGGCTCAGGGATGCGAGCAGTGCAACTGGACCGGCTATCTGGGAAGGAGAGCGATATTCGACATTCTGGTGTTTACGAACGAACTTAAAGCCAGTCTTGTTGATGATAAACTGTTCATGGCAGAAATGCGAAGAAACGGTGAGCAAAAAGGCAGGTCGAATCTCCATTATCAGGGATTGAAAAGGGTTGTCTCCGGAATAACAAGCATCGAGGAGCTGAAAAGAGTGGTAGGATAAGGTCTATGATATTTTGGGTAGGCATATTCGTTGGTGCACTTTTCGCACATTTTGCTATTAAAATGGGCTTTTACGAGACATGGGCGATGTTGTTCAATATCGTTATCTCTATCTACCTGGCGATTTTCCTAAGGCCCTTGGCGGCACAGCTTTTCCCCGCTGCGTGCGATATGCCATATGGTGTCGCCCTGACCTTGATAAGTATCGCCGTGGCGTCTTTTCTGATTCTGCACACTATATCTTACACATTTATCACCGGCCAGTTCACAGTCTCTTTTCCCAAGATATTTAATTCCCTCGGCGCCGGTTTCCTGGGCTTCTTAGCCGGATTTCTCACCTGGAGCTTTGTGGCCCTGCTGGTCTGCGTAACGCCGCTCTCGCACAATACCTTCGTGAAGCAAATTGGTTTTGGCACCCAGTTTGAGCAGAGTAACGTCTCGTATGTATGCTGGTGGAGCAATCTGGTCGACCGGGTAGTCTCATCTCGCGACAAAAGTTACACTACGGAAAAAGTTATCAGAGAATTGCTGAAAAGCGCCGAGAAAACACCGACAAGAAAAGGCGTGCAGCCGCAGGTCACTGACCCTAACAAACCGACCGATGCCAATGATACACAAGTGAGATAGTGCCGCTTAACTCCCTGTCAACCAGTTCTCAGACGTAGGTCTTGAACAGTACTTCCTTGTAAGTTCTCTTTTCTATCGCAACTTTTTCATACTGACCATCAGCGCACCCAAGCCTGGTAGCAGGAAAGTGGCCGGTTCAGTCATCTTTGTCGTTTTTGCGTTCCTTGTCTTTGAGGGTGTAGATTAGACCACCAGATACAATAACGGTACATAGCAAGCGTACAACCAGTGTACCGTATTCGTACTTTTGGTTTCCGCCGAAGATATTTGCCGACACCTCCGTGAGGGTCGTTAAAGCAATAAAGACAAAAACAACTATACCTCCCCACAAGCAGATAAGTTGTTTCTTATTCATAGCGTCAAGTTCTCGTAGGGTGGAACGTGCAACCTACTCATTAGGTCCTTCTCAATATCACCGCACCCAAGCCTAGCAGCAAAAGTGTCATGGGTTAGTCAGCTTTCGGCTTGTTAGGTTCTTCCTGTGTGGACAACTCTTCACTCCATAGTAACTTAACTATCTCTTGGTGGTCTTCCCGGGCTTCTTTTAGGCTGTTTGCATCGAAATTTGCAACTATCTTTTGGCAAATAGTCTTCAAATCTTCTGGACTGCCACTATAGACCTGGTGACCCCTGACATACTGACTGTCAAGCAGACAAGCCAGGAGGTGTTGATAGTCCGTGTCGCTGAGCGACGCTCTAATTTGGGGTAATAAGATAAAAAGAACATACCGGTCCCTCAAAAGAGGCTTCAATGTCACTGACGATATTGCGACTCCGACTGTGCGACCGGTTTTACTCTGTTCTTGCAGAGCCACAACTTGAATAACCCATTCACCCTTGTCCTTCACTATCTGCACATCACTAAGTGACCGAAGCTCTCTGCTAATGTAACTGTAGACCTCATTCCTTATTTCGTCATCGCCTGAAATAGCCAGTTTCACCGTAGTCGAGTATTTTGGAGGCTCTCCCTTTTGAGAATTGGCAATGGCGATAGACATAAAAGCCGCCACGAGTAAAGCCGGCACGAATGATAGAGCAAGCGTCTTCATCTTAGTCTCCTTGTGTACAATTGTTAGCATTGGGTGGTGCACCAAAATGGGCACCGCTAAACTGTGCTCGTCCGAGGCCCGGGAAGGCCACCAACAGACACGCAAGTGCACCCGTAAGGCCGCAGGCAAAGGGGCACCGACTTCTGAGCATTCGCGGTTTAAGAAATCTGCCGGTTTGACAGGAAGCGCCGAAAGCCCAGTGCAACGCGATGTTTACGTGTCAGCTTATATTTTAACTCTTGGTCTTCCTGCCAAACAAGGACTTTCTCTGCAAATTGGTGCAAAAAAATTTTGGACTTTTGGGGGGTCGGTCCGCCTACTATATGTAGAAAAACAGCAAAAAATTTCATTTTTTAAGGACTAATGTCATGAACTTACTAACAATCCTCGAGGTCGCGGAAAAACTGAAAGACTGGGCAGACAACTTGTCATACAATCCTCGGTCCACAACAAAAGTCCAACTTTCACCGAACTGGCGCTACAAAAAAGTGATATTGTTACTACTTGAGAAAACTAACGTAGGCGCTAAAGTGCAGAGCGACTTCGCTGAACTTGACCGGTTACATCAAGAATACGAAAGTTGGCGTGGTCGAGCTATCACCCAGGACAACGAGGAACAGTTTGAGATACTCGTCGATAGCTTCAAAGGTACTCTTTATGACTTAGCTGACACACTGCAGCAAATAGCGCAGAATGCCACAGACGAATTAAGCGCCGAAAAGCCAACAGCGACAGCGCAAAACGCTGGTCGTTATATACCTGGGAGGATACGAATCTTGCTCAAGAAAGTTATTGAAAAAGGGTGGCATATTTTGACGAAGAGCCTATCGGAGGCGCTCCTGGACAAGCTGTTGCGAAACTGAAGGTCGTTTTGTCACTCGTTACTGAATCAAAGCTTAGGTTGCTTCGTCCGCATGTGCCGACTCGCAATCACAAGCATCAATCAAGGAGAAATTGCTTCGCTCGCGATGACAGGCACTAATCAAGCTAAAAAAAGAACAAAAAAAGAAAAAAGCGATAGCCTGATGCTGCTATTCATCGCTCAGGCCGCTTTGATATAAATGCAGTGATTGGTATCGGCCAACCGACAAGCATGCGCTGAGGTGCACAGCTTTAGCATTTCAGCTTCAGCATCCTATTCGGCGGTCAGTAAATATTGTCAGAATCTTACTCCGAGTGTTTTGGTATCATCAGGGCCGAAAGATGAAATCCCGCTGAGGGTCCTGATTTTATCACCAGCTTGTTGGCCGACCTTGACCGTGTAGGTGCCCTTCTTGAAAACCTTGGGCCTGTATGAAGTTCCGTTGATGCGAA
>JAUWIU010000047.1 GCA_030608075.1 Phycisphaerae bacterium
AAGCCCGCTCGGACTTACCGTTGGCCAGATGTGGCAGGCACTCTCCGCCGGACGCTGCGGAATAGCCGAAATTACCGCCTTTGACCCGGTCGGTTTTACTTGTAAACTCGCCGGCCAGGTCCCCGATTTCAAGGTACAACCGTTTGTCCCTAAGACCTTTCGCAAAGCTGTCAAACTTATGTCAAGGGACATCAAGCTCGCTGTTGTGGCGGCAAATGAAGCACTCGTTGACAGCGGGCTTGTTACAAAGGGTATCGACCCGGATAATGTAAACGTCGACCCAACCCGCATGGCAATCAATCTTGGTGCCGGCCTTATAAGCTGTGATTTGGTTGAGCTGGCACCTGCCGTTGCCACAAGTGTGACAGACGGCAAATTTGATATTCGCAAATGGGGCAAAGACGGCCTGGAATTAGTCACACCCCTATGGCTGCTCAAGTATCTCCCGAACATGTTGGCATGTCATATAGGCATTATACACGACATTCAAGGGCCGAGCAACAGCATCACGTGTGCCGAAGCAAGTGCCCATTTGGCGATAAGCGAGGCAGCATCACTTATCGCACGCGGTGCCTGTGATATTGCGCTCACCGGAGGAGCCGAGGCGAAGGTAAATCCGATAGTTATGATTCGCCAATGTCTGCTCGAAAGGACCACAAGTGAAAACAACGACGACCCTTCTTCGGCCTGCAGACCTTTTGATGCCGGGGCTAAAGGTTCAGTTTTCGGTGAAGCTGCCGCGCTCGTCACATTGGAAAGCCTTGCCGGTGCCAAACGCCGCGGTGCGAGAATTTACGCTGAAGTAGCCGGATACGGCCACAGCAATAATATCAACCCGGCATACGAGCATCTCGAACCGGACGGCAGGGGTATTCAGATAGCAATAGAAAAGGCATTGGCGGATGCACAGATTCAGCCGGAAGAGCTGGACCTGATTATCCCGCATGGAACCGGAATAGCTGCCGATGATTTGGCTGAGGCAGCCGCAATTGAGGCCGCCCTGGGCCAGGCCGGCACGAAGGTACCTGTGTGGCCCACTAAGAGTATGCTGAGCAATACCGGTGCTGCCGCCGGAGCCCTCGATATCATCGCGGCAGTTTGCTCAATGACCGAAGGTAAGATACCCGCCGCAAAAAACTGTGATGAAAAAGCTGACGGCTGCAGGCTCAACATTCTAAAAGAGCCGGAGGAGAGAGAGATTCGCTTTGCACTATGCTGCAGCTACACATACGGCGGACAAACAGCCGCAGTAGTGCTGAAAAGACCGGACTGAACTCAGAACATCGAACAGGCAATGACGAAGTATTAAGGAAACATACAGAATACCAAAGCCCTAATACCAAATAATAATGGACCGACGCAACAAAACAAAATATGACCTTGAAGAACGCCTGCCCGACTTTTCAGTCAGTGTCATTAACATAGTTGAGGCCTTGCCTAATACACGTGCGGGAAATCATATAGCGGGTCAATTGATACGTTCCGGAACGTCTGTAGCATCCAATTATGGGGAGGCACAGAGCGCTGAGTCCCGCAAGGATTTCATCCATAAGATAAAAATATCACTCAAGGAGTTACGCGAGACGCTGGTTTGGATTAATATGATTCAACGTAAGACGCTGACAGCAAACATGGAAGAACTCGGGGCATTAATAACCGAATGCGACGAATTGATCGCCATTTTTGTTACATGTGTAAAAACCGCTGAAAGAAACAAAGACTCAAAGAAATGAAGAGAGCCAACCGATTTTACTTGGAACTTCGATATTCCTTGTTGGGTATTCGTTATTCCGAATGCTCCCGGGGGACAAAACTTCAAAGGCCAAATAGATGTCTAATCGCATAGTAATAACCGGAACCGGCATAGTATGTCCCTTAGGCCATGATGTCGAAACGGTCTGGCAGGCGATTCTCGCGGGCACAAGCGGAATTGCAAAGACAACCATTTTCGACGCCTCGACATTTCCCTCAACATTCAGCGCCGAGGTTAAAGACTACGACGTGTCAAAATATACGAACAGGCTGGACCTTCACAAACACTGCAATCGGGGCTCGGGATTTGCCGTTGGTGCAGCGGCCCAGGCCTGTAGACAGGCAGGGGTCGACGTTGAAACCGACGAGCCTGCTGATGGGATAGACAGGGAAAGATTGGGGATTTATCTTGGAGCCGGTGAAGGTTCGGTCGACAACGATGTATTTTTCAATGCGGTCGTAAAAGGCTGGGACCGGGACAGCGGCGAAATGAGCTGGCGCCACTGGGCCGCGGTGGCATTTGGCCAAATGGACGCGATGCGAGAGCTTGAGCAGGAGCCGAATATGCCCGCCGCTCACATCGCGATGCTCACCGGCGCTCGCGGGCCGACCAGAAGCTGTTTGACCGCCTGCGCTGCGAGCACACAGGCCGTTGGTGAGGCCGCAGAGATGCTCCGCCGAGGAGATGCCGACGTCATGATTGCCGGCGGTGCCCATTCGATGATACATCCCTTGGGCGTTACGGGTTTTAACCGTCTCACCGCCCTATCGACAAGAAATGACAGTCCTGAAACGGCATCGAGGCCCTTCTCGGCCAGCCGTGACGGCTTCATCATCGGTGAAGGAGCAGCGATAGTTATTCTCGAATCGCTGGACTCGGCGAAAAGCAGAGGTGTGGAAATATTGGCTGAGGTCATCGGCTACGGCAGCACCTCGGATGCATTCAGGGTTACGGATATGCACGAGCAAGGCCGCGGCGCCATTGCTGCAATAAACGCCGCATTAGCTGACGCTGGCATCAGCTATAAAGACATAGATTACATAAGCACACACGGTACAGCTACGGTTGAGAATGACTCGATAGAAACCAAAGCCATCAAGGCGGTCTTCAAAGAAGAGGCAAAAAATACCCCTGCCAGCAGTGTTAAGAGTGTTCTCGGACATCTAATCGGCGCAGCCGGTGCTGCCGAATTAATTACCTGCGTTTTAGCAATACGTGATAACATAGTACCACCGACAATGAACCTGAATGACCCCGACCCTGAGCTTGATTTGGATTATGTGCCGAATAAGCCGAGAAAAATGCCCGTCAATATTGCCGTGAATGAGTCTTTTGGATTCGGCGGACAAAATAACGTGGTAATCATAAAAAGGTACCAGGACTAATATGATAGATATTAAGCAAATTCGAGAGGACCCGGAGAGGTTCGAGCGGGCCGCTAAGCAAAAGCTGTTTGATGTAGATATACGCCAATTGTTGCGCCTGGACCGGGAGCTTAGAGATGCAAAAAAACAGCTCCAGGATATTACGACGGAGAAAAACAGTATCGGCAAATCAATTCCCAGGCTCGCGGGCGATGAGAAAAAATCAGCGTTAGAGCGGTTATCAAAGTTGAAGCAAGATGAAGCAGATTATCAAAGCCGAATTAAAACCGGGCAGCCGGAATTTGATGAGTTAATGCTGCTGGTAGCGCAGCCGGCCGATGACGATGTGCCTTTAGGCAGGGACGATACGGAAAATGTCGAAATCAGAAGGCAAGGACAGATACGTCAATTTGATTTCGACCCGAAGGACCACGTCCAATTAGGCCTGGCTTTGGACATCATAGATATCGAGCGGGGCGTTAAATTAGCGGGGACAAGAAATTACTTTTTGAAAGGTGATGGTGCCCTTCTGCACTGGGCGGTCCTTCGCTTCGCGATGGATTATATGGTCGGTAAGGGGTACACCCCCCTGTCGGTACCGTTGCTTGCCAAAGACGAGGTAATGAAAGGCACAGGGTACTTTCCCGGCTCCGAAGACCAAACATACCAGATGGAAAAAGATAATCTGAGCCTTGTCGGGACCGCTGAAGTGCCGCTGACAGCATATCACATGGACGAGATACTAAAGGCCGAGCACCTTCCCGCAAAATACGTTGCCCTGTCAAGCTGCTTCAGGCGTGAAGCCGGCGCAGCCGGCAAGGATACATACGGGCTTTACAGAATCCATCAGTTCGACAAGGTTGAGCAGGTGGTTGTGTGCAAAAACAGCATTGAAGAGAGCAGGAAGTATCACGCTGAAATTCTGGCCAGTGCCGAGGCCGTGATGCAGGCATTGGAACTGCCCTACCGTGTTGTTAATGTCTGTACGGGCGACCTGGGCAGAGGCCAGGTTAAAAAGTTCGACATAGAAGCCTGGATGCCGTCGCGCCGAGACTATTGCGAAACGCACAGCGCAAGCAGATTCTATGACTTTCAGGCTCGGCGTATGAATCTCCGCTATAAAGACCCGGCGACAAACAAGAACCTTTTCTGCCACACACTGAATAACACCGTCATTGCCAGCCCAAGAATACTTATACCCATTCTCGAGCTTTACCAAAACGCCGACGGCTCAATCACAATACCGAACGTGCTACGAAAGTATATGGCCGGGAGAGAAAAAATTGAATGCTTTGTATAAGAACCAGAGGTTTCATAATGATACATAAAAGGAACAAAGAAAGAATAAATAAAGACAATAGAGAAGAAAAAAAAGAAATAGATCCTTATGACAGAATTGTAGAACGAGCTCATAACGAAATTCAAGGAGTTCGTTCTGTGTATAAATGGCTTGCAGGAATCTTAGGTATCATTTTTGTCTTTGGCATTGGTGTGGCGACTTTTCTTACTTACAACACAGTCAGCGATATGAGGTCTGATTTTCGTGAAATGAAATCGGATATTAAGGATGAGCTCGCTGATGTCGAAAAAAAAGTAATTAACAGAATAGACGAAGAATTTAAAACAGAGAAAATACAGAGCCTTATTGAGGACAAGGCCAAAGAATATACTGAAAGAGCAGCTGAACAATTTATCGCGGCGGAAGTCAATGAGGTAATTACTCCTTTCCGCACGGAGATGGAAAAGACTCTCCAGAAATCAAATCAGGAGCTTGAAAAACTTACGTTAAAAAATAATTATTTATTGACCGTCATTAACGCCCAGAACGATGACAGAAAAGCTTTTGACCAGTTACTAATTTGGTATAAAGACAAGACGTTTCTTCTATCACCACAAGCTTTAAAGGCTTGGGCGAACATCGTGGAGAAACATAGCCAACCTTTATTTAAAAAACTTCCCAGTTTTCCATGGGAAGAGGGTACTGACCCTTCAAAACTTAACCTCTCAGCTCTAAAACGAAAGTATGAGTCAACTCATTGGTATTTGAAGCCCAATTTGATTAAGTATATCTGGGAAAGAAAGGATTTTTCTAAGTACGAGAGGATGGAATTCCTCGCAGATGTTCTCAAAAATGACGATAGCCTTAGAGCAGTTGAATATGCGGGGCGTTACTTCGGAAAAGAAGCCGGCCTGAAAAAGAAAACTCTTGCAGTATCGGAGTTCCTTGATTGGTGGGAAAAAAACAAAGAAGATTTAAAAGAATAAACCAGTTTGTAGAGTAGCTTTTTCAACCCACGCTGTTTTTATTTCCCGAACACCGTCCGGTCATATTTCTTCCGACTAAATACTATTCACTGTTCACTAAATGCTAAATACTATCTTTTCTCTGTGGCAATTTTTGAATTTTGAATCTTCTCCCCAAACTCTGCGAACTCTGCGGTAAGATTGTCCTTGAGTCTTGTCTCTTGAGTCTGTAGTCTGCTTCGGCATGGATGATATACGGCGAAAATTAGAGCTGATAGACAGACAACTCGCCGGCCCCAAAAATCGTCATAAGCAAATCATAAGTACCTGTCCCCTGCTGTTTGCTGCAGTAGGTCTGGTAGCAGGGATAATAACACAAACGATAGTAGGCTTATCGGTCCAGGTCTGGCTGATATTATTGGCGTTGTGTGCAGTATCAGCGGTTCTATTCTTTGCTATCCAAAGAGCCGGCAAGCTTACTCCTTATGCACTTGTGCTCTTAAGCTCTTGTGCTCTTATTTGTTTCGTGTGTCTTGGTGCGGTGCGCCTTGCGAGCTTCTATCAGCCGCGTCAAAACGATATCCGTAATTTCATTGGCGGTGAGCGAAAGCTCGCGACGATACGCGGCCTAATCACCACCAAGCCGCGAAGAAGCAATCGGCAGTGGAAATTCGCAAAATTTAAGCATACCGACCCGGGCAGCAGTTTCTATCTCAGCGTAGATGAGCTCAAGACCGTCGATGGCTGGATAAAGGCAGGCGGCCTTGTCCGAGTGCAGGTTAATGAGCCTGTGCTGGACCTGAAAGCCGGCGACCGCGTCCGGATATATTGTTGGCTCCAGCCATTCAAAGAAGCAACTAATCCCGGCCAGTTCAATACAGCGAAATACCTTGCCAGGAGAAACGTCTTTATTGGAGCGTCGGTCAAATTGCGAGACAGTATAAAATTGCTCGAAACCACACCCTCATCTGTTTTGACAAGAATAAGAACCAAGCTGCGGGAAACGGCCTCGCACGCCTTGTCGAGCGATTTGTCACGGGAAGGTCAAAGCAAAGGTCTGGTACAGGCGCTGCTGTTAGGATATAGACGAGATATTGACCGTAACACTTACAGGGCGTTTCGCAGAACGGGTTTGCTGCACTTTATTAGCCTTTCCGGCCTGCATCTGGGGATTTTAGTTGGCATTATCTGGTGGTTGTGCAAAATGGCAGGTTTAATGAAGCGCGCACGTGCGACTGTTTGCATAATCGCGATAGTTATTTTTCTGCTGATTGTCCCACCGAGGGCGCCGACACTACGAGCCGCTATTATTTGCTTTGTCTTCTGCGCATCATTTTTCTTTCGCCGACACTCCAATCCTCTCAACACACTATCATTAGCTGCAATAATTCTCCTACTGATAAGACCAACGCAGTTGTTTGAGGCCGGCTGGCAACTCTCGTTTGCATCCGTGCTCGGCATTTTGTTTTTTACGTATCGAATCCAGGGTTTTCTCTACGAGCAACTGACAGGCTGGTTCTGGAGCAAGGAACGCCGAAACAGCAGATTATTCTTCCGTATAATTGCGATGCCCGGGCCGTTTCTCTTGAGGATATTTGCCGTTGGTATTTCTGCTTGGTTAGGCAGCGCCGGGGTTTTGCTATATCACTTTTACGTAATCAATCCGCTCACGAGTATTTGGACCGTAGTTGCTTTTCCGTTAGTGGCTTTGATTTTAACTGTCGGATACCTGAAAATAATTCTCTCTTTTCTCCTCCCGACTTTTGCGCAGATGCTCGGCATAATGGTAACAGGACTGGCCGACTTGATGATTTGGCTTGTAAAGGGTATCGCAGCGCTGCCAATATCACAAATACTCATCGGTCATGTTTCGCTCACACCCATACTTTTATATTACTGTATTATTGTCTTTGCCGCGTTCGCCTATTTTCGCCGGCCTGTTGTTAAGAAAACCATCTGCACAGCGTTACTTTTGCCAATGATTGTTTTCTTGGGTATCACAAAATGGCAAAGGACGCATCGGGATAATTTAGTGGTAACTACTCTTGATGTTAGTCACGGCCAGGCAATACTCGCGCAGTTTCCGGGCCAAGCCAACGTCTTGTTTGATGCCGGCTCGCTCTTCATTGCCGATGTCGGCACGAGAATTGTCGCAGCCTTTCTCGACTACAGCGGAATAAATAAGGTCGACGCCATTGTTATAAGCCACAATGACGTTGACCACATCAACGGCATACCTGAGATTGTCGAACACTGCAAAGTCGGCGGCGTTTACGCCAATGATGCATTTCTTAATAATCCCGACCAGTGGAAAACGGGAAAATTCCTTAAGCAATTGCTCAGCGAAAGCGGCCTTGAAATAAGCCCATTAAAAGAGTTAGCTTTAGATACTGAAGCTAACATAAGAATCCTCTGGCCGAGCGATAACGCTGTTCGAGACCCCGATTTGAGTGACAATGACAGGTCGGCGGTTTCATTGATGGAATTTGGCGGGAGCAAAGTGCTTTTGTGTTCGGACATCGAGAAATTTGCCCAGGGCAAACTTCTTGAGCTCTTCCCTGGCCTAAGAGCCGAGGTGGTAGTTGTTCCTCACCATGGTTCGCCCCGAACGCTGCGTTCTGATTTTCTTGGGCAGCTTGAGCCTGAGATTTTGATATACAGTTGCAGCCGAAAAGATTATGATAAGCTTCAGACTGCCGAGCACATACCCGAGGCACAGCGACTTTATACGCCTAAAGATGGGGCCATCACCATTTGCGTTGACAATAACGGCTCCATAAAGTCCGTGAACCGCTATTGAAGTAGAGTAACCTGGCTGCCCCTGGCGCGACCGGCAAACCAGTGCTATTACCTCATATGCACGACGATTTCAACTCTTCGATTTCTCGATTTGCCGCTTGCGGTAGCATTTGAAGCGATGGGCTGGCTGGAGCCGCGTCCGACCGCCCGAATCTTTTCTTCCGCGATTCCGCGAGTAGTCAGGTATCTAACCACGGTAAGTGCACGCTGAGTCGAAAGCTCCCAATTGTCTTTCCATTTTGACTTCTTGATAGGGTCCGAATCAGTATGGCCGACAACATCTACCAATCTGCCGGAGTACCTTTCTTGCAATACCGAGACAATATGGTCAAGCTCGGTACTCGTTGCTCTTCTAAGCGCCGCTTTGCCGGAGTTAAACAGGATGTAATTTGGAAGTGTTACGGTGATGGTTCCCTTATCAGGGTCAAACGTGACTTCACCAACATCAAAGCCGCTCGCTTCGGCTGGGGATTTCTGCTGCTCGTCAATTTGCCTCTGTAGTTCTTCGATTGTCTGCTGGCTTTGTGCAACTTGGTTAGCGAGCTGCCCCTTTTGCCCCCTTTCGTGCTCAAGCAGTCCTAACGTATTCTGGTGCTCTACCTCTAAAGCGCTGTACTTTTTCTTCCAATTAGTGCAGCCTGATGAAAATGTCACCCCTGCGATACAGATAGCTAACGCGATTGTTTTTTTATTAACGGCGCCCATTTGACATCTCCTTTTACATTTGACTCAGCTTTTTCATTTCAACGAGCGAACATCGCATTCGCATAGCTCCAAATCCATTCATGCAAAATCATAACGGTAAGTATACCCAAAGACAAGAACGGACCGTAAGGAATTTGTCGAGTTTTTTTAAAAAACATTTGCATCCCGGCCCACGCTAATCCGAAGAACGGCGCGATAAAGAATGACACGACAACGAAAAGCGGACCTATTACGGCACCCGCGGCCCCCATCAAATGCACATCGCCAAGCCCCATTGCCTCTTTTCCAAAACCCAAAGTCCCAAGAATGCGGGTCGCCCAGACGATACCGCAGCCGACAAAGTAGCCCCACAGACCTCCCAGAAGTCCCGCAACCGCAGGGTGTTGTGAAAAGTCCAGCCACCAGTTACGAACCGCGCCGCCCTGCTGCATAATCCAGTAGCCGGCAACCGCGCAAACGATAATAGGCAGCAGAAATACGATTTCTCTGCACATTTCAAGACGGTGCTTGAACTGGGCTTCATCGCCTGAGCCTTGGTCCTTTTGGAATGACTCGTGAGAATCGCCACCCTCGTAACTCCTTTTAATCACGCCGGTTACCAATAATGCCCACGATATTGCCAGCCCTATTGCCGCGCCGACTGCCAGAGACGCCGTATTTGCAGAGGCTCTCGGCAGCAGCTTGTATACCGATATTACCGGTTCAGTTACATAAACACCCAGCCCTGACCCGACCAAGCCTACGACAGTAACAAACCAGCAGATAGACAGCGGGATAACCCAAAATTGCAAGTCAATCGCAGAAGCGGCAATCAAAGCTGCTAACAGAATAATGTGAAAAACGTAAATGAACCAACCACCGCTCAAAAATCGCCCGACGTCGGAACGAAAGTCACTGCGAAAATACAAAATGAAAAGCCCGATGAAGACCACGCCCGTCAGCAGTTCAATGACGAAATATCGAGGCGAGATTGGCGCTTTACAATATCTGCACTTTCGACCCAGAAGCAGCCACGAAATCAGCGGTATGTTGTCATAAAAACAGATGCCCTTGCCGCACGCCGGACACCTTGATGGCGGTCTTACAAGCGACTCGTCGCGGGGCAGACGATAAATGACAACGTTGAGAAAGCTGCCTATACAACAACCAAGCGCGAAAATAAACGTAAACCAAATCCAGTCCGGTGCCGCCACAACGCCTCCTTTGCGTCAGGATGCGGTTTTATTGAACTTTGAACATCTAATGAAACATTACGACATAATAACCAGAAGATGTCATTCCCGCGCAAGCGGGAATCCAGCCGTTTCTAAGCCATTATAGACCCACGCTTCCCCGGGGGTGACAGAGTCTCACTTGTTTCCTTAGTTTTTCAAACATCAATAACTCACTTTTTTCTGTTCTTATTTGCCGCTGCCCCCACCTTCATCTGCAGCCCGAACAGACGAATAAAGCCGGTTGCATCTGCCGGGTTATATTCATCGCCCATCGTAAAGCTGGCCAGGTCGGTCTGATAGAGACTATTTGGGCTTTTAACCCCCGCCGGCGTGCAGCGGCCCTTGAACAGCTTCATCTTGACTTCGCCCGTCACGTTCTGCTGGGTAACGTCCACAAAGCCATCGAGAGCACGGCGCAACTGCGAAAACCATTGCCCGTAGTAAACCAGCTCGGCATACTTCAGGGCAAGTTGTTGTTTATAGTGCATAGTTTCCCTGTCAAGCGTCAGGCTCTCAAGGGTTCGGTGGGCTGTTGTCAGAATCGTTCCGCCGGGTGTCTCGTAAACGCCTCGGGATTTTATGCCCACAAGCCGGTTCTCAACGAGGTCAAGCTGCCCGACACCGTGTTTTCCGCCAAGTTGATTCAATGTTTCGATAAGCTTGACGCCGCCTGTCTTTTTGCCGTTGAGTTTTACCGGCACACCCTCTTTAAAGCCTATTTCCACGTAGTCAGCCTTGTCCGGCGTTTTAGAGATTGGCCGCGAAATAACGAACAGCTCATCTTTCGGCTCATTAGCAGGGTCCTCGAGGTCTGCGCCTTCGTGACTGATGTGCCAGAGATTACGGTCGCGGGAATAGATTTTCTTTTTGCTCTGCTCGACCGGGATATGGTGCTTTTTTGCGTAATCAAGCGCTGCTTCACGTGAGGTCAGCGTAAACTTCGGGTCTTTCCACGGTGCAACAATCTTAAGCGATGGGTCAAGGGCCATATACGTTAGCTCGAACCGCACTTGGTCGTTGCCTTTGCCTGTTGCCCCGTGCGCGACGCCTGTTGCACCTTCGGCCTGAGCGATATCGACCTGATGCTTTGCGATTAGAGGCCGCGCAATACTCGTGCCGAGCAGGTAGCCGTTCTCATAGACGGCGCCCGATTTGAGCATCGGCCAAAGGTAATCGGCAACAAACTCTTTTCGCAGGTCTTTCACTATGCACTTGACCGCCCCGCTGCTCAGGGCCTTTTCCCTGATGCCCGAAAGCTCCTCACCCTGACCAAGCTCCGCTGCAAACGCTATTACATCGTAGCCATACGTCTCTTTAAGCCACGGCAGAATCACGCTCGTATCCAGACCCCCGCTGTATGCCAAAACCACTTTTTCTTTCTTCACCATTGTTCTGTCCCAAAAAATTTTTCACTTCTAAACCTAATATTGTACATAACAAGCTCATGTTTCTAATCCCAGAGCATTGCGTGCCGCATTGCGAAATCGGCGACAACGCCGTTGGGCATCGAGTGCAGATTCCCTGTTGGCAGACTCGCCGGGATAGCGGAAGGTTACGGCAAAGTCCGAAAGATAAGCAAGGTCCTCCCGAAAAGTCTCCCATGCCGGCTCAACATCAAGAACCTGTTCGAGAAGAGCAACCAAATCGTGGATTTTGCTAAAAGGAATATCCGCTTCGCAGAGCCGAGCTTTAAGGTATTTCTCGGCGCATTGCTGGGCATGAAAGCACATGCCGTCATAGTTGGGATTTGTCCGCACCCCGCATTCACGCTCCATCGTAGCAAAGTCTGCTTCGGCTTTGCTAAGCCACTCAGCGGCTATCGGCTTCATAGAGCACCTTCCCTTCTTCAATAATCTCTCGCATAAAGCCATCGCCCATTTCTATTCGCTCGCGCACCTTTTCCGGGGTCCGCACGAGCAGGTCTACCGGAAATCGAGGCCGAAGATTCATCCGAATCTCAACCGATTTATCAACGCTCCTACCCTCAAACGGAGCGATGACCAGCAAGTCTACGTCTGAATCTTCCGTAGCCGAACCCTCTGCATAAGAGCCAAATAATATGACCCGCTCAGCATCAAACCGTCGGCCAACCTGCCACCCAAATTCTTCTATCCGCCTCATCGCCACTATCATCAGACATTTCCTGCATCAAATTTCACTCGTCCAGTTTCCGAAGCAATATGTCGCCGAATTTTTTTGACAGCTCAACAACCTCATTCATCTCTGATAGCTCAATCTCGGGCCAGTCACCCGGATAGCTCGTCTCAACCCCGTGCACGGTCAGTGCGTCCGCTGCACTGCCCCGCGTGCAAAGTTCCGGCACGAATGGCTCAGCCAACTGCATCAATCGCCGCACATCGTGTGTTTTGGGAGCTTCAATGTCGTGAAGGGTAAGGACAGCTTTCAACAGTTTTTCAACAAACTGCTGGCAATGAAAACAAACCGTATCAGCCGGGCGCTGCTCGCTGCTTAGCAGAATCTCAACGGTTGCCCAATCGCTCTGCGCTTTTTTCCGCCACTGTCCGACCGCTTGACGAGTTTCATCGTTCATAAAGAACCTTCCCGTATTTGTTGGCAAAGTACACGACGTTATTGACAACTGACCGCCAATGGCTGTACTCATCAGGCGTCTTCACAATGATATCAAACGATGCCGGGAAATCAGTCACCAGACGTCTTACTGCCGAATATCGCTTGCGCGCTGACAGAGAAGTCTTCGCAACAACCATAAGGTCGATATCTGAACCTTCCGTCGCTGTCCCTTGCGCATAAGAGCCAAAGAGTATAACGCGTTCAGCACCGAATTGACAGCCAATCCGCTGACCCAGTTGTTCTATCTTGCTGAGAGTCACCATTTCTTTCACCAAGGATTATTAGAGTACAAAAGCTACGCACCTCATACACTCGCCGGAGGCATTAGCGGTCCGGTTCATTCCTATCATTTTAATATACCAATAACTGCTGCCCCAAAGCAACGATTAAATTGTCCGAAGTTGGTTCCTGTGTGTGCACAATTCTGCCGGTTTGACCGGATTTTCAGCGCC
>JAUWIU010000002.1 GCA_030608075.1 Phycisphaerae bacterium
CCGGCGCTGCTGGACAAGCCTTCCGACAGCAGGGATATGCATATATTGATGCACCGGCGGGGGGCGAGCCTGAAACAAAATCCGCAGCGAGGGACGAAGGCTGCCGAGAATATTCGGGGGGTTTCCGAAGAGACGACGACAGGGGTTCATCGGCTTTACCTGATGGCTGAAGCCGGGGAGCTTCCTTGGGCTGCGGTCAACGTAAACGACTCCGTGACAAAGTCCAAGTTCGATAATCTGTACGGCTGCCGGGAGTCTCTTGTAGATGGTATCAAGAGGGCGACGGACGTCATGATAGCGGGAAAGGTGGCCGTAGTCTGCGGGTATGGTGACGTAGGAAAAGGCTGCGTGCAGTCGATGAGAGGATTAGGTGCCAGGGTTTTGATTACGGAGGTCGACCCGATTTGTGCGATGCAGGCGGGCATGGAAGGGTATGAGGTAGTTACCATGGAAGATGCTGCGCCGATTGGTGAGATATTCATTACGGCAACGGGCTGCTGTGACGTTATTCGCGGAGAACATATGGAGAAGATGAAAGATGAAGCGATTATCTGCAATATCGGTCACTTCGACAGTGAAGTGGATATGCGGTACCTTGAGACAACCGAGGGATGCAGGAAAGAGAATATAAAGCCGCAGGTGGACAAGTGGACGCTTCGGTCTGGCCGGTCGATTATCATGCTGGCCGAGGGCCGGCTGGTCAACCTCGGCTGCGCGACGGGACATCCGAGCTTTGTGATGAGCAACAGTTTTACGAATCAATGTCTTGCACAGATAATGCTTGCGACGGAGGATTTGGAGCCGGGGGTCTATACACTGCCGAAAAAACTGGATGAGGAGGTAGCGAGACTGCATATTCGTCATCTTGGAGTGAAGCTTACAAATCTGACGCAGAAGCAGGCCGATTATCTGGGTATACCGGTCGACGGCCCATTCAAGCCGGAACACTACCGCTATTAGCCTCTCGGCCAGACGCTTTGCCTGCGCTGCTGCGTTTTGCAGGGTTTTCCGTGATGAAGGGACGGCCCGAAGATAGACTGCAGCTGCCAATGTCTCTGATGTATTTCGTGCGCGACGTGGAGCGTGATGAGGCTAAAAGTTGGTCATATTTTTTCTTCGGTATGGCCTGCAGGGATTGTGCCTTTTTCGGTGGGCCGGCTGTCGTGTCCTGTCTGCCGGGGTAAAGGCAGCTTCGTCATGTTCCCGGCGACGTAGTTCAATAGAGGGCATTGGCAGAAATAGGCGTATCCGAAGGACAGCGCGAACTCACAGGTTTGAGCTTTTTCCTGCGGACACTCAAGAAATGGGCCGCAACGTTTGGTTTTTGAAAGGTTCTCAAAGCCGGTTTTGCGGCATTGAAAATCTTTGGGGCAGGTCATCTCCGACATGATTTTTTCTATTTGCAGTTTATGTTTCTGTTCCATTGTGCACATGCCTCATGTATCCAAAGACTCCCACAGTCACCTGGCTGTTTTTGCTTCTTTTTTTCTTTCCGTGCTGGGTACATCAAAAGCTGCAGACTCGGGAAGCAGAGTTTTTTTCATCAGCCAGTAGATAACTTTCAGTCATCTGTCAACATCTAATGATACATTAATAATTAGTATCTGTTGCGGAAAGCACAAACCGACAATGTCACCCCAGCGAAAGCAGGGGTCCAAGACGAAAAAACTGGATTCCCGCTACCCGCCTTCGCGGGCACAAGCTTCGCGGGAATGACAAAAAGCTGTTTCCGCAACACAAACTAATTATATATTATTGGAGCAATCGCGGCAAGATGCAATTGTGGAAACTACGTAATTTTGCGGGAATTTTTTGGTGGGCGGGCCCAATAAAGCCCGCAGGGGGGCAGTGGCTGGTTTTTCCAAGGCGGTTAATGAAACAGCAACGAGCAGGAAAGGCATGCGCAGAGACCGGCGCGAATTTACAATGTTACGGATTTTTGCTGCCGGCGGTGAATAAAAGGCCCTATAAACCCCCGTTTGGGGAGGTTGAGTTGGCGGGTTTTGGCGTTTTGAGCTGTGCAAATTGCTGAGAGATTTAAATTTGTTGCAACGGCTTTTGAACTTTTATAAAATGCGGAGCCTCGAATGTAGGTGTCGTATTGTGGTGAGATTGGGTGAGAATAGTCAGCAACATGAGGCAAGAAGGTGTTTATGAGCAGTGAAGGCAAAGTCAGTGAGGCAAGAGCGGCAAGCGGCGGGTCGGCGGCGTTAGTTAGCCGGGGGATGCCGGAATCGCTGATGGCCGAGGCTGCGGTATTGGGCTCAATGATAATCGACCCGGAATGTATAGGTGAAGTCATCGAGAAGGTGAGCAGCGAGGCGTTTTACCGGGTCGAGCACCAGATTATATTCGAGGCGCTGACAGGGCTTTACGAGAAGAACCGGGGTGGTGTTCTCGACGCGGTGCTGCTGCGCGATGAGCTGGTAAAGCGAGGTCAACTGGAGCAGGCCGGTGGTGTGGAATATGTCGGAAAGATTATGGATTCTGTGCCTTCATCGGCAAACGTGCTGTACTACGCGGGGATTATTAAGGACAAGATGCTGCTGCGTGAGATTATTGCCGCTGCGAGCGATATTTTGGATGAGGCTTACAGCGAAGCTGGCGAGACGAGCGAGAAACTTGACGAAGCGGAGCGGAAGATTTTTGCGATTACGAACAAGAAGATAAGCGGTGCGCCGGTGGAGCTTAAGGATTTGGTAAGCGAGGCATACGAACTTATTGAGAAACGTGAGGGAAAACACGTTACGGGACTCGCGACCGGGTATTATGAACTTGATGACCTTACCTGCGGACTGCAAAACGGGGAGATGATTATTATAGCTGGTCGGCCAAGTATGGGCAAGACGAGCCTGGCATTGAATATCGCTGAGAATATCGGGGTGAATGAGAATAAGCCGGTGGCGATATTTTCATTAGAGATGGGAAGGCAGCAGCTGGCGGAGAGATTCCTGTGCAGCAACTCCCAAATTGACTCGCAACTGGTTAGGAAAGGGATGCTGAGTACCGAGAATTACGAGGAGCTCGTGAATGCGTGTGGGCGGCTGAGTGAGGCTCCGATTTATGTTGACGACACTGCTGGTTTGACGCCGTTGGAACTTCGGGGCAAGGCAAGGAGACTTAAGAAGCGGTACAATATAAAATGCGTAGTAGTGGATTACCTGCAGCTGATGAGCTTAGGCAGGGGCCGGATTGAGTCGCGACAGCAGGAGATTACGACGATTTCGAGATATATCAAGGCGCTGGCGCGAGAGCTGGATATCCCTGTTGTGGTTTTGAGTCAGTTGAATCGCGCCCCTGAAGGCCGGGAAGGCCATCGTCCGCGGATGAGCGATTTGCGTGAGAGCGGCAGCATCGAGCAGGATGCTGATGTAGTGATGCTGCTGCACCGGGAAGATTATTACCATCACGAAGATGGCTATGAGGATACGAACACGGCGCAGGTGATAATAGCGAAGCAGCGGAACGGCCCGACCGGCAGCGTCGAGCTGATATTCCGAGAGCGGTTTACGCGGTTTGAAAATGCGGCTTCCGGTGTGGCGGAAGTGCCGATTTAGTAGAGGTGGCGCGAATGAAGTATGCCTGTTTTGTTGGTTTTATATTTATACTGGCGGTGTTTTTGAGTTTAGGCTCTGTGTTTGCCCAGTCGACGGTGACGGTTGAGCAGCCGCAAGAACTTGTCATAGGAAGCATTCGCGTGGCGGGTAACGTCAGTATAGCCGGCAACGAGGTGTTGTCGAGGGTCCGCAGCAGGGTGGGGCAGTTGTTCAACTCGGCCAGGGCTGATGAGGATACCAAACGCATAGCCGAGCTGGCGGGGGTTGATTACAGTTATTACAACCGGGAGGTTGTGGACAACAAGATTCGACTGACGTTTGTTGTTGTGGAGAGAAGTATTGTCCGGTCGATTGTTTTTGTGGGCAACCGCAAGTACAAGGGCAAGAAGCTTCGGAAGAAACTGGAATCAAAGGTAGGCGAATACCTGTCGCCTGTGACGGCTGAGTCGGACAGGCAGGCTTTGATTGATTTTTATCACAAAAATGGTTTTGCCTTTGTCAAGGTTGGTTTTGACAGCGAGAAGCTGAAGGAAGGTCAACTGAAATATACGATTGACGAGGGGGGGAGGGCCAGAATCGATTCGATAAAGTTGAGCGGCAACAAGGCGCTTAAGACAGGTGCGCTGAAAAAAGTTGTTAAGACAAAGAAGACGAAGTGGCTTGTTCTTCGGGCGTACTACCTTGAAGAACACATTGCCAAGGACGTGGACGGCCTGAAGGAGACTTATTACGAGAGGGGCTTTCTCAACGTGAAGGTGACACCGAAGGTGGAGTTCACGAGAGACAGAAGCAAAGTTCGCATTACGTTTGTGATAGAAGAAGGGGCGGCTTATACGGTTGGGAAAATTATTCTGAGCGGCAACAGGTACTTTGACACGAAGAAACTTCGGCTGGATTTGGAGCTGAAAGAAGGACAGCTTTATAACAAGCGAAAGGCCGACCGGGATGTTGAGCGGCTTGTTAAGATGTACCGGGAGAGTGGTTTTGTTGACGCTGAGGTTAAAGAGAATCGCGAGTTTGTAGGGGAGAGAGAAAATCTTGTCCGAGTTGAGTTTTCGATAACGGAAGGTGAGCGTTTTCGAATTGGTCAGGTCAATATCAGCGGTAACGAGTATACGCAGGACAGAGTTATCCGGCATGTACTTGACGAGTACGACTTCAAGCCTGGCGAGTGGTACAATGCCGACATAGCGCGTGGAGACGGCAGCGGTGAGCTGGAAAAAAGAATCAGGCGTACGGTGGTAACGGAGTCGGCGAAGATTACGCCCAGCGGTGAGGCGGCTGGTAAGAGAGACGCCGACGTGAGCATCGTTGAGGGCAGAACAGGCATGGTGATGCTTGGTGCTGGGGTCGGCAGCGACAGTGGCGCATTTGGGCAGGTTATGTTTGAGCAGAAGAATTTCGACATTAAAAACAAGCCGAAGAGCTTCCGGGATTTTATAACAGGGGAGGCGTTCAGGGGCGGGGGACAAACGCTGCGGATAGACCTTCGTCCCGGTGTGGAGGTCAGCGAGTATTCGATTAGTTTCACAGAGCCATATTTCAAGAACCGGCCGATATCGCTGAATCTGGTGGGTTTGAGCCGCGACTGGGAGCGGGAAAGCTACGACGAGAACAGACTGAGAGGATATATCGGTTTCGAGAAGCGATATAGAAACCGCTGGCGGCGGAGCGTTGGTTTTCGGGTGGAAAATGTTGATGTTGACAGCGTTGAGTCCGATGCGCCGGAGGAGATAAATTCGGTTAAGGGCAGTAACGCTCTTATGGGCGTCAGGCTCTGTGTGGCACGGGACATGACCGACGACGAATTTAATCCGACGAAGGGTCACGCTTTCAGGGCCAATTATGAACAGGTTGGCGGCGATTATACATTCGGCGTATTGAGCGGGACTTACAGCCGATACAAGACTGTTTATGTGGACCTGGCGGACCGCAAGACCGTTCTGTCGACGAAGCTGCACGGGGCAACGATTTTTGGTGATGCGCCGCCTTTTGAGAAGTTTTATGCCGGTGGTGCTCGAAGCATCAGGGGCTTTGACTATCGCGGGGTGAGTACAAGAGGCCTGCAGAGGAACGTTGCGAATCCCAAGAAGAAGGACCCGGTAGGCAGTGACTGGATATTCCTGGCCAATGCGGAGATAACGGTACCGCTGGTTGGTGAGAATCTTTCGGCGTTGTTTTTCGTTGACAGCGGGACTATCGATTCGGGCAACTACCGCGCGGCGGTTGGTACAGGTATTCAAATAATGCTTCCTCAATGGTTTGGCCCGGTGCCGATGAGGTTTGAGATTGCTACGCCACTTCTAAAAGACGGCGAGGATGAGACTCGTGTTTTCAGTTTTTCTGTGGGCCGATTGTTCTAAGCTGAGTTATAACGGTTCGCGGACCCCTTTGGAGAAAGGATACTTTATGAGCACGCAGAAATCGGTTTGGCTTTGTGCGTTGGCTGTGCTGCTGTCGATGCTTATCTTTCAAGGCTGCGAGAAGAGAGCGGCAGACAAACAAGCGGGAACCGAGCAGGTTAAAGCGCTTGCCGAGCAGGTTAAGAAGGTTGCCGAGCAGGTGAGGGAATTTCCGGAGCTAAGCAAGCGGCTTGCGGAACTGGATGAGAAACTTGCCGAACTGGATAATAAAGTTTCGGTTCAGGCGAAGCAATTGAGCCGGCAGGGGCAGACAGGCAGCAGGCTGGATAAAATGGAGGCGGAGGTTGAAACTCTCAAAAGCGGCGGCGTCAATTATGATACATCTGCGATGCAGAAGACGATAGAAGAGCAGGTTAGGCTGAATGTGAGAAAGGCCGAGCCGGCGAGGCTTGGCGTTGTGAGTATTCAGCGGGCTTTTCTGGAGTGCAAGCGTAACGCCAAGTACATGGAGCGAGCCGAGGCGGAGCAGAGGAGCCTCGAAGCAGAGTTAAATAAGCTTCGTAAAGAAATCGAGGCTGCGGAGGCAGGCCTGAGGACGTTGAAAGCCGGCAGTCCGGACCGATTGAGCCAGGTGAAGGAACTGCTGGATAAGCGGGCTGAATATGAGACTCAACAAAAGTTTTTCAAGTTTCAGATAGAACTGAAGGACCAGCAGTGGAGTGAGCAGCTTTACAGGGACATTTTGCGACGGACCGGCGAAGTTGCGAAGGAAAAGGGTCTGGATTTAGTGCTTGAAATGAGTGAGCCGAGTTTTCCAGCCGGCAGTGCCGAAGAACTGAGGCTGACTATCAGGACTCACAAGTTACTTTACGGTGGTGTCTGTCAGGATATCACCGAGGAAGTTATGGCCCGGCTGGATGTGGAGGAGAAGGATAAAGAAAAGGGCGCTGGCGCGGCGCAGTAGAGACGCGCAGCCAGCGAGAATTTCAGGTCGGCTTTTGTTATCAGAGCTGTCGGGCAGGCAAAGTGCTCTTGGGAGATTTTCGTTTTTTATGAAATTGACAGTGGCACAGTTGGCTGAAAAGATTGGCGCGGAGTTATCCGGTGGCCGCGACGTTGGTATCAGCGCGGTCGAGGCGGTTGATGCCGCGGGTGACAGTGATATTACGTTTGTTACGGATGATAAGCACAGGGCGGCGCTTGAGAAGTCTGGTGCCGGGGCGGTGCTTGTTGCCAAGCGTATCGAAGGTTTGCGGATTCCTCAACTGGTTGTTGAGAACGTTGACGCTGCCCTGATTGAGGTTTTGAGCATTTTTGCGCCGAGGCTGAAGGCGCCTGCGGTGGGGATTGCGCCATCAGCCACCGTCGGAAAGAATGTCAAGATTGCCGATGGGGTTTCTGTGGGACCCGGCGCAGTCATAGACGACGGAGCTAGAATTGGGGATTACACCGTTATAGGAAGTGGATGCAAAATCGGGCACAATGTCAATATCGGAAAACACTGTCGAATCCACCACAATGTCGTTGTTTACCATAACTGCGACATCGGAAACAACGTCATTATTGCTGCTAACACCGTCATTGGCTCTATGGGGTTCGGGTATGTTCTTATCGACGGATGGCATAAGCTGATTCCGCACAATGGCGGGGTCGTGATTGAGGACTTTGTCGAGATTGGGGCTAACTGCTGCGTCGACAGGGCAAAATTCGGGAATACGATAATCGGAGAGGGTACGAAGATTGATAATCTCGTGCAGATTGCTCATAATGTTGTAATCGGTAAGTGCTGCCTGATAGCGGGGCAGGTTGGGATTGCCGGCAGTTCCAAGTTAGGGGACGGTGTTGTTCTGGCCGGTCAGGTTGGTATTATGGATAATATAGAGATAGGCAGCGGTACGGTAGTGGGCGCGCAAGCGGGCGTTGTGCATAACGCAGGAAGCGGCCAGCAATTAGTCGGGTCTCCGGCGATTGATTCGAGAGAAAAGTTGAGGTTAATTGCTCTGCAACGGCGTTTGCCGAAGTTCGTGGAGCAGATAAAGCAGCTTACGGCGAGGGTAGATAAACTTGAAGCTGCAAAAGACGATATCAAGTGAATGCATGGTATCCGGCAAAGGTTTGTTTGGAGGTCAGGAAGCGAAGGTTGTTTTTTGCCCTGGCCCTGTGGATTCGGGAGTAGTTTTCGTACGAACCGATGTACCCGAGCCGGTGCGGATTGATGCTGTTTCGAGCAATGTTGCCGAGCGGAGCCGGCGTACAACGATAAAGAAGGGTTCCGTAAGCATAGAGACGGTCGAGCATTGCTTGGCGGTAATCAATGCGCTGGAGATTGACAATCTGGTTGTGGAGGTTTTTGGTCCTGAGATGCCGGCCCCTGACAGCAGCAGTGCCGAGTATTTCAAGGTTCTCAAACATACGGGGCTGGTTGAGCAGGATGGCCGGCGTAAAGAGTTTACTATTCACGAGCCGGTCAGTCTCAGCGCCGGTGATGCGTCGATATATGCTCTGCCCTATTCAGATGACGGCCTGAACGTTACCTATGATTTGGATTACGGCGGTCACACGGGTATCGGCCGACAGATTTTCAGTTGTCGTGTGACTGCCGAGAGTTTTGAGAAGAATCTGGCTTCTGCGCGGACTTTTGTGTTAGAAGCGGAGGCGAAACAATTTCAAGCTCGCGGTATAGGGGCGCATCTTGGTCCGCGAGACATTCTGGTTATCAACTCTGACGGGCCAATTAAGAACAGCTATCGTTTTCCGAATGAGTGTGTCAGGCATAAGATAGTTGATTTGCTTGGGGATTTGGCGCTTGTCGGGAGAGCCGTTAAAGGCAGGATTGTGGCGTACAAGAGCGGGCATTCGTTAAATCAGCAGCTTGTCAGGAAACTTTATGAGGCGGCCCAGCAGCAGGAGCGTATACAGAAGTCCGGCACCGATGCGCTTCTGGATATTCGGCAGATTACGAAGATTCTGCCGCACAGGTATCCATTTTTGCTGGTTGACAAGGTAGTTGAAATTGAAGGTGACAGGCGGATAAAGGGCATAAAAAATGTAAGTTTCAATGAGCAGTTTTTCCAGGGTCATTTTCCTGGTACGCCCATTATGCCGGGTGTTCTAATTGTGGAGGCGATGGCTCAGGTTTCGGGGTTATTGTTCGCTCAGACGCTGGAACATACCGGTAAACTGGCGGTGCTTTTGAGTATGGATGGAGTGAAGCTTCGCAGGGCGGTTGTGCCCGGCGACCAGCTCGTTCTCATAGCCGAAGCGGTGAGGATGCGAAAACGAACTGCGCAGTGTCGGTGTAAGGCGATGGTTGGCCGGCAGGTGGCCGCTGAGGCGCAAATCAAGTTTATGCTCGTTGACAATGAAAAGCTATAAAGGGCGGCAGAAAGACAAGGAACAGCTTTATAGAGACGTATCGAACTGAAATTTTGATGGAGGCGAGAAGCAAGGCGAAATGATTCAGGTGCATCCCAGTGCGGTAGTTCACAAGGAGGCCCAACTGGCCGAAGGAGTGAGAATCGGTCCAAACTGCGTTATTGGAAGCGGTGTGCAAATTGGTGACGATACGGTGCTTGACGCTAACGTTGTAATCGGCAAGGACGTCGAGACTGGACGGAATAACCACTTTTTTGCCAATTGTGTGATTGGCGGCAGACCGCAAGTTGTGGCGCTGAGCGAGGATAGCGAGGTCGGTGGGCTTATAATCGGCGATAATAATACCATTCGTGAGCAGGTAACAATCCATCCGAGTATATCGGTGGGCGGTTTTACGAAGATTGGCAGCGATAACCTAGTTATGGTTGGTGTCCACATCGGGCACGACTGCACAATTGCAGATAAGGTCGTGCTGAGTAACTATGTTCAGATAAGCGGGCACTGCAGGATTGAGACAGGTGTGTGGCTAAGCGGGGTGGTTCTGCTGCATCAGTTCGTAACGGTGGGTAAGTGGTGTTATGCGGCTGGGCTTGCCGGGATTAATCATGACGTTCCGCCGTTTCTTATTGTGAGCGGTCATTATCCTCCGCGTGTTCGTGGAGTTAATGAACGAGGGATGGCTCGCGCCGGACTGAGCGAGCAGCAGCAGGAGCGAATATCGGAGGCATACAAGCGGCTTTACCGCCGTGGCGGAGCACTACTGGAAAATGCAAAGGCGCTTGCCGAGGAAGACGGTCTTGATGAAAACGTTCGGGCGATGGTTGACGTGATAATCAGAAGCAGCGAGCATCGGTTTGGTCGATACCTTGAGAATTTCAGAGAATAAGAAAAGGCACAAGCTCACAGAGGATGTAATAATCGGCTGAGACTTTGCTTTTGGATTTATTGAGAGGAATTTTATGGATAGAATGCGGACGGCGGTTGTCGGGGTTGGCAAGATGGGAGCGGTGCACGCAAAGGTCTATTCGCAACTGCCGCAAAGCGATTTAGTTGCGGTGGTTGACGTTGACGCCGAGAAGTCCGAGAGAGTTGCCAGGAAATATAAGTGCTCGGCGTTTACGGATTGCAGGGACATCCTGGGCAAGGTCGACGCGGTGACGATAGCGACGCCGACAGTGAATCATCTGGAATCTGCGGAATTGTTTATCAGCAATGAAATTCCGGTGATGATAGAAAAGCCACTGGCGGTGGACGTTAAAGAAAGCAGAGAGATTGTGGAGCTTGCCAGGAAGTATGATACGGTTGTAGCGGTGGGGCATTCCGAGCGGTGTAATCCGGTTGTGCAGGCGGTGAAGAGACTGGATATCGAGCCGAAGTTTATTCAGGCCAATCGCATCAGTCCGTACCCGTTTCGCTCGACCGATATTGGGGTGGTGCTTGATGTGATGATTCACGATATAGATATTGTGCTGTCTTTGGCGGCAAGCAAGGTTACCAAGGTGGATGCGGTTGGGGTTAGCGTGATTGATGAGAAAGAAGATATATGCAACGCACGGATATTTTTTGAGAACGGGTGCATTGCGAATATCACCGCCTCGAGACTGGCGCTAAAAACCGAAAGGAAGGTGCGCCTTTTCAGTCGACAGGCGTATTTGAGCGTGGATTATCTGAAGAAGAAGGGGACGATTATCAAGGCCGAGGCAAATAGTAACGTTGTCGAGAAGATTAGAGAACTGAAGAAGGAGGGCAAGTTTGGCCTTTTGAAAGTAAACTGGCCGGATTTACTGCACATCGAGGAGCTTGAAATAGATGATAAGGAGCCGTTGCGTCTTGAGCAGGAGGCGTTTCTGCAGGCGATTTCGGACAGGACATTCAAGCCGGAGGTAAGCGCCGAGGAAGGCCTGGCGGCGATGGAGTGTGCAGAATTGATTTTAGAATCGGTCAAGCAACATTCCTGGGATTAAGTCGTTTTTGTGGCTGGCGGCTGCCGGAATCAGGCTGCGGTGGCTAAACGTTCAGTTTCAGTTTGCTGACCAGTTGGTGGGCAAGGCGGGTTGGTTCGGGCAGACGATACTTGGTTGTGCAGGCGAGGGTCATTTTAACGGCGTCTTTTAGTCGGCACCTGTTACCAACGGAAACGAAGACGGGCTTGACATTTGTGCGTGTTCTGACGACGGCGCCGATAGTTTCGTATTTCGTATCTCGTATTTCGTATTTCGTATGGAGGTCGGGCTTTTTGGTATCTTTCAACAGGGTATATGCACCTTTTTGCAGAGGCGGGTCTTTGAAGGTTCCGGTGAGTCTGCTTTTTGCGCAGCCTATGGTTGGTTTGTCGAAGAACAGGCCGAGATGGGCGGCCAGGCCGAGGCGGCGGGGATGCGCGATGCCCTGGCCGTCAATAATGAACAGGTCAGGCTCGTTTTTAAGCCTTTCGACGGCGGCGATGCAGACGGGCGCCTCGCGGAAAGAAAGCAGGCCGGGTATGTAAGGGATGGTTACTTTGCGGACCGCGCTTTTTGTTTCGATGAGTTCAAAGTGGATTCCTGCTTTCGCAGGAATGACAGAGGAAGCAGGAATGACAGAGGGAGCCGGAATGACAGAGGGAGCCGGAGTAACAGAAAAACTTGGAGTGGCGGAGGAAGCAGCAGTGGCGGAGGAAGCAGCAGTGGCGGGTGCGTCCAGAATTTTCAGAACGATAGCGCAGGCGATGATGTTTTGGCTGTCTTTGGTGAAGGCGCAGTCGAGGCCGGCGATGAGTTTCGGCGGCTTTTTCAGGGGGGTAAATCGGACACGGCAGGCGAGGTGTTTTTGCAGGTCGACTGCCTGTGCGTAAGACAGATTCCACTTGTGTAACTTTTTTACTCGCATGATAATTACAAGGGTAATTTGGCCAGTTTTTCTTCGAGGTCATTGGCAGGCGTAAAATACCAAGTTCTTCCACTTTTATTGCTTGTTAAAAGGCCACGGTTTTCCAAATCAAGCAAATCCAGTCGGCCCGTCTGATAAACGACGTTGTGGCTTATTTGATGCGATTTGATTGTGTACCTATGGTGGGGATGGCGCAGGGCGTGACTAATCAGGTCTCGCTGACGATGATTGAGTGCGGCGACACCACGCAGTTGACTTTCAATTGCCTGCAATCTCTTGGTTTTGCGTTTGATGTAACGATGCAGTTCTTTGATTGCCCGCTCTATTACTTCGAGGTGGTAGAGAACAAAGTATGTCAGGTCGTTATCGTCAGTTTCTGTATAAAGGAAAGCGCGGCCATATTTAGCCGGGTGACTATGAATAATCTGGGAAATAGACACAAACTCAAATAGCCAGAAACCATTACGAAGCATCGACCAGTAAAATAACGCTCTGGCCGTTCTGCCGTTGCCATCAACAAAAGGGTGGTCGTAAGCAAGCCAGAAATGCAGAATTATGGAGCGGATTACCGGATGGATAAAATAATCAGGGCTGGCGCCATTGGCAAAGTCACACATGGCAGCCATTCTTTTTTCGAGTTGGTCTGCCGGCGGCGGTTCATGGAAAAGTTCATTGTACATATCCGCAACGACTATGCGTTCATCGGTTCTGCGGAATCGTCCAGCCGCTGTTGAGTCGTCTAAGGGCTTTTCCGTGATAAACCGGTGAATCTCAGACACCAATTCTTTAGAGAGAGATTTGTCCTTCATCTTACCGATGCTCTGCATAGTCTTGAAATTGTTAAGAATCATTTGTTCGCTGCGGTCTTGTGGTGGACGGCCCGTTCGAATCATCTCTTTGGCAATTTTTCGTGTTGTTACTGCTCCCTCGAGTTGACTGGAAGTTATCGCTTCCTGAATTAGTGACCGGATGTAGTACTGGTCTCTTGTGTCCGGATTTGCAATTTGGTCCGGCATAGCTATTGACCCACCGGCTCCTTGGTCAATTTTATGCAGCATTTCGGGGATGGGGTCCACAACGAGATGTCTGAATGGCTCCGCCTTCTTGTCACGCAGAGTGATTGGCTTGAAGAGATTGCGACGTTGAATTTTCAGTGCAAACCACCACTGTTCATGGGAGAATCCTTCAGGAGGTGGGCAATGGCGAAGTTTATCCCAATGGAGGTATTTTCCTTTGGCTGCAGGGGCGGAGGCCATTTGGAAGATTTTCCCCAGACGCTCGGCGTTCTTGGCGAAGCGTGCGAAAATTGTGTTGAAATCAGGAGGCGTTTTTGGTATTCTCATTGCCCTATCACCTTTGGCAAAAGGAACTTAAGCTTATACTAATTATATACTGATTTGTTAAGATTTAGTATATACGGCACCAGCCGGTTTCCGTCAAATACTAAATTTAAATTTTTTAGTATCAAATTAGTAAAAGGCCTATGAGCGAAACCCTACGATAATGCCGCTTTTTTGCACTGGGGCCTCCTGATTCCTGGACAATTTTTGACGTCTTATTACTCGGTTTTGTGGCATTTTAGCTTATAAAGCATTTTGTGTTTTGTGCGACTTTGGTACAATCAAAAGTTTGGGTTAATGCGGATTTTTTCGCTGAGGGATAACCGAGCGTGGGAGCATAAGATTGATATGGCCAGAGGAGTGGAAAAAGTGATAAGGATAACGGGGGCGGCTGAGCATAATCTGAAGAATATCAGCCTGAGTATTCCTCGTGACAAGCTGGTTGTGATTACGGGCATAAGCGGGTCGGGCAAAAGCTCGCTGGCATTCGATACGGTTTATGCCGAGGGCAGAAGGAAATATGTGGAGTCTCTGAGCTCGTACGCGCGGCAGTTTCTGGAGCAGATGCAGAAGCCGGCAGTTGCCGAGATTACGGGTCTGCCGCCCACCATTGCAATTGAGCAGCGAAGTGCAGGCGGTAATCCGCGTTCGACGGTGGCGACGACTACCGAGATATACGATTATTTCAGGCTGCTGTTTGCGCGTGTGGGCCAGCCGCACTGCTGGGTGTGCGGCAGAGAAATAAGCAGCCAGCACGCATCGCAGATAGTAGAGTCGATTATCACTCATCCGGAGGGCACAAGAGTTCAGATTTGTGCGCCGCTTGTTCGGGGTAAGAAAGGTGAACACAGGGATATATTTGCAACGATACAACGAGAAGGCTTTGTTCGGGTTCGTGTCGATGGTGACATTTACGATTTGAAGAACGTTCCGGTTTTGAACAAGAACAAAAAGCACAATATCGCGGCGGTTGTCGACAGGCTGATTATCAAGGACTCGGTGCGGATTCGGTTGGCTGACTCGGTGGAAACGGCGCTGAAACTGGCCGACGGCGTGCTGTTGGTGCTGGTGCAAAAGGCGGGGTCGGATAATAAAAGCAGCGGTGACGGCAAGTGGAAGGAAGTTATTTACAGCGAGAAGTTTGCCTGTCCAAGACATCCAAAGGCGTCTCTGGAGGAGCTGTCGCCGAGGCTTTTCAGCTTCAACAGTCCTTATGGAGCGTGCCGGAGCTGTGACGGCTTAGGGACGATTCTTGAATTTGACCTGGACCTGATTGTGCCTGACAAGAGTGTGTCGTTAGAAAACGGCGCTATCGATGCCTGGCGTAAAGGCGGCAAGCGGATGAATATTTTCTATAACCGGCTTGTAAAGAGATTCTGCAGGAACACAGGGGTCAGTAAATCGGTGCCGTTTGAGCGGATACCGGCGGAGATACGTGGGATTTTGATGTACGGGACGACGCCGGCCGACAGGCTCATATACGGGATATCTTTTGAAGGTGTTATTCCGAATCTTTCGCGTCGGTGGAAGAGCACGACCAGCGAATACGTCAAGGCAAGGCTTCACAGTTATCTTTCGGAGCAGGCCTGTCGGAGCTGCGGAGGCGCTCGGCTTCGGCCGGAAGCGGTGGCGGTTACGGTAGGGGACAAAAATATACATGAGTTAACTTCCCTGAGTATTGAGAATGCCCAGGGATTTTTCAAAAAACTGAAACTCGACAAAGAGAGGGCACAGATTGGCTCTGTGATAATAAAGGAAATAAAGTCGCGGCTGAAATTTATGGTTGATGTCGGGCTTGGGTACCTGACGCTTGACCGCAGGAGCAGCACGCTGTCGGCCGGTGAGGCCCAGCGGATTCGTCTTGCCACGCAGGTCGGCAGCGGGCTGGTGGGCGTGTGTTATGTTCTGGACGAGCCTACGATAGGTCTGCACAAACGCGACAACGACAGATTGCTGGGTATTCTGCAGCGGTTGAGCCGGCTGGGCAATACGGTAATAGTCGTCGAGCACGATGAGGATATCATAAGAAGCGCCGACCACATAATCGACATTGGTCCCGCGGCAGGCGCCCAGGGCGGGGAGGTTGTTGTTGAGGGCAGTTGCGAGGAAGTGATGCGGTGCAGCAAGTCGCTGACGGGTGAGTACCTAAGCGGCAGGAAGAAAATAGCGATGCCGGTTCGCAGGCGGAAATACAGCCTGAGAAAATGTATTGAGGTCAAGGCGGCGGCGGAGAACAATCTTAAGAGTATCGATGTGAAGTTTCCGCTTGGCGTGTTTATCTGCGTGACGGGCGTTTCCGGGTCGGGCAAGAGCACGCTGGTTGACCAGATATTGCTAAGAGCGCTTAGGCGCCGTCTTTACGGCTCTCGTGAAAAGCCGGGTAAGCATAAGAACATCCTCGGGGTCTCGCAGATTGACAAGGTCATCGAGATAGACCAGTCGCCGATTGGAAAGACGCCGCGGAGCAACCCTGCGACGTATACCGGCGTATTCGATGAGATTAGAAAACTGTTTTCGATGACGCGCGAGGCGAAGATTCGCGGCTATAAGCCGGGCCGATTCAGCTTCAACGTCAAGGGCGGTCGGTGCGAAGCGTGCAGGGGACAGGGGACGAAAAAAATCGAGATGCACTTTTTGCCTGATGTCTACGTTACGTGCCAGAGCTGCAAGGGCAAAAGGTACAACCCTGAGACGCTGCAGATTACATACAAAGGGAAAAACATTGCAGATGTGCTGGATATGCGAATTGAGGAGGCGCTCGGTTTTTTTGCGAATTTTCGGACGATTATGCGTTTTCTTCGGACGCTGAGTGACGTTGGGCTCGGGTATATGACTCTCGGGCAGCCTTCGACGACACTTTCGGGAGGCGAGGCACAGCGTGTGAAACTTGCGTCTGAGCTGGGCAAGGCCGCTACCGGTCATACGATGTATCTTCTTGATGAGCCGACGACGGGGCTGCACTTTGCGGATATTCAAAACCTTTTGAATGTCCTTCAGAGGTTGTGTGATATGGGCAACACCGTTGTGGTAATCGAGCACAATCTTGATGTCGTTAAGATGGCGGATTACATTATAGACCTCGGCCCGCAGGGCGGCGACGCAGGCGGTAAGGTGGTCGTTGCGGGCGAGCCGGAAGAAATCATAAAAAATAGAAGAAGCTATACGGCAAAATATCTGAAATCGAAACTGCAGAGCGACCAGAAGCCGAAAACCGTGAAACGGCGGCGAAAAGCTGCAACGCGGTGACTGTGGTTTTTGGCTCTTGATTGGCGGCTTGTGATAATTTTGGAGCTTTTATGGTTGTTCGGGCACTTAGGTGGGTCGGTGCCGTTGACGGCTTTCTGGAGCTTATAGACCAGAGGCGGCTTCCGGGTGCGCTTGTAAAGCTCAGGTGCACGGAGATTGAGCAGGTTTATGAAGCGATAAAGACCCTGGCGGTGAGAGGTGCTCCGGCTATCGGGGTGGCGGCGGGGTACGGGGTTGTTCTGGGTATGCAAAGCTGCGCTGATGATAAGAATTCGGGGCAGGGCTTAGCGTGCCTGGCAAAATCGTGTGATTACCTGGCGTCGGCGCGTCCGACGGCGGTGAATCTGTTCTGGGCGCTGGAGAGGGTAAGGAAAAAGGGTGACGAGTTTGTGGCGGGCCGAACGGGCGCGGACGTGCGGTCGCTTCGAGAAGCTATCCTGGCTGAAGCAAACGCTATCTGCCGGGAGGATATCGATATGTGCAGGCGGATTGGCGAGAACGGCGAAAGGTTCATAAAAGACGGTAGCGGCATTTTGACGCACTGCAATGCAGGGGCGCTGGCGACGGCGGGCCAGGGGACGGCTTTGTCGGTACTGTTCGAGGCTCAAAAAAGGGGCAGGAAGTTTAAGGTCTATGCTGACGAGACGCGGCCTTTATTGCAGGGCGCGCGGCTGACGGCGTGGGAACTCCAGCAGGCGGGAATTGACGTTACCGTGATTTGCGACAATATGGCAGGATGGCTGATGAAGCAGGGGCGCATCAGCGCGGTGATAACCGGGGCGGACCGGATTGCGGCCAACGGTGACACTGCAAACAAGGTCGGCACTTACAGCCTGAGTATTTTAGCCAGAGAACACGATATACCTTTTTACGTTGCTGCGCCGTCAAGCACGTTCGATTTGGGCATACAGGGCGGGGCTGAAATAGTGATTGAGGAAAGGCCGGCAGATGAGGTGAGGTCTTTCGGGGAAAGCAAGGTCGCTCCTGACGGGGTCGGTGTTTACAATCCGGCTTTTGACGTTACGGAAGC
Organism: Phycisphaerae bacterium; assembly: GCA_030608075.1. GTDB lineage: Bacteria > Planctomycetota > Phycisphaerae > Sedimentisphaerales > Anaerobacaceae > JAUWIU01. The sequence goes on from JAUWIU010000002.1 coordinate 17,780, forward strand.
TGGGGATATTGCGGCTATTATTACTGACAGGGGCGTGATAGAAAAGCCCGACACGGCAAAAATCGCCGAGCATTTGAGATAATCAGTTTTTTGCAAAATCGGAAAGACCGGGTAATTTGTGTAACAGATTTTGCTGCCTGACGTCTTAAAAAGCAGAAGGAGCATCCGGAGCGGCGGGATATGCGCTGGGTTTTCTTGAAAGGGGCGAAAATGAGAGAGAGAGCAAATGTTAAGCTACTGCTATCGATGGTAGTGATTTTGGCAGGGGCAGCGGGTACAACTACGGGGCAGATGGTCTTCCGGGATGATTTTTCGGGCGATGGTGCAAAGACTCGTTTTGTGATGGAGGCGGAGAACTATTCGCGGCGCAGCTCTGGTGCCGGCGCAGATTGGCTGGAAGTTGACGGCAGCACAAACAGGTTCATCGAGGGGCCGAATGTTGGGCAAACGGCACCAACCGCTGAAAGCGGTGCCAGGGGCAATTACCTCGAGACCGTAGGTAAACAGATTGGTAATGTCGCACCGGTTGATAAGTCTTACAACGGGCCGTTTGTTGACTACAAGGTATTGGTCGAGACACCGGGTAAATACCGGCTTTATGTAAGATGGACCGCTCGCGACATATACAGCGACTCATTGTACGCGTTTATTCTGAAGCCGAACGGGACGCTGCTGACCGGTGCGGGGCCGAATTACTTTATGTACCATCAGTGTCGGCCAAAGTGGATATGGGACAACAGGGGGGTTAAGAACACGACCCGTTGCGGCTTCGCCGGCTTTCCTGACTGTGCGGTCTGGAGGATTTCTCAGCCGGGCTGCTACACGGTACGTATTGCTCTGCGTGAGAAGGGGATGGCTTTAGATGCGCTGGTGCTGCAAACTGCGAATCTGGAGGCACCGAGCGGCTCAGGGGCGATTGAGTCACTCCGCCTGCCGGAGACAACAAAGCTGGGTTCTCGTGCGGTAATCACGGTTAATAATATCAGAGGCGCGATAGCGGAAAAAGTGAAGCTGCTCGAAGAAATTGACGCTGGTCTTGAGAGAGACTGGCGGGCGTACGAGGGTCTGGAGATAATGTCGGACAGCGGGGAATACGCGGGTTTGAGCTACAGCGGGCTTACGACAGCGAGGCGGGAGATATTTTCTGCGATGGAGCATCAGAAGCGGGCGAGGGCGGCATTAGAGAAAAGCGTTGCAAATCTGAAAGATGCGCTGCGGCAGTTAGGCTTCAAACTGGCGCCGGGCAAGTAGAGGGGCAGGTTATCGGTAACGGTGCGGCCGGCGTGTAGGAGGCGCGATTAGCTGACTGCCACAACTTCCTTGACTTCAGGCACTTTTTCTTTGAGGAGGCGTTCGACACCCAGTTTGAGTGTTATCTGAGCGCTGGGGCAGCCGCTACAGGCACCCTGCAGGCGGACTCTGACGGTATTGTCCGGGTCGACGGCGACGAGTTCGATGTTGCCGCCGTGGCTTTGCAGATTAGGACGAATGACATCGATTACAGCCCTGACCTTTTCTTCGAGGGTCTGCTCGGTATTCGTATCGCTACAGCCGCACTCTTCACACATAAAGAATCTCCTGAAGAATTTATTCTCGGCACATCATTATATCGGGAATTTGGTTTTAGTCCAGATATTTTTGTTTGCCGTAGTGGTAGATTCCCGCTTTCGCGGGAATGACAGAGGTTGCGGGAATGACAGGAGGAGGTTACGAGGCATATCAGGTAGTTGGCTGGCGGTGGCCAGTAATTTTTTGGGAGTATGCGGCTTATTTGGAGCGTTGCGGTGCTTTCAGAGGCAGCGAGGGCGGTAAGACGAGAAGGGGACGGCGAGAAAATTGCTGTTGGAATCCGTTAAAATAGTCGAAAATAATTGACGGACAGCCTTGCTTGTCCGTATAATAGTTATGTATTTGTATGAAAACATATAAATACAGGCCTGAGACACAGATTTGGCTGTGGTTTCGGGATTATGGCCGGGTCGTGGACCTTCGGCCGTTCGGTTGTCTTTCTGCGTAAAGGCGGTTGGCCGGTCGGGGCGACCCAGCGAAGCTGTAATTAACCGGAATAACAATATTTAAGTTTATCAGGAAAAAGGGCAAAAAGATGAAACCCAGGTCTACGTTACCGGCGGGTTCAGCCGGCAAATCTTCTATTAAAACAGGTGCTGAAATAATCGTCGAAACACTCATAGAACAGGGTGTTGATACGATGTTTGGGTATCCGGGTGGTGTGGTGCTGCCGTTGTTCGACAAGCTTTACGATGCGCCGATTAATTTTATCATTCCGCGTCACGAACAAGGGGGCTGCCATATGGCGGATGCGTACTCACGCGCAAGCGGTAAAGTTGGGGTCGTTGTTACGACCAGCGGCCCTGGTGCGTGCAATCTGACCACCGGGCTTGCCACGGCGTCTATGGATTCGGTAGCGCTGGTGGCGCTTACGGGGCAAGTGCGTACGGAGCTTATCGGCAATGACGCCTTTCAGGAGGCAGACACTACGGGTATTACCCGTCCGGTTACGAAGTATAACTGCATTGTCAAGGACGTGAAAGACCTTGCGCGTACGATTCGGGAGGCGTTTCATATTGCCTCGACGGCCCGGCCCGGCCCGGTGCTGATTGACATACCGGTTGACGTTTCAGTGACAAGGTGTGCCAGTGACGGGACAGAGAAGATGGAGCTTCCAGGCTATAAGGTTCGCACAAAAGGCAACTCGAGGCAGATATCGATGGCGGCCAAAGCGATAAACCAGTCACAAAGGCCGGTGCTGTACGTTGGCGGCGGGGTTATCAGTGCAAACGCCAGCGAACAGATGCGGTCTCTGGCAGAGAAAGCGCATTTGCCGGTGACAACTACGCTTTTGGGCTTAGGCAGTTACGACCAGAACAGGGCGGAATCACTTGATATGTTGGGGATGCACGGCTCGGCTTACGCCAATTACGCGGTCCAGGAATGCGATTTGCTGATAGCGGTTGGCGCCCGGTTCGACGACAGGATTACCGGTCCGGTGAAGAGCTTTGCTCCGCACGCCAAGGTAATCCACATTGATATAGACCCGGCGAGCATATCGAAAAATGTTCGGGTGGATATTCCGGTGGTTGGTGATGCAAAAATAATTCTTGAGGCCCTGACGAAGGAAGTGGAATTTCGTGAGCGAAAGGAGTGGTTTGCCAGGATAGCGCAGTGGAAGGAGAAGTTCCCATTTCGCTACGACAGAAACTCGTCGGCAATTAAGCCTCAGTACGTTATCGAGGAGCTCTGCGGTCAGACCAAAGGCGAGGCGATAATTACTACGGGTGTCGGTCAAAATCAGATGTGGGCGGCCCAGTTTTACCGGTTCAGCAGGCCAAGGCAGCTTATAAGCTCCGGCGGGCTGGGGACAATGGGTTTTGGCCTGCCGGCGGCAATAGGCGCGCAGGTAGCCAGGCCGGATGCCACCGTGGTTGATATCGACGGCGACCACAGTTTCAATATGACGATGACCGAGCTGTCGACAGCAGTTCAATACGAGCTGCCGATAAAGGTCTGCATCCTGAACAACGGGTATATGGGTATGGTTCGGCAGTGGCAGGAGCTTTTCTATAACAAGCGTTATTCCAAGAGCTACGTGTCGAATCCGGAATACGCGGCAGTAGCCGAGGCGCTTGGTGCTGTGGGGATAACGGTTGACAAAAAGGCAGATGTGCCGAAGGCAATCAAGCAGATGCTGGCTGAGAAAAGACCTTGTGTTGTCGATTTCAAGGTTGAGCGTGAAGAGAACGTCTGGCCTATGGTCCCTGCCGGCAAGAGTATAAACGAGATGGACGGGCTCGATATATTGGAGAGTATAGCGTAAAAATGGCGTGCTGTTAAACCGTTTACGAAATGCGCTGTCAGAAAGCGAGATGCGAAAATGAAGCATATAATAAGTGCGCTTGTTGAGAACAAGCCGGGGGTGCTGGCTCACGTTGCCGGTATGTTTGCGGCTCGGGCGTTTAACATAGATTCTCTCGTGGTTGGCCGAACGGAGGAGCCGGACTTAAGCCGGATGACGATAGTTGTTATCGGCGATGACAGGGTAGTGGAGCAGGTTCGCAAACAACTTGCCAAAATAGTTCCTGTTGTTAAGGTTCAGGATTTTGTCGGTCAGCCTGTGGTGGCTCGTGATTTGATGCTGATAGCGATTTCTGCGCCGGCGGCCAAGAGGCCTGAAGTGCTGTCGTTAATAGAGATGTTCAAGGGGAAAGTTGTGGATATCGGGCAGAAGTTTGTGATGGCGGAAATCAGCGGGCCGGAAGCCAAAATTGAGGCCTTTATCAACGTTTGCAGGCCTTACGGCATCAAGAGCGTTGCCAGGACAGGGACGATAGCAATGCCGCGACAGCCAAAAACGGAGGTGTGAGAATACATTTCGAAGGAGATTATGAGACCAGGAGGTCTGTAAATTCCTTGCCTGGTGGGGATGTTTTAATATAATGCAGAGGCATATTTGGCCGATGAAATAACTATTGGAGCCTTAGAAAGGAGTTGTAATCATGGCGGCGAAGATTTATTACGGGCAGGATGCTCGGCTGGATGCGTTAAGAGATAAGAAGGTAGCTGTTATCGGATATGGCAGCCAGGGTCATGCACACAGTCTGAATCTGCGTGACAGCGGTATAACCGTGGCGGTGGCGGAGCTGGAGGGGACAGACAACTTCAAGCTTGCGCAGGAGCACGGTTTTTCTCCGGGTGATATAAAGACCGCGTGCGCCGGTGCTGCGTTAATTATTGTGACTGTGCCGGACGAGCTTCAGGCCAAGGTTTATTCCGAGCAGATTAGGCCGAACCTTGCTGCGGGCCAGACGCTCGGTTTCTGTCACGGTTTTAATATTCATTTTAAGTACATTGTTGCGCCCAAAGACGTTAACGTTGTGATGATTGCCCCTAAAGGGCCCGGCCATTTAGTTCGCAGTGAGTTCGAGAAGGGCGGTGGTGTGGCGTGTCTTGTGGCGGTACAGCAGGATGCGACAGGAGATGCCAAGCAGATTGCACTTGCCTGGGCCAATGGGATGGGCGGCGCCAGAGCAGGGATTATTGAGACAACATTTAAGGAGGAGACCGAAACTGATTTGTTCGGTGAGCAGTGCGTTCTGTGCGGCGGTCTTACATCATTGATTAAGGCGGGCTTTGAAACGCTGGTCGAGGCGGGCTATCAGCCGGAGATAGCTTACTTCGAGTGCATGCATGAGGTGAAGCTGATTGTGGACCTTATGTATCAGGGAGGACTCAGCTATATGAGATACAGTATATCAAACACTGCCGAGTACGGCGACCTGACGCGTGGGCCGAGAATTATTACCGAGCAGACGCGGGCGGAGATGAAGAAGATACTGTCGGAGATTACATCGGGAGCGTTTGCAAAGGAATGGGTAGCGGAATATGCCGGTGGTGCAAAAAAGTTCAAAGAGCTGTACGACAAAGATTATAATTGCCAGGTGGAGCAGGTCGGCAAAAAGCTGCGGAAGATGATGAAGTGGATAGACTCGAAAGAAATATGAAAGTGTCGAGGTTGGCTGTGAGCGGAAAGAAACAGTAAAGAAAAAAAGGAGAAGTGCTATGAGAGCGGCAAAATTGTTGGCTTTGGTTTTTTATTGCGGTTTGTGCGGCTGCGCAGTGAGTTTGTGCGGGTGCATTCCGGTTGATATCGGAGAGTTTCTTACGCCGGGGGGCAAGCCGAGCGATAAGAAGATAGTCAGTAACTACGAGCAGACGGAGTTGAAGGTAAGCAAGGCTGCTGATGTGCTGACCCAGGTTCACATGCCGGAGTATGAGCTTCTCAGCAAGAGCAAGAGCGTTATCGCTTGTCAGGGTAAAAAGAGGAGGAAGTGGGAGGTTTGGTTCAACGCGGTAGCATTTGATGAGAATGAGCTGACGGCCAATCGGAAGTACCTGTTTATAGTTAATGAGAGGCCCAAGAAACTTTTCACTGAGCCGTGGGAGGGTGTCAGGTTTGACTGCGAGACGGTTCTGGAAGGTGACGTGCTTGATGAACCTTATGCAAATGAAAATGCGAGGCGAGTGGCGATACTTAAGCGGGTTCTGGAGGACTTCCGCAAGGATATGGATGAGGTCGGCTCAGATAATAAGAAGCTGAAGATTTGCAGGATGATGGTGAATCAGGCGCTGGAGACGGTTTTGCTGAAGCTGGACTCTTCGCCTGCGTTAGCTTCCAAGTTGAGCGAACCGGAGGGTGTTTCCTTCAGCCACACTAATCTTGACAGGGGCAGGATTCAAATGACCCGTGTGGACGATGTCGTCAAGATAAAGATGAGGTTAGGCTCGTTCACGAAGAAGTTTATCGGCGAGCGAAAGTATAAGTGCTCAGAGTGCGGATACATTTACGACCCTGTTGCGGGTGACCCGGAGCATGGCGTCAAGCCCGGCACGAGCTTTAAGGACCTGCCGGATTACTGGGTTTGTCCCGGCTGCGGCGCCGGCAAGAGCGAGAAGACGTGGGTCAAGTGCGGTCGTAAGTGAGAAGGCATACAGGAATAAAGAAAGAGTGGGTCTGTAAGCCGAGTTCTGTTTCCCGCCAGGTTTGGCGGGCGGCGGTCATTTAACTTGACCAACTGTTGCCAGTTGGCTCTCCCCCACACATCAAGCTCACTATCAGCCTGACGGATGAGGAAAGCAACCTACCCGCTGCTGATACCCGGGCCGAGTGAGCAGCTGCTTGGTCTTGCAGGCGGTGGGGTTTGCCGTGCCAGGGCCGTCACCGACCCTGCGGTGCGCTCTTACCGCACCATTTCACCATTGCCTGAGTCCTGATGGTCAGGACCATCGGCTGTGTATTTTCTGTGGCACTTTCCCGCGGGTCGCCCCGGGTGGCCGTTAGCCACCACCGTGCCCTTTCCTGCTCGGACTTTCCTCCGGCCTGCTTGGCCGGCGACCGCCCGACCCACTCTTTTCGATTTATCAATTTTTGCTCTACATTTAGTATCTGTTGCGGAGACCAAAAACCGACAATGTCACCCCTGCGCAAGCAGGTGCGGGAATGACAAAATGCCGTTTTTACAATAGCAAGTAACTACACACTATTATAGCAGAAGTTCACCCATTTCGCACTTCTCAGCGCATAATTTCGATATGTTTTTTGAAGTTTTTGTCGTCTGTGCCGGGGAAATCGCTTCTGAAGTGTACGCCACGACTTTCCTTTCTTTTTTGGGCGGCCTCGGCCATTAGCAGGCACACGGTGAGCATATTCTGGCATTCCCAGCCGGCAGGCGAAGCGAAGATTTTATCCATGACGTACCGCTGCCAGAACCTGATAATTTCCTGAGCTTCGTCGAGCGGCTGCTCTCTTCTGGTGATGCCGACATTTCGCCACATAAGCGCTCGAAGCGAGTTGGTGACGTCGGCGGCATCGAGGCGGGTGCGGCCGGAATGTGGGATTTGATATTTTATGACGGGGTGCCTGATATGCGAGGTGCGCGTTCTTATTTGCTTTGAAGCAAACCGGCCCGCTGTTCTTCCGAAAACCAGCCCCTCGAGCAGGGAATTGCTTCCGAGGCGGTTTGCGCCGTGCAGGCCTGTCGAGGCGACCTCTCCGCAGGCGTAAAGATTTTCAATGTTTGTTCGGGCGTCATTGTCGGTTTTCAACCCGCCAATCATATAGTGTGCGCTGGGTCGCACAGGGATTAAGTCTCGGCTGATGTCTATGTCGAAACTCGTGCACAGCTCGCTGATAAGCGGGAATCTTCTGGCGAAATGGTCTTTGTCGAAATGTCGAAGGTCAAGGTAGACATGGGTTGATTTGGTTTTGAGCATCTGGGAAAGAATTGCGCGGCTTACGATGTCGCGTGGTGCCAGCTCAGCGGCCTGGTGATAATCTTTCATAAAACGCCGGCCCTTACTGTCGACGAGCAAGGCCCCTTCTCCGCGGATTGTCTCAGTTATCAACGCGCGTGAGGCACCTGCGACGTACAGAGTTGTCGGATGGAACTGTATGAATTCCATGTCCCGCAATACCACACCGGCACGATAGGCCATAGCGATGCCGTCTGCGGTTGCGACTTCGGGGTTGGTTGTTTCACGGTAGAGTCTCCCTGTTCCTCCGGTTGCGAGGATTGTGTTCGCGGCCCAGATTATTTGTGGAGCCCGTCCATCGTGGCCGATTATACCGACGCATTCGTTGCGGTCGTTGGTGAGCAGGTCTATTACGTAGAAGTTTTCCACTATTTTTATATTTTGTATCTGCCTGACGGTTTTTATCAGCGCCTCGGCGACAATGCGGCCTGTTTCGTCACCGTGAGCGTGAGCAACGCGGGAGTGTGTGTGGCCGGCCTCAAGCGTAGTTGTGATGCGGCCGTCAACCATATCGAACTCAGTCCCCCAGTCGAGGAGCTGGTCGATAAGTTCGGGTCCCTGCCGAACCACCAGCTCGACTACTGTTTCGTCATTCAGACCACAGCCGGTCTTGAGGGTGTCGGCTATGTGCATCTCAAACGAGTCCGTCTTGTCAAGGACTGAAGCGATTCCACCCTGGGCGAGCCAGGTATTGCTGTCCTGGAGCGAGCGTTTACAGATGACGATGACATTTCGGGTTTTGGCCGCTTCAATAGCAGCGCGAAGACCCGCGACGCCCGCGCCGATGACGAGACAATCGGTAGAAAGCTGCTGTGTTGAGATAGAGTCGACATTTACCAGATAACGTCTGAATTCCAACTGTTCAGCCATAATTTTTCCTGCCTTTTTTTTCGGCTGCTGTGATTCGTATTCCCATCAGGATGCTGACTTTCCGGCTGCCGTACATATGATAGTGGAAAATGAGGTTTTTGAGAAGCTGAAATTTCCTGGTGAGCGGCGGTGTCATACGGGCGGGCGGCATCGTACTTACCGCCGGGCTAGTTTTGCCCAGTCACATTCGGCCAGGGTGTCGACCGTGACCTGCCCCCAGTGGGACTGTTCGATACTCACAGTTTCATCGAATGGTACAACGGCAAGGACGTTTACGCCGGTGCACTGTGTTATTACCTGGTCGGCGGTTTCTTCGGCTATTGAGGCATTGGTCGCGTCATAGCCGTTGATAATCACGCCGGCAATTTTAAGTTTTGCAGCGCTGATACAGTCGATTGTCATAAGGGTATGGTTTATTGTTCCCAGATTCGGGCGGGCGACAATGACGACCGGCAAATCGAACTCGACGGCCAGGTCCAGCAGGTCGAACTCGGCTGTCAAAGGCACCCGCACGCCGCCGATACCTTCGACGATGACTACGTCGGTGTTTTGACATATATCCCCGTAGGCGGCTGCGATTTTTCCAAAGTCTATCGGTGTGCGCTCGCAGGCGGCGCTAACAATAGGCGCTGCGGGTGTGAGATAACCGACTGGGGTGATTGTCGAAAGCGGCAGGTCGCTGTTTGCGCAATTAGCCAGGAATTCGGTATCTGCGGCGACCAGGCCCTCCCAGGTTCGGCGGCATCCGGTGGCTATTGGCTTGAAGACACCGACTTTCAGGCCGTTGTCACCGAGGATTTTGGCGATAATGCCAGCAATCAGGGTTTTGCCGACGCCGGTGTCGGTTCCGGTTATGAACAGGCCGTCTTTCTTGGGCAGGTTGAGGGCAATGGGCATCAGAGTTTTCCGATTATCTTTGGCAATTTGTTTTGTATTGAATGCAGTACGATTTGGAGCAGCTTTTCAAGCAGGTCGGTATCGATTGCCACCGGCGGCATAAGGATTATGCAGTCACTTAGAGGGCGAAGCATGGCTCCTTCGGGTCGCATTGATTGGCAGAGTCTGTCGCCGATTTTGTGCTCGGCGGGGAAAGATTCTTTGCTGTTTTTGTCTTTTACAATTTCAACCGCACCCATCAGACCACACTGGCGTGTATTGCCGACAAACGGCAGCGGTGCAATCTGCGCGAAGTATTTCTTCATCAGCTCGATTTTGGCTGGCAGCGATTCGATTATTCTGTTTTTCTCGAAGAGTTCGAGCGAGGCCAGCGCCGCCGCACAGCCGAGGGCGTTGCCGGTATAAGTGTGCCCGTGATAGAAGGTCGTGTCGAGGAAGGCATCGAAGATTTGCCGAGTGGTAAGCGTTGCGGCCAGGGGCAGGTATCCGCCGGTGATGCCCTTGGCCAGGCACATTATGTCGGGGCTGACGTGCTCTTTTTGGCAGGCAAACATTCTGCCGGTTTTCCCGAAGCCGGTGGCCACTTCATCGGCAATCAAAAGTACCCCATATTTTTCTGTGAGCGTGCGAACACCCGTCAGGAATCCGGGCGGGTGGACAATCATTCCGCCGGCGGCCTGGACAAGAGGCTCCATTACCACCGCGGCTGTCTTGTCACCGTGGGTTTTTAGTACAGCCTGCATTTTGTCGAGGCTGTGCTGCGCACAGGCTTTTTCGCTGCCGTTGAAGCGGTACGGATGCGGTGCCGGGACAAAGAAGGTTTCAAACAGCAGAGGCCGATAGAGCGAGTGAAAGGTTTCGATACCGCCGAGGCTGACCGAGCCGATGGTGTCGCCGTGGTATCCGCTTTGCAGTGCGATGAATTTTGTTCGCTTTTTCTCGCCTTTGTTCTGGAAATACTGATATGCTATTTTAAGGGCGATTTCGATGGCGGTTGCGCCGCTGTCGGAATAGAAGACCTTTTGCAGAGTCGTCGGCGTTATGCGGACAAGCTGCTGGGCCAGTTGGATGGATTTTGGCTGTCCCAGACCTAACAGCGTGCTGTGCGAGACTTCGTCGATTTGAGCTTTAATGGCATCGTCGATTTTTTTCACTCTATGGCCGTGAACGTTGCACCAGAGTGAGCTTATGCCGTCGATGTAGCGATTGCCTTTGGTGTCGATGAGAAAAAAGCCCTCGGCTGAGTCGATTATTACCGGCTCGGCTTTGAGCCAGTCGGCCATTTGTGTGAACGGGTGCCAGAGATACTTTTTGTCCAGGTCAATCAGTTTCTTTGTTGTGTCATTCACAAAGGTCGATAGTATAGCGCTTTTGTGAAGTGAGTCAATCTTTGAGCGAGGCGTTGGTCAAAGCACTTCTTGTCGGGAGAGAAAAAAGGCGATAGATTGCAGGGGGGCGGTGAAACTTTTGTTTTATTGATGTTTGAAAAACTAAAGAAATAACTGAAACTCTGTCACCCCCGCGGAAGCGGGGGTCTATAATGCCTTAGAAACGGCTGGATTCCCGCTTTCGCGGGGACAAGTTTACACCTGCGAAAGCAGGTGCGGGAATGACAAAGAGAAGCGGGAATGACATCTTCTGGTTATTATGTCGTAGTGTTTCATCAGATATTCAAAGTTCAATAGAAAGCAGGCTTCAAAAACGCGGCAAAAATTGGTTTGCAAAACAACCGTTCAGAAGCGATTATTATTGAGTTATGTACAGGCAGGAGAAGGAAGACAGATTTGGCAAGGCCCGGGAGCGGATGGTCAGTTTTGACCTGAGGGGGCGAGGTATTACCGACGCGGGGGTAGTGCAGGCAATGAGCGAGGTTCGGCGGGAAGAATTTGTTCCGAATGAGTATCGCTCGCAAGCCTACGCCGATGGGCCGCTGCCTATCGGGGCCGGGCAGACCATTTCTCAGCCGTATATCGTTGGGCTGATGACGCAGGAACTGAAGGTCAATCGCGATTGTGAGGTTCTGGAGATTGGCACGGGCTGCGGGTATCAGACAGCAGTCCTGAGCCTGCTGGCAAAGAAGGTGTACACAATAGAGAGACTGGCCCAGTTATCGGAGTCGGCACAGGCAGTTTTGGGCAGATTAGGCTTTGAGAATGTAGAGTTTTTTATTGGTGACGGCAGTTGCGGCTGGCCGACGCAGAAGCTTTTTGACCGGATTATGGTAACCGCGGCGGTGCCGAGAATACCGGAGCCGCTAATAGGCCAGCTTGTTGAGGGGGGTCTGCTGGTCGCGCCTGTTGGCGGCTCGGGCGTACAGGAGCTTGTGCTTTGTGAAAAAATAGCGGGCAAAATCGCTGAAAGAGGATTCTGCGACGTTCGATTTGTCAAGCTGGTAGGGGAGCATGGGTTTCAGGAATAGAAAAAAATAGCGCATAGGAGAGTTGAAACCCCACCGTAAATTGCTGGGGCAAATATTTGTTGACACGGAGCGGTTAGTTGTGGCTTGGAAAAGTGAATATGACCCTGTCTGGTTGATTCTTGCTCTTTTATTCCCCGCTATCATAGCAGTTTTTTCAGGAATTATAATCGGCATTTCGCTGAGTTGGTTAGCGATTTTTGCGTTCGTTTTGCTTGTTTGTGCGGTTTTGGTTTTTATATGGCGACGCAAAAAGGCTAAAGGTAAGAAAGAGCCATGACAACGGATAGAGAAAAATTTGGTAACAAGTTCAGTCTTTCGATGCCGGTGCGGTACTTGAAGGGCGTTGGGCCGGCGAGGGCGAAGGTCTTTGCGCAACTGGGGGTCGAGACGGTTGGCGACCTGTTAGAGTATTTTCCGCGTGACTGGGTGTTTGTGCCGGCTGCGGTGAAGATAAATCAGATGCGGCCTGAGAAAAATGTCACCATTGTCGGGCTGGTTGAGTCGACGGACTACCGGAGCAATCGAAGGCCGGTGATATTCGAGGTGATGGTGGCCGATGATACGGGGGTGTGCAGGATTGTGTGGTTTCACGGGGGGTATCTTCGTGACCAGCTAAAACCCGGGCAGGTGATAATGGCTTCGGGAAAGGCCTCGCTATACAAACATCATCTGCAATTGACCAACCCGAGATTTATGGTCGTCGACGAGGAAAGCTGCAATCCGGAAGAGTATTTTGGCGGCGGGGTGTACCCGGCCTGTGCGAAATTAGGCAGCAGGCAGATTAAGCGAATAATCAGGCCGGTGCTGGATAATTTGGGTGAGCTTGTCAGCGAATTTTATGACGAAAGTTTTCTTAACAAGGCAGGTCTTATCAGGAGGAAAGATGCGTTCGGCTGGATACATCTGCCGCCCGACGAGGAGGGCTTAAGCAAGGCCAAACGGCGGCTGAAGTATGATGAGCTGTTTTTGATGCAGTTGGGCCTGGCGCTTAGGCGGTACAGAGTGAAACATGACTCAAAAGCGGTTCACATCGGCTGCAGCGATAAAATCGACAGCCGAATCAGAAGGAGATTTCCGTTTTTGCTGACGGAAGACCAGAACAAGGTAATCGCTGAAATTGTCGCCGATATGGGCAGGGCTGAGCCGATGAATCGGCTGCTGCAGGGTGACGTCGGTTCGGGCAAGACGGTTGTGGCGCTTTATGCGGCCTTATTGGCGGTCGCCAAGAAGAGGCAGGTTGCGATTATGGCGCCGACTGAGATTTTAGCGAGCCAGCATTTTATAAGTATCGAAAGATACCTGAAGAACAGCCAGGTGAAAAGAGTTCTGCTGACCGGCGGGCTGACGGGCAGGAAACGAAAGGAGCTTATGGGCCAAATAAAGGCCGGCGAGTTCGATATAGTTGTGGGGACGGTGGCGCTATTGCAGGCAGATGTGGAGTTTGCCAGGCTGGGGCTGGTGATAATCGATGAGCAGCACAAGTTCGGCGTTGAACAGCGGGCTGAATTGCGAAAGCAGACTACGCCGCACTACCTTGTGATGACGGCGACGCCTATTCCGAGGACGTTGGCGATGACGGCATTCGGGGATTTGGATGTTTCCGTGATAAAGCATTCGCCGCCCGGCCGGGGCGCCGTCATTACGCGCTGGGTCGGCCCTCACAATCGACAGAAGGCATACGAGTTTATCCGCCAGCGCCTGAAGGCAAAGAAACAGGCGTATTTCGTGTATCCGCGGATTACAAACACCGATGATAGCGGTAACGTCAAGGCAGCGGCGGACGAAGAAAAAAGGCTCGGCGAAAGGGTTTTTCCGGAATTTCGTGTTGAGCTTCTGCATGGTCAGATGCCGTCGGCAAAAAAGCAGGGGATTATGGCGGAATTTCGCAGAGGCAGGATTGACGCGCTGGTTTCGACCGTGGTGGTAGAGGTCGGGCTGGACGTGCCGAACGCAACGATAATGGTTATAGAGGGGGCGGACAGATTCGGACTGGCACAGTTGCATCAACTGCGAGGACGCATCGGAAGAGGAGAGGCCAGGTCGTATTGTTTACTGTTTGCGGATACCGAAAGCGAGACGGCAAAGAGCAGGCTCGAAATAATGACCAGGAGCAACGACGGTTTTGAGATTTCGGAGTATGACCTGCGTCTTCGCGGGCCGGGCGAATTGTTCAGCACGCGTCAGCACGGCCTGCCGGATTTGAAAATTGCCAATATTGTCGATGATTACGAGCTTTTGGTTATGGCGAGAAAAAATGCGTTTGAATTGGTCAGGCAGGACCCGATGCTGACGAAGCCCGAACACAAGAACATTCGCGAGGCGCTGCTTGCAAAGTTCGGCGATTCGCTCGGCCTGGCGGACGTGGCCTGAGAACGGCATTCGGAAGATAGCATATATGGCGGGCAGCAATAATTTAAGCGCAGAACTGCGGTTACACTAAAGTCTGTAAATTTGCTGGAACTTCATCGGGAAAAAGTGTAAAACGCAGCAGGTGAATGACGACAACAAATTATGCAGATAAGTTATAAGAACAAGCGGCTGGAGAGGGTCTTAATCGGCGTGAGCGTCCTGGCGGCGGCGGTGGTGGCCGGCACTTTTGTTATGCTGTTTGGGTTCGATGAGCCGTTGGTGCCGGCGCCGATTTTATACGTGGTTCAGGCTGTGCTGCTTTTTGCTTTTATCGCCGAGAAAATAATCCGCTCGCTCAACACGCTGTCGATAAAAGAGTACCTGCGGGGGTTCTGGTTTGAGATTCCGCTTCTGGCTGCACTTGGCGTGGCTGTCTTCGGAGCGGGCCGATGGTTTGCCACAAGCGAGCCGGCGAGGATTCGGCACGCTGCGGTCGGAGTCTATTTGGTGCTTCAGGTAGTAACGAAGGTTTGCAGGACTGTGGTAAACCTGGTGGCCTCGGGCAGAAGTCCAACCAGGGCGCTTATTGGAAGTTTTCTGGTATTGATAATCAGCGGTGCCGGTCTGCTGATGCTGCCGAGGTCGGCGGCACGCGAAAATATCGCTCTTGTGGACGCTTTGTTTACGGCCACCAGTGCCACCTGCGTTACCGGGCTTATCGTGAAGGATACCGGTGCGGATTTCAGTTTGATGGGGCAGGTGATTATTCTTTCCCTGATTCAGCTCGGCGGGCTGGGGATAGTTGTGTTCGGTGCGGTTTTTGCCCTGCTTCTGGGCCAGGCGCTTAGTCTGCGTGAATCGGTTGCGATGCAGGATTTGCTGAGTGCGCGTACGCTCGGCCGAATAGGTAATATGATAGCTTTCATCTTTGTGGGGACATTATTGTTCGAGGCCCTGGGGGCGGTGAGTTTGTTCGGGATGTGGGATGATGCTGCGAGCTGGCAAGGCGACATGCGCCGGCAGTGGTTTTACAGCGTTTTTCATTCAATCAGCGCTTTTTGCAACGCAGGCTTCAGCCTGTTCAGCAGCAGCTTCGCAGGCTACAAGAAAAGCTGGGGGGTGTATGGGGTGGTCTGTCCGCTGATAATCTTAGGCGGACTTGGTTTTGGCGTTCTTTACGATTTGTTCTATACGGCGACTGGCAGGGTCAGGCGATTTTTCAAAGTTCGGCTCAATAAAGAGGTGCGGCTGACGACGGAAGCACCAAAGCGACTACGGCTGCAGACGAAGATAGTTCTGAGCACAAGCGCCATCCTGATAGTCCTGGGTATGGTAGGGATTCTGCTTTTTGAACGGTTTGCAAGTCCTGATAGTTCCGCGGAGAAAGTGGGCGTTTTAGGGGCGCTGTTTCAATCGATTACTGCCAGAACGGCTGGGTTTAATACGCTGAGCGTCAAGGCTTTGTCGGCGTCGAGCAGGTTTGTTTTGATTTTGCTGATGTTTGTCGGCGGTTCACCAGGCTCGACGGCGGGCGGAATCAAGACGGTAACATTAGCTGTAGTGATAATGAGCGCCGTTGCTGCCCTTAGGAAACGAGAAGAGGTGGAGATGTTTAAGCGTTCGGTCCGCATAGTGGTTGTGGGCAGGGCGATTACGGTGACGCTGCTTTTTGTTGCGGTCTTGTTTACTGCGACGCTGGCCCTTAGTATTACCGAAAATTCCAACGGCTTTACGATGTCGGACATTATGTTCGAGACGGGCTCGGCGCTGGGCACGGTGGGCCTGACGACCGGCATAACCGGCTCTTTGACAGCGGCGGGTAAAGTGATTATTATAGCGGTGATGCTTATCGGCAGATTAGGGCCGCTGACGCTCTTGGCGGCGCTGACGTTCAACTTGAAACCCGTTAAATTCAACTATCCGGACGAGGCCGTAATCGTCGGATAAATAGCAGCGTGCAGTAATACCGGATGGCCGATACGCCGAACGGCAGATTGGAGCTGATATGATAAAGCGATTTGCGGTAATAGGGCTGGGAAGGTTCGGTAAGAAATTAGCTATCGCACTGGCGATGAGCGGAGCGGAGGTTATCGCCATTGATAAAGAAAGAGCGGTGATAGACGATATTCGCGACCAGGTCAGCCACGTGGTTCGGCTGGACAGCACGGACGAAGAGGCATTGAAGGCTCAGGGCGTGGACAAGGTGGGCGTGGCCATTGTCGGGATAGGGCAGAAGGGCAAGGGTTTTGAGTCGGCGATACTGACTGTGGTGAATCTTCGGCAGATGGGGGTCAAGCAGATATACGCCAGGGCGGAGAATCTTATTGCCGGCGAGGTTTTTTCCAAGGTAGGGGCGACGGAGGTTATCTATCCGGAGATTGAGTCGGCTCAACGCTGGGCGTATAAGCTTATCGCACCGCAGATAGGCGAGAAGATAGATTTTGCGCCGGGTTACAGTCTGGCTCGGGTAAAGTCGCCGGCCAGTTTCGACGGGAAGACAGTTATGGATTTGCAGCTTCGACAGAAATACAGCGTGAACCTTGTGGCAATCAAGCGGGGCGAACACAGCAAAGCAAAGAAACAAGACAAGGGCGAGATTATCAATGTCCCTATGCCGAACACGATTATTTATCAGGATGATATTCTGATGGTGGCCGGCTCGGACGCCGACCTGGCAAAGCTGCCGCAAGAGTGACCAATGACGCCGCAGTGAAATTGCTGAGTAAGAAAAATGAGAGAATTGACTGAAGAGTTACTCGACCAAATCAAGGCACGTATCGTTAAGGCCATTGAGCCTGATATGATTTATCTTTTCGGTTCTTATGCTATGGGCCAGGCCGATGAGGACAGCGACCTCGACCTGCTTGTGGTCGTTGCTGATACTGAAGAATCACCCCGTGAAATCGCACTGCGAGGCAGAGCCGGTCTTCGAGGTCTAATGTTCCCGGTTGACATCATAGTCTGCACTCAATCTGAGCTGACGAAATGGGCTGATGTAAAGTGCACGCTGATTTATACCGTAACTCGCAAAGGAAGGCTGATATATGAGTCCCAAGATGGAACTGGTAAGAGAATGGCTCACGCTGGCTGACGACGATTTGCGACTGGCCGAGCTTGCTATGAAAGACTCCGAACCCGTTTGCTGGGGAGCGGCATTTCATTGCCAGCAGGCAGCGGAGAAATCGCTCAAGGCATTTCTGGCTTACCACGAATTTCATGTTGAAAAAACCCACGATATCGAGTTTCTTCTTGGGCTTTGCAGGGAAATCCTGCCGGAAATCGAACGGTTCATTGAAAAGGGCAGCGTGTTAACAGGCTATGCCGTGGATTCTCGCTATCCTGTACCTCGTGTTGAGGTTACAGAGCAGCAGTCCAAAGAGGCAATCCAAGCAGCCCGTAGCATCTATGAATTCATATTAAAATCATTGCCGGACTTGACAAAACCTCCGCAGGAGTAAATAGCGTATAGCAGGTAGTAAATCAACTGCAGGAATGAAGCAAAAGCATAAGATGAAAATTGAAGATATATTCACCAATTTACCTCAATTAGCATGACGGCAAACCTTTGGATATGAAGATGCATTCTATCATAAGGGAAGATTGGTCTATTAGCTAAGAGACTGTTTATTCTTTTCGGTATTTTCGCAGGATATCGAGCAGGTTCTGCATATCTTCGGGGATGGGGGCCTCGAATGTTACCATTTTGCCGGTGGTCGGGTGTTTGAACCCGAGCGTTGAGGCGTGCAGGGCGGAGCGGTTTATGACCGGCTCCTGGACGGCCGGCTCGGAATCGGCCAATTGCCAGGGATAGATAAATTTACCGCCGTACATATCATCCGCAACGACCGGGTGCTTAATGTAGGAAAGATGCACTCGTATTTGGTGTGTTCGGCCGGTTTTTGGTGTCAGCCGCAGCAGGGAGAAGCCGCGAAAACTCTCAAGCACCTCGTAGAAAGTGACGGCCTCTTTGCCGATATCGGGGCGGATGGCATATTTTTCTCTTCTTCTCGGATGGATTCCAAGGGGTGCGTTTATTCGGTCGGCTGTCAGTTCCGGCGTGCCGTGCACAACGGCGAGGTAAGTTTTTTTCGTCTGGCGTGTCTCAAACTGTTTGGCGATTTTCCACTGTGCGGTGTCGTTTTTGGCTGCGACCATAACGCCGGTAGTGTTCTTGTCGAGCCGATGTACGATGCCGGGCCGAAATTCACCCAGGCCGCTCGACAGCTTGTCCGAGTAAAAGGCAAGGGCATTTACGAGAGTTCCGTTTATGTTGCCGCGAGCAGGGTGGACAATCATATTAGCCTGTTTGTTGAGCACGATTATGTCATCGTCCTCGAAGATGATATCGAGCGGGATGTCTTCGGGCTTAATATCTTTGCCTGGAATCTCGGGCAGGGTCAACTCGATTTTATCGCCGGGTTTTAGGTTGAAGCTGGGCTTGACGATTTTGCCGTTGACCTTAACGGCTCCGGCCTTGATTATATTCTGGAGCATTACGCGGCTGTGGTTACTGAACCGGCTGTGGAGGTATTTGTCGATTCGGCGCTGTTTAATTGAGCTTCCCACGTGAAGGGTAATCGGCTGGTCGGTTTGCTCGTCAACAGGCAGTCGGTTTTGGTTTCTGTTCTGCTCCATAGGAAGCCGGAGATTACCGGTCCGGCAGCGAATTCGGATGGGCGGCTACGTTACTCGGCGTGGTGGATGGTGTATTGCTGTCAAGAGGAGTTAGCCGGGCCTGCGGTTTTGCTAATTCCACAAGGGCTGTGTTGGCCTCGGGCGGTTTTAGGCGAACCTGCGGCTGGGTCGCTGCCGGCGCCGGCGCGTTGGTGTCGGCCGGCTTAACCAGGGGCTGTGTTGCTTTGGGGGCCGGTGGTTTCGGCGGAGGGGTAAAGAAAACCACCTCTTGTTTGTAGTCGGCCATTGTTTCGAGGCGTCGCTTTGCCTGGACTGCGGCTGTGGTGCCGTCAAGTGAGGAATCTTCAGTGATTTGGCGGTATATTTTTTCGGCCTGGTCAAAATTTCTGAGTTCTTCTTCGCACAGTCCGAGGCCGAACTTCGCAACGGCCTTTAGAGACGGGCCTATCCCGGCTTTTTGCAGCGCCTCGGTGTAACTTTCTTTGGCTTTTTGTATCTGGGTGGCCGTCTCCTGCGGGGAAACGACCTCCGGGCGGTAGTGCAGCTCCATCCGTATTGCCTGGGCGCTTTTAATCAGTGCCAGCGCGGCCACTTGGTCATTTTTTGCGTTGCCGGCGGCAAGCTGGAGATTTTGGGAAAGCGGCAGCAGATTAAACGAGGTATCAAAGCCCTGGGCCTGGCTCTGGATGATTTGGCTCGGGCTCTGTGCCATCTCAGAGATAAGATTTGTAAGCTCGACTTGTTTGCGTGTGGCCTCGGCATCCCTGACACGCCAGTAATACAGAGCCACTGCCACAACCAGCACAGCAATTATAGAGACATAGACAATCGTTCTGGCATTTTCCCTGACCCATTCGGGCAGGTTTGCGAGCCACTCGGCCAATTCGTTGGTTTTTAATTCGTGGCGATGTTGAGATTTCATTTATTATCTCCGTTCGCATCGTATTGCATATATCAAACAGCAACTCAGATTAGGATTGTAACAAAAACCGTTTTAGCTTGCAATGGTGTTTTGATATGGCTAAAATTCCGGAAACTATCAGTTTGTTTGATGAGGTTATAGATGTCCGGATTTTTTTCAAAATCGAAGATGCGTTCCCTGCTGCTCTGTCATTTAGCTGTGGGTGCGTGGTTTTGTCGGGCCGAGCCGCTTGATACGAGCAAATACATCGGTATCGATGAGATTCAGCGTGGGATGAAAGGCTACTGCCTGACGGCGTATTCCGGTACGAAAATCGAGAAGTTTTCGCTTGATGTGTTGGATGTGGTTCGTAACGTCCGGCCGGGCAGGGACGCGATTCTGGTTCAGGGCACGGACGAGCGTTTTATTCACACCGGCCCGGTAGCCGGATGCAGCGGGTCTCCGGTTTATATCGACGACCGGCTGGCCGGCGCCTTGGCTTTCGCCTGGATGTTCAGCAAAGACCCGATTTACGGGGTAACGCCGATTGCCGAGATGCTCAGGACAGGGCAGGCAGGCGGTTGCGACAAAGGTTCGGAAGCGGTTGGGTTTGTGTTTGATTTTTCGCGGCCGATTGACTTTGCCGAGGTCGACAGGCAGATTCGGCAAGTGCATCTCGTAAAGGGCCAGGCAGGATACGTATCCGGAGGCAGCAGATTTGCTCCTTTGCTTTGTCCGCTGACGACCTCGTCCCTGCCGGCAGAGGTTTGTGAGCAGTTGAATCGGTCGGTCGGGCCTTTAGGCTTTCTGGCGGTTTCAGGTGTTGGGGGCAGTTCCGGCGCCGGTCCGCAAAGCCGCAGCGACGAAGCCAGGTTGGAACCCGGGGCCTGTCTTGCAGTTCCGTTAGTAACCGGCGATATAAAACTGGAAGCAATCGGCACAGTAACGGAGGTCATCGATGACAGGGTGTACGGCTTCGGGCACAGCTTCCTCGGTTATGGGTCGATAGATTTTCCGATGGCCACAGGGACAGTACATACGGTGGTCTCAAGTATGTTTCGTTCGTTTAAGTTTGCCACTTCGATTGACATAGTCGGTGCGTTGAGGACTGACGAGTCGGCGGCGGTGGTTGGGCGAATCGGGGCAAAGGCCCGAATGATACCTCTGAGGATAAAGGTCGACCGCTACAATGACCAGCCGCGGGTCTATAACTGCCGGCTTGCCGTTAATCGGCTGTTTACGCCGCTGATGCTTCGCGTGAGCGTGGCCGGGGCGGCCCTTATGTTAGGAAGTTTGCCGCCGGACCACATGATTGAATATAAAGTGAGTATCGATACCAAACAGGGTGAATCAATCAGGTTTGAAAACGTTTCGACCGGCAGCGGTCTTACGGAGGTGGCGACGGAAAGCGCCGTGCCGGTCGCGCTTCTTATGAATAATCCGTACAAGAAGGTTGATATAAAATCGCTGGATTTTGATATTCGCATAGCACATAAAAACATTGCCGGGCAGATATGGTCGGTCGATTTGTCGGATACGAAAGTCAAAGCCGGTCAGACAATAGCCGCTTCGATAGTTACCGAATCGGTCAGGGCGGGCAAGAAAAGGTACCAGTACAGCCTGAAGATACCTGAGGACCTGTCGCCGGGGAAATATAGATTTATTGCTTCCGGCAGGAGCGGGTATACGGACTTTCTGATGAAAAGTGCTGCGTATAAGTTTGTTCCACGGAATATCGACAGCATTTTTGAAGTTATGAACTATGTTTTGAATATCGACAAGGATAGATTGTATTGTCTTCTGGTCTTGCCGCCGGCTGGTGTTGCTGTTGAGCGGGCCGAGCTTCCAGACCTGCCCGGCACGAAGGCTCTGGTTCTGGGCGATTCAAAAAGGACGCTTAGAATTCAGCCGTACCCGCACTGGCTTGAGAAGAGTTTTAATACCGGCACAGTCATCGGCAATACCAAGACTATAGTAATAACCGTCGAAGAGTAGTGTTCGGCGTATCCGCTGACAAATGTGTATGACTTTTATCGGGGAATTGTTATGAGAGATAAGATTCGGTTCAATCGGCGCTGGGGGGTTTTGAGGTTTTTATGCCTGGTTTTGGCCGGGGCCGGTCTTTGGGGCGGCGTAACCTGCTGGGCCGTCACCAGTAAGATTACACGCCACAGCAGCAGTGCGGATTTGCTTAAAGGCAAGACCGAAGATGTTGTTATAAACTCACAAGGGGCCATTATGCTTGGCGCAGAGGCCTCGGTGCTTGTTGAGAAGTTTGAAGACGACCCAAACACGCCATCGTGCTGGTCGATAAACAGCATTGTTGTCAGCGGCGCGACGGTTTACATAGGGACAAGCCCGAACGGCGGCATTTACGAGTACAGCCTCGGGAAATTGACGAAGCTTTATCCGTCTGATGCAAATAAGCCCAATGACGCGGGGGGCGGTGAGGTGCCGGTTGAAGCCAGCGAACCCAGCGAACCCAATGAACCGAACGAACCCAATGAACCGAACGAACCCAATGAGCCTAACGACCCCAACGCGGTTGCAGCCGAGCAGTACCTGTCCAATGAGCATATTTTTGCGATGAGCACCGACGTGGCCGGGCGACTTTTGGCCGGCGTAAGCGGAGAAAACTGCAAGCTGCTGCGCCTCAAAGACGACCAAATCGAAACAATCTTCGAGCCGAACGATGCTAAGTATATATTCGCGGTAGCCATTGATGCCGGCGGCAGTATTTATTTAGGGACAGGGCCGGAAGGGAAAATCTATCAGCTTGACCCGTTCGGCAAACAGCCGCAGCTTGTTTATGACAGCCCTGATAAGAACATACTTTCGTTAGCGGTGGGGCAAGACGGGTTTATCTACGCCGGCAGTGACAGTCGAGGCCTTGTCTACAAGATAAACCCACGGACGAAGGCGGGGACGGTTCTTTATGACAGCGACCAGGCTGAGATTACGGCGCTGCTGTTCGGCACCGAGGGCGCCCTTTACGCGGCGGCGACGTCGGCCAAGATAGTCGAAGCGCAAAGCAGATTCGCTTCACAGCCGGCATTGCCGGGTCGGCCTGAGGCAAAATTGCCAGGCGGAGGACCAATGAGCCAGGGCGGCCTGAAACTGAAAATTCCAAATGCAAAGCCCGACAGTGGTAATAAAAAACCCTCTGCAAAACCGCCGTTGTTGAAAGGTACCAAGCCGGGTGAAGCCAGTCACATATACAAGATAAGCACAGAAGGTTTCATAACGGATATATTCAGCGAAGCCGCGGTTTTTTTTACGCTGGCGGCACAAAAAGAGAAGCTGCTTTTAGGTACGGGCAACGATGCTCGGCTTTTTACGATTGACCCGGCCCTGGAGGAGCAGGCGATTATCTACGAGGACGAAAAGGCCTCGCAGATAACCGCTGTGGCCGTTTCGGGCCAGGACGTTTATCTTGGGACTGCCAATCCTGCAAAACTGATAAAGTTAGGCAGGACTTTTGCTCCGGAGGGCAGTTACACTTCTGACCTTATTGATGCCGGCCAGCCGGCCAAATGGGGCAAGCTTCAAATCGAAGCGGACATTCCGGAGGGCGCATCGGTCTCGGCAGCTTCCCGCAGCGGCAACGTCAAAGACGTCAACGACCCTACTTTTTCGCCCTGGCCTGAGCCTGTCGAGATAACGGGGCCGATTCAACTGCGGTGCCCGGCAGGCAGATTCTGTCAGTACAAACTTGTGCTGAAAAGCTCCGAGGGAGAAAAAAGCCCGCTTATAAGAGAAATTGCCGTTGCCCATACTATTCCGAATCTGGCGCCGAAAGTTGAATCCGTCAGCGTTGACCGAGTCGATGGTAAGGGCAAAATGGGCGTATTCAAAATTGCCTACAAGGCCACCGATGGAAACGCTGATAAGCTGATTTACAAGATAGATTTCAGAAAGGTCGGCAGGACCAACTGGATTGAGATTAAAGACGAAGTCGAAAAGGACAGTTTCGAGTGGGACGGCAAGACGGTAGAAGATGGGCGATACGAAGTAAGAGTAACCACGAGCGACGAAAGAAGCAATACTACTATGACCAAGTTGACGGGCAGCAGAATAAGCGAGCCGCTCGTTGTTGATAACACCGCTGCGTTTATTAAAAAGTACACCATCGAAAAAGACGGGAAAAAAGTTGCTCTGAAGGTTCAAGTGTCTGATGAACTGAGCGCCATCGGCAAGGTGCACTATACGGTGGACAGCAACGATGAGTGGATAGGGGCGATTCCGGATGACTCGGTTTTCGATACCAGGCAGGAGGACTTTACTATTGTGGTCGAAGATTTGGAGGCCGGCGAGCACATAATCTCGCTCAGGGTCAGCGACGATGTCGGCAATACGGCATATAAGAGCTTCGAGGTTAGTGTGACGGGCAGCTAAGGGTTTTTTTGTTTTCGAGATTTTGACTGTCATGCGATATATTGAGTTTGAAAAGGTCGCCGAGACGGTTGAGTCACTTTGCATAGCGGCCTGTTACGAGCTGCCGGGCGATGTATTAGCCGCGCTGGAGGAAGCGGCCAGGCAGGAGACACGGGCATCGGCGGTAAAGATAATAAACCAGCTTATCGAAAACGCCCGCATAGCAAAGGAGGAAAAGATACCATTGTGTCAGGATACCGGCCTT
Source organism: Phycisphaerae bacterium (assembly GCA_030608075.1). Classification (GTDB taxonomy): domain Bacteria; phylum Planctomycetota; class Phycisphaerae; order Sedimentisphaerales; family Anaerobacaceae; genus JAUWIU01. The sequence continues at coordinate 42,317 of JAUWIU010000002.1, forward strand.
GCGGTGGTTTTTGTAGAGCAGGGAGTGCAGGTAGCGGTCAAGCCCCCCGCCGATGATAGCGATGCGACGCTGGCCGCTGCGGTCAACGCGGGTGTCAAAGCAGGTTACGAAAAAGGATACCTGCGGAAAAGTGTCGTTGCTGAGCCTCTGCATAAACGCCGAAACACGCGCACCAACACGCCCGCAATAATTCATCATTCGATAGTGCCGGGGGACAAACTGAAGATAACCGTTATGACCAAGGGCGGAGGCTGCGAAAATAAAAGTCAGTTCAAAATGTTCAGACCCACTGCAGGACGAGACGAAATAATTGACTGGGTTGTGAATGTTGTCAACTCGGCCGGTGCCGATGCCTGTCCGCCGTTTGTTGTTGGACTCGGTATTGGCGGTGATTTTGAGCTTAGCTGTCTGCTCAGTAAAAAGGCACTTCTGCGCAGGCTCGGCACGAGAAACGCCGATGAGTTTTATGCTCAGCTTGAGAAGGATTTGCTCAGCCGGGTTAACGCGCTCGGCCTGGGGCCGCTGGGTTTTGGCGGCGATACTACCGCCCTGGATTGCCTGGTCGAGACCGCCCCCTGCCACATCGCGTCACTACCCGCAGCGGTCAATATCGAGTGCCACAGCCACCGTCACAAGTCGGCCGTTCTTTAGCATCTCGGGACGACACAGCCCGAAAGCTCTTTCTCGCTTAATCTCAAACAGCGAAGCGGGCCTATTCTACGTTCGACTATTTGGCGCACAGGTTTGCGATGGCGATGTAATCATCCGGGCTGATTTGTTCCGGGCGGTTTGTCGGGTCGATGCCGCACTTTTGGAAGATTCCGGGCCAGTTGTCAATTTGCGTCAGTTCGCCCGCGGCAAATTTTGTGCAGGCCTTTAACATCTTGCGGCGGTGCTGCATAAAGAGGCTTACGAGCCGGCTGAAAAGCTCCATATCTCTTATTCGACTGACTTTCTCGGGGCTGCGGACAAAGGCAACCATTGCCGAATCAACCCGCGGCTGGGGCCAAAATACCGAGGGCTTCAGAACCCTTATGATTTTGACGCTGCCGGTTGCTGCCAGCAGGATACTCAGCGTGCCGTAGTGCCTTGTGTTAGATGGCGCGGCCATTCTTTCGGCCACCTCCTTCTGGATGGTGACATAAACGCCGTCTACGATTCGGGCGCCCGCAATCAGATTCAGGACGACCGGAGAGGCTGTATTGTAAGGCAGGTTTGCAACCAACAGGAGCCGGCCCTGATATTTTTTGCGGAACGATTGTAACCTGTCGAGAACGGCGGGGTCGATTGTGTTTTTATTTTTGAGGATGTCGGCATTGATAATCTCGACGTTTTGTCTGTCTGCGAGTTGTTTTTGAGCGATTTCGGCGATTCGGTTGTCCACTTCGACGGCCAGTACGCAGCCTGCACGCTCGGCTAAGCCCTGGGTTAACGAGCCGGTGCCGCAGCCGACTTCGAGCACGATATCGCCATTGGTGATATCGGCCGAAGCTATGAGCAGTTGCATCAGGTTCAGGTCGATAAGAAAGTTCTGGCCGAGACGCTTGTTGGGCCTGATGCCCGCTGACGCAAGCAACTGCTCTATCTGCCGCTTTGTCTGCATTGATTTCAGGTTTTCGCCGCGCCGGCCAGTTCGGCAGCTTTCTTAATTCTTGCCATTTGTATTGCTGTGGGGACGGCCGCTTTCATGCCTGCGGGGTTTGCGAGGTTTCGCCCGGTGATGTCGAATGCCGTGCCGTGCGCCGGTGAGGTTCTGATTATGGGTATACCGATAGTGACATTAACGGCGGTGTCGAAGGCGAGCAGCTTTATTGGAATCATGGCCTGGTCGTGATACATCGCGACGACAGCGTCAAACTCGCCCTGGGTAGCCCGCAAAAAGAGCGTGTCGGCGCTGAATGGGCCGGCGCAGTTTATTCCAACTTCCCGTGCAAGTGAAATGGCGGGCGATATTATCCGCTCTTCTTCATCGCCGAACTGGCCGTTTTCGCCTGCGTGTGGGTTCAATGCCGCCACGCCGATTCTCGGATTAGCCAGGCCGAAATACTCCTTCAGAGCGTCGTTCAGCAGGTCTATCGGCTCAAAGACGCAGCCGATTGTAAACTTGTGGCGAACTTCAAACAGCGGTTCGTGAATCGTCGCCAGCGCAACTTTCAGCCGGTCGGCAACGAACATCATTACCTTGCGCTTTGATTTACAGCGGTCGGCCAACATCTCGGTATGGCCCGGCCAGCGGGCGCCGGCCAGCTTCCAACTTGTCTTGTTAATAGGAGCCGTTACTACCGCATCAATAATGCCGGCTTTGGCGGCGTCAATCGCATCGAGGCAGAACCTCATCGACGCTTCGCCGGCCGCTTTGCTTGGGCATTTAATCCAGACCGGAACCGAATAGTCATCGTAGTCGGCAACGACAACCTTGTAAGGGTAGTCCCTGCTGATTTTTTCGTGCTGATGGCGTCCCCAGAATGGCTCAATCTCGGCGCGGTCGGCGGCGTAACAGAGCTGCTCGTTCATACCAAAGACTACGAATTTCGCAGCCCGGCGGATGTCGGCTTCGGCCAGGGCCTTTATTATGACCTCCGGACCGATACCAGCCGGGTCGCCCATCGTTATACCGATGACCGGCTGTTTCGTAATCGAATTGTTCCCGTTGGTTTTGCTCATCGCCTGCGACTTAGGTTATGGCATTTAGCGTACGGCTTGAACGGCTTTTACACAAACGCTTTCTGCAATCTCCTGTTCGCTGTCAAAAGCCCATCTCTTTTAGTTTTTCGGCACTTAGGCTGCGGGGCTGTGGCAAAATCTTCTCAAGCTGGGCTTTTACCGCTTTTACAATTATATCAGTTTCTATATTGACGCGCCGCCCGATTTTTGCGGTGCCTAACGTAGTTTTTTTGAGCGTCTCAGGAATTATGGCGGCGCTGAAGGCTTTTTCGTCCATATCCGCTATCGTCAGAGAGATTCCGTCAACGGCGACCGAGCCTTTGGGTACCATCTGCTCGAGCAGTTCGGGCTCGGCTGAAAATCGGATATTGGCAAACTGCCCATTTTTCTCGATTCTGCTAATTGTCGCGACGCCGTCGACATGGCCCTGTACGAAGTGGCCGCCAAAACGGTCAGCGGCCTTGAGCGCCCTTTCGGTATTGACCGCCGATGAAGGTTTCAGCTCGGCCAGCGTTGATTTTGCCAGCGTTTCGCTGCTGATGTCGAAGGTTGCGGTGCTGCCGGCCAGGGCCGTAATGGTCAGGCAAACGCCGTTTACTGCGATACTGTCGCCGATTTTGGCCTTTTCGGCCAGGCCGCCGAGGTCTATATCGAACTGCATCGCGCCTGCAGCTCGGCGAACCGACTTTACCGTGCAAACCGCCTCAATAAGGCCAGTGAACATAGATAACCCTCTAAAAATCATTGATAGTCGCGTAACAAAAGTTTATAATCATTTTAGCATTTATGCTTTGCTTTATCAATAGTTAATAACAGGCAATCGGTTTTCTGTCTGGAAAGGCTGGTGATAATTATGAACGTGTTCTGGCGCAAAATTGTCGGGCTTGTGATTGTAGTCGTAGCGGTGATTTTTCTTGTAAATGCTTTTCGGAACTGGCGGAACAGGCCCAGGCCTGAGGCGAAGACTCTTTACGATGTAACACGGAATGACGACACGCGGCTGCGTGCGGCGCCACAGCCGCGTGAGCAGCCCATAGAGCAACAGGCACCGGCCAGGCAGCAGGCGCCTCGGACGCAAGAGCCGCCAGTGCCGTCGACAGCAGTTGAGACTGTTGAGCAGCCGAAGCCGCATTTTAGGGAACTTTCGGAGATAGAAAGAATAGATGCCGAGCGGCTTTTTGAGGTTGCAATACAGCACCGCAAGATGGGCAGGCTGCGGGGCATAGGGCTTAAGACGATGGTGGATTGCTGCCGGCAGATAATCCGAAAGTATCCCGACAGCATCTACGCTTTCAGGGCCAAGCGAATGCTGGCCGACATCCCGGAGCGATTCCGCAGTCGGTACCACATTACCGATGAAGAAATCAACCTCGGCAACTGGAAATAGAACTCCTGCAAAACGCATTTACGGAGCAGAAGATAGATGAGCGGCATCTCGGCGTCTGACATACCTATGATTGCAATAACCGCAGATTGTCTGCCGGAGGCCTGGGAAAAGGCCGTGCTGGCGGTGTGGGACAACGGCCTTGAAATCAAGACCCAATACGACAAAGCGGACAGTCCACCAAGCAAAGATGCAACGGTTGTGGTTACCATTACCAATCCGTTAGCGGAACCGAGGATTCACAAGAATTTTCCGGGCGGCCCGGCCGAATTAGAGGCGTATCGTCAGGAAGTAATAAACGGTATCCACGACCACTGGATAAACCCTGCGGCGGGCAAGTGGACGTATACCTATCACCAGCGCCTGTTTGCGTATTGTCCGGTGCAGGATATACGCAGCGGCGCCAGTGCCGGGGGCTTCAGGAAAGTCGACCAGATACAATACATTGTCGATACGCTCGCACAGGCCGGCCACAGCCGACGGGCACAGGCGATAACGTGGATGCCGACGGCAGACCCGGGCACGGACGACCCGCCCTGCCTCCAAAGAATATGGTGCCGGCTGGTAAGCGGCAAGGCAGGTGAGCTGTCACTGAATATGAACACACACTGGCGAAGCAGAGACCTGTACAAGGCGTGGTTTATGAATGTCTATGCGCTCGGCGACCTGCAGAGGATAATCGCCGAGCGGATTTCGCAAAGAATAGAAAAGCCGGTAACGGTTGGAAGATATGTCGATATAAGCGATTCACTGCACATATACGGGCGCTACTTTGACGAGGTTGCCGGGGAGGTCGAGAAGATGCGGCGAAGCCCGTTCACAGAACGGGCGTGGGAGAGTACCCAACCGGCTTTTGAAATGATGACAGTCGAGGCCCAGGAGAACCTGGGCAAAGACCCTGACTGGTACGCAAAGGCAAAGGATTAAATGATGGCTTTAATTGTTAACGGCGAAAAAATTACAGACTCAGCTATACAGCAGGAAGCTAAGCGCATGCGGCCTCGCCACGAAGGGGTTTTCAGCGATATGGATGGAAAAGAGCGAGAGGCTCAACTGCTTGACTGGTCAAAGGAGAATGTAATTGAGTCGGTTCTGCTTAGCCAGCACGCAAAGGAGTGCGGTCACCAAATACCGAAAGCTGAAGTTGAAGCGGCATTTGCAGAGGCAAAAAAGCGACACCGCCAACAGATGGGACAGCGTGAAGAACTTACCGCTGACCAGGAGGACAAAATAAAACAGGCTATCGAGCTTGAGATGAAAGTTGAGCGGCTGTTGCGGGATGTGTGCAAGGATGTCCCCGTGCCTTCGGAGCAGGCCATATCACAGTTCTACGAGCAGAATAAAGAGCAGTTTACGGTTCCCGAACGAGTCAGAGCAGCTCATATCCTGGAACGTATCGACGGTTCGACTGACGAAGCTGAGGCACTGAACACGATAAGAAAAGCGCAGGATGAATTGAAGGCCGGCGCGATTTTCGAAACGCTAATCACAAAGTATTCCGACTGCCTCGACAATGATGGTGACCTGGGTTATTTCGCGAGAGGCGAGATGGTTGAAGAATTTGAAGACGTGGTGTTTAATCTGGGCGTCGGAGAAGTTAGTGACATCTTGCGGACGCGGTTTGGTTTTCACATAGCCAAGGTATATGACAGAAAGCCGGCAGCACTGCGCAGCCTTGAGGAAGTACGGGGTGACATTGTCAGTCAGCTTGAAGAAGAACTGCGAGGCGAAGTCATCGAGGGATTTGTGGACGGGTTAAAAGAAAAGGCGAAAATCGAGGAGATATGAGGCGGGCGCTTTTGATTTTATCGGGCAGTGACAAGAGCAGTAACAAAAAACGAGAAAAAGGGTCATCGCAATTTGGCCTGTTGATATTTTTGTAGTATACTTTATTTGGTTGGGCAAACAAAGAAGGCTAAGCCAGCTTAACTTTAATTTGTTATAGCGGGGCTGCCTAACGACAAAGGTCGCTGGCCCAACACAAGGAGTCCTGCCTTGGGGGGAAAAGATGTCACCAGGGCAGGAGAAAAACCTTCCTTGCATTGTGTGAGGGTTTTTAACATAGCTGTAGTGGGCCATATAAGTTTCTTTCCGAGTGGGGTCTCTGCGTCCAATACGCAGAGGCCTTTTTTAACGGGAAAATCGCGACAACAGGATTTGTGAATTTTTTTAAGGTTTTTCCGTTAGTGCATATCAAGCCGTGAATTACGAGCTTTGGTAAAAACATTTAACAAGCTGTCATCATGCCCACCGCAAAATTTTATAAAATTTTTGTTGACACACTACATATTGCGCTTATAATTTTCAGGCAGTCGAGATATGGTGTAGTTTGGTTGGTGGCGGCGCCCCGTTCGGATGGGACGAGCGGCTGTTGAGGTGGGTAAAGGCTCGTGAGATGTCCCTTTTGCAAGGAAGACCGTGATAAGGTTATTGATTCGCGCTCAAGCGATGCGGGAAGAATAATCAGGCGTCGGCGTCAATGTCTGGCTTGCAAGAGGCGCTTTACCACGTATGAAAAAATAGGCGAAAGCTTTAAGCTGTCCGTGGTAAAGAAGGATAACTCTCGTGTCCCCTACGACAGGGACAAGATAACTGCTGGCTTACAAAAGGCTTGTTACAAGAGGCCGGTCTCGACCGAGCAGATTCAGCAGACTGCCGACAGGATTGAGGAAGACATATTCAGAAATTTTGACAAGGAAGTTTCATCGACGTTCATAGGTGAAAGCGCGATGAGGTACCTGCGGGTGGTTGACAAGGTTGCGTATATTCGGTTTGCAAGTGTTTACCGTGACTTCGAGGACGCCGGTGAATTGATTGAAGAGGTCAGCCAGGCTATTGAGTCGACCGAGCCGGCTGGCCAGTCGAAGCTTTTTGACCAGTGACAGATAAAATGTATTTGTAAGTTACCGAAGCACAAATCAGGCAGTTGATAACTTTGCCTTGAGATGAGAGGGGAGTTGAAAGGATGCAACTGAAAGTCGTTAAGGCGGACGGAAGTGAGGAAGAATACCTGCACACGAAAGTTGTAGGCACTGTCAGCAATGCTCTTGGTGGGATTGGGGCGTCAGATATAACCACTGCCGAGCATCTCACGGAAGTAGTAACTTACTTTCTCTATCACGAGAGGACTGCGGGTCTGGTCACCAGCGGCGAGATATTTTCGATAGTTCAAGCGGTTTTGACGGCTGCCGGCTATGAAGAAGCCGCATCGGTGCTGAGCGACTATCATTACCGGCGTAAGCTCAAGCGTTGTCGGACAGAGGTTATTTCGGTTGATGTTCAGGAGCTCGCGGACGCTGAGATGCTGTGCAAAGATGCCGAATCGCCCGGCAGGACGCGCTGGGACAAGTCCAGAATAGTAAAAGACCTTGTGAGCAAATATGATGTCGGCCATCAGACGGCGCGGGCGATAGCGTCAATGGTCGAGGAGAAGATATTCGACATAGGGCTCAGGCAGGTGCCGGCCAGTTTGGTAAAGCAATTGGTTCTTGGCGATGCCGCCGCGGTACTGCGCGCCGAACGACAATTGCAGACCGTCTGACCCAAAGAAACAATATCGTCGCCGATTGAGCGGCGGCGGCTCCGTATTTTGTTGTAACCGTTCATGGTGACATGTTATTTAATTAAACTTGAAAGGATAAGAAATGAGTTGTCGCAGGTTTGTGAAATGCCGGGCCGGAGTCAAAGACGTCAAAAAAGCAACTGCCTCTTCAATAGCTGTGATGCTGCTAAGTGGGGTGGTGCTCTGTTATGGCAGCATTGCCGAAGCTGAGACCGGTGGGGTCAACAGACTAATCGTTTACGCCGACCAGGGCACCGAAACCATCAACAGGAACATTTACGGCCACTTTTCCGAGCACCTGGGCCACTGCATATACGGCGGATTCTGGGTCGGCGAGGACAGCCCCATCCCGAACACTCGCGGCATTCGCAATGATGTCGTCGAGGCGCTGAGACGAATCAAGATACCCGTGCTTCGCTGGCCCGGCGGCTGCTTCGCGGACGAGTACCACTGGAAAGACGGAATAGGCCCTCGCGACCGGCGCCCCACGATGGTCAACACACACTGGGGCCAGGTTACCGAAAACAATCACTTCGGCACGCACGAGTTCTTTGACCTGTGTGAGCAGCTTGGCTGTGAGCCGTACATTGCGGGCAACCTCGGCAGCGGAACCGTCCAGGAAATGCAGCAGTGGATTGAGTATATCACCTTCGCCGGCAAAAGCCCTATGGCCGACTTTCGCCGAAAAAATGGACGAGAAAAACCCTGGCCGCTCAAATACTTCGGCGTCGGCAACGAAAACTGGGGCTGCGGCGGGCGGATGAGCCCGCAGTATTATGCCGACCTTTTCCGCAGGTACAGAACCTACATTCGCAACTTCGGCGACAACCGGATTACGTTATCGCCTGCGGAGCCAACAGCAGGAACTATCATTGGACAGAGGTTTTGATGCGCGAGTCAAAGGAACCGGTCGAGGGCGGCAGAAGCCTCAGTACCAACGGCCTGAGCCTGCATTACTACTGCGGCTCGGGCGCCAAAAGCCGTTCCGCCACGCAGTTTGGCGAAGAGGACTGGTTCCACCAGCTCAAAAAGGGCCTGTTTATGGATGAGCTTATTACTAAACACGAAGCCATAATGGACAAGTACGACCCTGGAAACGGTATCGGCCTGATGGTGGACGAATGGGGCACGTGGCACGCGGTTGAGCCGGGGACAAACCGCAGATTCCTCTACCAGCAGAACTCGCTGCGGGATGGCCTTGTGGCGGCGGTCACGCTCAATACCTTCAACCACCCCTGCCGGCGCGTGAAGATGGCTAATATCGCCCAGACGATTAACGTGCTGCAGGCGATGCTCCTCACCAGCGGCGAAAAGATGGTCCTGACGCCGAGCTATCACGTTTTCGAGATGTACAAGGTTCATCATGACGCCACGCTGCTGCCGACCAGACTGCTGTGCAATGATTATCGCTTCGGCGACGCGAAGATTCCGGCACTGAACGTGTCGGCTTCATTAGATAAGGCCGGCAGGATTCACATTTCCATTTGCAATCTTGACCCGAGCAATTCCGCCCGTCTCGTCTGCGAGGTTCTCGGCGCCGGGGTAAAGAAAGTTACCGGCCGGGTACTGACCGCCGACGCTATAAACGCCCACAATACGTTCGACAATCCAGAGACGGTCAAGCCTGCAAAGTTTAATGCGGTTACGGCCGATGGTAATACCTTAACAGCCACACTGCCGCCAAAATCCGTAGTGGTCCTGGAAATTCAGCAGCGTTAATTCCATACGGAAAAAAGGGCGCCTCCACGCGGGGAGGTGCCCTCATGTTTTATCAACTTCCAAATCGCAGCATTTAACTATTCGAGCGTTTTGGAAACGTTCGACAATTATCTGCGGCGCCTGCGCATCAGAACGAGGCTGCCCATACCGAGCAGAGCGATTGTCGCCGGCTCAGGCGTTAAAACGAAGCCGTTCAACATTGTCTTATATTCGCCGGTGCTGCCTATTGTTGACCCTGCGATGACGTCGAAGTACCCGGTCCCGCCGGAAATGGTAAAGTCGAACTCCTTCGATGCGGCCGTACCGAGAGCTTTGTTATAGCTGGTCGGGAATTCGTCAGCCACCTGTGTAGTGTTGCTAAAGATGTCGACATACTGCTGGTTGTTTAAGATCCAATTGTGGTAGGTCTTCATCGTGTACGTGCCGTCATTAAGCCCGGTTACGGTTACTCGGAGCTTGTTGCCGGCCCCGTTGGTATCCGAGAACGCGGCCTCATAGGTCACGTTGTCGCCGCTTCCGGTACGGACGCAAAGCACGTCCCCGCTCATAGCGAACGTGATACCGGAGACAATCAGAGCGGTAGCGCTTCCGCCATCGTCTGTGGGCAGACCCGTGTTCCACTTTTCCCAAGCAGGCAGACTCGGTTGGCCGGAGGTTGCCTGGACGTCGATTTTCAGTCCTCCAACCGGCAGCGATACGGCACTAGCGCTGCTTGCCAGACCTACTGCAATAATACAAATCGCAGCTAAAAATTTTCTAAACTGCATTTTGCCCTCCTTTTCATTAACCGAACTTAACAAAATTTACTTTCTACATAACATAAACAACCGTTTTCCGCTTCCAGCCTACGAGCTGAAAGCGCCGTAACCACTTCATCGCTTTCAGTACGCCTTACTCGCGGGCCGCCCTTTTTCACACCTCCTTTCCGGGCTTTGCAAGAAGGCCTGTTCTTTCTTATTTACACACGGTAAAGCCCGCCTGGGTTTAACATTCGGCCTTCAAATTCACCACACGCTCAGGCTGCTTTTAAGGTTTTCAATACAAAGAGGAAACTATCGAAATGGCCTCACCAAAAACAAAGAGCCACCGCTATCCTCTCAACTTCTTCAGGCTCTTTCCTTTAGGCTCGGCAAGAAATGCTAATTACCCATTGCCGAACTACATCTTACTATCTTATTGTGATAGCCCTTCTGCGTTTTGTCAACAAAAAACTCGCAGGAAAAACGCATAATCGTCGACTTTTCACACCTGTCAACCATAACTGCTTTATTATCAGCATGTTGCGTTCGAGTCCACCCGGCGAAAAAAATCGCGTTTTTTTGAAAAATTCGTAACCGTTCACGGGTTAATATGCTGAATTTGGACATTTTGTCCACCATAGGCGGATTGCGAGCGAGGTGCCGGCAATCTCTAAAGCCGGGTTAATTCGTGCTGTTGTGTTGGCCGTTTTTTGTGAGCGTGACGGGTATATCCAGCCAGAAGGTTGAGCCTTTTCCGGGCTCGCTTTCCATTCCGATAGAGCCTGCGAGCATAGCGGCCAGCTCTCGGCTGATTGTCAGGCCGAGTCCGCTGCCGGTTGATTGACGCGTTATGGAGCCGTCGACCTGTCGGAATTTCTCGAATATCTTTTCTTTGTCGGCCTGCCCGATGCCGCAGCCGGTGTCGGAAACCGCGATGCGAACGTGCCTGTCGTCGGTCATAGTCGCTCGAATCTCAATCCTGCCGCGCTTGGGCGTAAACTTCACCGCGTTACTGAGAAAGTTGTAGAGTATCTGCTGAACCTTGCCGGCGTCGGTCATAAGCTGCGGTATATCTTCATCGGCCGCCAGTCTGACTTTGATTTTCTTGTTTTTTGTCAACTCCGAGAAGTGCCCCACCAGGGTTTTGCAAAGCTCCGGCACTGAGGTCTTTTCGATGTGCAGCTCCATCTTGCCGGCCTCGGTCTTCGCCAGGTCGAGCAGGTCGTTTATCATATTCAAGAGTCTTTTTCCGCTGGTGATAATGTTCTCAGCGTATCTCTGTCCCTTTTCCTTTTTGATGTCGGGCTTTTCCCGCAGGACCTCGGCAAAGCCGAGAATGGCGTTGAGCGGCGTTCTGAACTCGTGCGAGATATTGGCTAAGAATTCACCCTTGATTTTGTTGGCTTTGAACAGTTCGATATTTCGTTCGGAAAGCTCTGCGATTTTGTTGTCGAGCTGGATATTTGCCTGCCGCAGTTTTTCCTGAGCCGCCTGCAGGGCATCGAGCATATGATTAAAGGCCTTTGCGAGCTTTTCGTACTCGTCACGTGTCCTTATTGAGCTTCTGATATCGAGATTGCCCTCGGCGACGTTGTTTGCAAGTGCCCTTAGCTGCCGGATAGGCCGAAGGATTACACGCTGCGTTATCATATAGAATGCAACGATTGCGCCGGCGCCGGCGATTAGACCGGCAACGATTATCCAGACCAGATTCATAAAGAGGGTTCTGCTTATCTCCGCTGCCGGCCGGTAAATAACCGCCGCCCCTACCGACTCGTTGGGCGTGAACGCCTGCGCCGAACCCGCCGGATTATGGCAGTTTATACAACTTTCAGCGGCCCTGAAGATTCGCACGTAATTGCTGTGCAGGACGCCGTCTTCCTTCGTCCAGAAGATGTCATCGTTCCTGCCGGTCTCGGCTTTGAGCGATTCGACCATCTCTCTCTGCTCGGCTGACAACTGCTGCAGTTGTTTTTGGTTTTCGTCTGTGAAGCGAATCCAGCGTATCTGCAGGTCGTTTGCGTCCATCACCAGGCCGGTATTTCCCAGCATCGCCAGTGTCGATTCGCCCGGTCGTTTTAGCTGGAAGTGCTGAGCGAGCAGCGTCTCGGATTCTGTCCGCCCGATATCGAGTGAGTTCTTTTCCGTAAGCCGGTGCATCCAGATATAGGGCAGAAGAAGCGCAAGGGCAAGTACGAGCAGTACCGCCGCCCCGAACGCGATTCTGCACTTTTCCGCCAATGAAAGAGGTGACAGATGGAGAAACACCAAAAGCCTGTGATAAATTTGATGTATCTGTCTTCGCATAAAATCAGCTTCAGTTATTGTTCTTTTAGCCGGTCGGACTGAACCCTCAGCTTCGGCAGGGATTGTGGATAATTTTCACCGATGAAATCGACCAGCCTTTCTCTGACTTCGCAGCGCAGGCTCCAGGCCTTTGAAGCATCAGCGGCGCTGACAAGAGCACGCAGCTTAATTCCGCGCTCGGAGGTATTGGTAACCTGAAGCACGCAAACCTTCCTGTCCCAAAGGTCGGATTCGTTGAGGATTTTCTGAAGCTGCTCTCTGACCGCATCAATCGGCACAGTATAATCGACGTAAATATATACCGTTCCAAGTATGTCGGCTGTGGTGCGGGTCCAGTTCTGGAAAGGCTTTTCGATAAAGTAAGTGATTGGTATAATCAGACGCCTTAAATCCCATATCTTTACCACTACGTAAGTTAATGTTATTTCCTCTACCCGCCCCCATTCGTTTTCCACGATGACCACATCATCCAGACGAATCGGCTGGGTAAAGGCAATCTGCAGGCCGGCTATAAAAGTGCCGATGGTTTTTTGTGCAGCCATACCGACGACTATTCCGATGATTCCGGCCGATGCCAGAATGGTTGTGCCCAACTGTCGTATCCTGGGAAAAGTCATCAGAATTGTTGCCAGTGCTATGATAGCTACTATTACGATTATGATTCGCTTGACGACTCTTAGCTGGGTATAAATCTTTCGTGCCCTGAGGTTGTCTTCGTCCTCAATGTTGAGACGGCCGACGACATAATCATCCAGTACAAAAGTTGACTTGACAAGCAGCCACGAGACAAACCCTATCAAAAGTACGCTGAAAGCGTGCTCTGCAACTGTTGCAAGTTCCTCAGGCAGAGCTAATAGCGGCAGGGCGAATCGAACGGCAGCAATAATTATTAACCACAGCAGCGGTTTACTGCAGTGTTTGCGTACAGAGCCTTTCGGCAGGATGACAGCGACCTTGGTCACCCGCCGGAAAACTCTAAGGACCAGACGGTGAATTATCAAAGCCGCAACTATCACGCCAACCAAAACTGCCAAAGAAAAGATGTGTCGCTGCCACATTTCCAAACTCGCCAACATAGAGTAACCTCGGACAAAGATAATCAGTTATCGCTTAGTCTCTCTTTGTAACCACCCTTCATCATTCATCACTGCGTTTGCTGCTCCGGCGCGTGTGAGTGTTTTTGCGTCCGCAGGTTCAGCTCGTCGAGCTGCTTGGGGTCGACTTCGCTGGGCGCATCGGTCAAAAGGCACTGGCCACGCAGCGTCTTCGGAAAAGCGATGACGTCTCTGATATTGTCGGTGTCTACCAGCAGCATAATCAATCTGTCGAGGCCGAACGCTATTCCGCCGTGCGGCGGCGCGCCGTATTCGAGTGCCCTTAGAAAGAAGCCGAACCTGGCCTGTGCCTGCTCGGGCGAAATCTTGAGCAGGTCAAAGACCTTGCGCTGCAACTCGGGCTTGTGTATACGAATACTGCCGCCGCCGATTTCCGAGCCGTTGACGACAATATCGTAGGCCTGTGAGCAAATGTTCGCCGGGTCGCTGTCCAGCTTGTCGATGTCTTCCTCGACCGGTGCGGTGAAAGGGTGGTGCAGCGAGTCGAAGCGGCTCTCCGCCTCGTTCCATTCCAGCAGCGGAAAGTCCACCACCCAGACAAACTCAAAACTGTTGGGCTCGTACAGCTTCAGCCGCCGGCCAATTCTGCACCGCAATGGCGCCAGGGCCTTGTTGGCGTTTTTCTCGGTGTCGGCTACGAACAAAAGCACGTCATTTTCTTTTGCATCGAAGATGTTGATTATCCTGCCGATTTGTTCGGGCGCAAAATGCTTTGCGATACCGCTTTTGCAGGCCAGTTTGCCGTTGTCGCCTGCGACCTTCATCCAGACCAGGCCTTTCGCGCCGTATTCGCCGACAAGCTCGGTAAGGTCTTTTTCGATGTAGTTTCTGGTCAGCACGTCCGGACGACCATCGGCGTCGACTGTCGGTGCGCACAGACCTCTGACGACTCCGCCCTTTTCAATAGTCGAGGTAAATACCCTGAACCCGCAGTTTTTGGCGATGCCGGATATGTCCTTCAGCTTCATACCGAATCGCAGGTCCGGCCGGTCGGTGCCGTAGTCGGTCACTGCCTGTTTGTAGCTCATTCTCGCCATCGGCGTCACCACCTCCACGCCAAGAATCTCGCTCCAGACCTTCGCAACCAAGTTTTCATTGACGCCGATAACGTCGTCAACATCGACAAAGCTCATTTCGACGTCGATTTGCGTGAACTCGACCTGGCGGTCGGCACGAGGGTCCTCGTCACGGCAGCAACGCACTATCTGGAAGTATTTGTCCACCCCGCTTACCATCAGAATCTGCTTGAACAATTGGGGCGACTGCGGCAGGGCATAAAAACAGTTCTCGTGCAGCCGGCTTGGAACCAGGTAATCCCTTGCGCCTTCTGGGGTGCTCTTGGCCAGCATCGGCGTCTCAATCTCCCAGAAGCCCAACGAGTCGAAGTAGTCGCGCACAACCTTTGTCACCCGATGGCGCGTCTGGAGTATGTGCTGCATCCGGGGCCGACGCAAATCGAGATACCTGTGCCTCAGCCGATGCTCCTCCAATATCTTGTCGCCATCTTCGATTTCAAACGGCGGCGTCCTCGAAGGATTGAGAATCTCCAACTGCTCAACGGCCACTTCGATTTGCCCGGTCGGCAGCTTCGGATTTGCCATGCCCTCACTTCTCGGCTGAACCCTGCCAACAGCAGCTATTACCCATTCGCACCGCAGAGTCCCGGCGACCTTGTGCGCCTGCGGCTGTGTCTCGTAATTGAACACCAACTGCGTCAGCCCCTTTCTGTCACGCACGTCGATGAATATCAGATTGCCGTGGTTGCGGTACCAATAGACCCAGCCCGCGAGGGTTACCTTTTTGCCGACATCTTCGAGCCGAAGGCTCCCGCAGGTATGTGTTCTTTTCAGCATCATAAAATCTCTCTAAAGAAACGTATCTCGTCTCTCGTGAAGCGCATCTCGCGCCGCCATTCACTTCTGCTGCATTGGTACGTCCAAATGCCGTAATTTTCCTCGTTAGCATAGTCAACATAAGCCGTTCAGTCAATAACGGTCTGTATTATTTAAATCCACAATTGCCGGGCTGAGACGATTAAGCACTGCGGGGCTTTGGCAAGACACCTGCACGTGTACCGGCCACTTTCCGGGACTGCACATTAACTGATTGTTGCAGAAAACAGGCGGTTTTCAAAATCAGTTGCATTTGGCCGGGATATTTGGTATTGATTGAGACCAAAGCGTATGAAGTAATATGATTAAACAGATGAAAGGGCAGAATCTTGAAGATTATGAAAAAAACGCTCATCGTGCTATTGCCGGCGGCACTTTTATCATTAGCCGTGTCATGTTCGGATGACACTAACAGCGACGCCGGCGTGGCTGATTTCGGAAAGGTCAAGCCTGTCCGCCTCTTCGACGGCAAGACCTTTGCCGGCTGGGAGGGGAACCTCGATATCTTCAGAATCGAAGAAGGCGCTATCGTCGGCGGAACGCTCCATAACGAAACGCCTCACAACGATTTTCTGTGCACAACCAAAGAGTACGGAGATTTCGAGCTGAGATTGAAAGTTAAGCTGTTAGGCCCTGCCAAACGAGCCAACGCCGGCATCCAGTTCCGCAGCCGTCGGGTCCCCAACCACCACGAGGTAAGCGGATACCAGGCCGATATGGGATATAATTACTGGGGCTGCTTATACGATGAGTCGCGGCGAAACAAAATCCTTGCCAAGGCGAACCAGGAACAATTAGCTAAGGTGTTCAGGCCGGGTGACTGGAACGAATATGTCATTCGTTGTGTCGGCAGGCGGATTCAGCTTTGGCTGAACGACTATCAAACGGTCGATTATACGGAAACCGACAACAACATCGAGCGAACAGGCATTATTGGTCTGCAAATTCACGCCGGCCCGCCAAGCGAAGCCTGGTACAAGGATATCGAGATAAAGCAAGTTCCGCAGAAGTAGACGCAATAGAGCCAGGGGGAAATTCTACGGGCGGTCGCAGTTGTATTACTTTTCTCTGTCGGCGTCTTTTAGAATCTCGTCGATGCGGGCCTTGCAGTTCTCGGCGCTGCGCCTGGCCAATTTCTATCCGTTGATGAACTGCGGTGTAGAAAAAGCTGCTTTTGATTACGATTGTGGCTGGTCTTCTGTTAAATTAACCTCCTTCGGCGGGACTTCCTTAAAGCAACCGCTCACCGTCACCCCGAGCGCAGCCGAGGGGTCTATTTGAACAGATTTCTCGACTTCGCTTCACCGTCACCCCGAGCGCAGCCGAGGGGTCTATTTGAACAGATTTCTCGACTTTGCTTCACCGTCACCCCGAGCGCAGCCGAGGGGTCTATTTAGTATCTGTTGTGGAAACGAGGTTTTGTCATTCCTGCGAAAGCAGGTGCAGGAATGACAGGTTACAAAACCAATCTTTGAGGCCACCGCCAAAAGTCCAAACTTCGACTTTTTAGCCTTGTTTTTTGGGCAATAACAATGATTTGTTTGTACTGTTTCGACTTTTGACGCAGGCATCAATCTTGACAAACTACTGGTCTTTTTTGGTGAAGCCGCCGACAAGGCAGTTATAGAGCCAGGCGAAGATTGCTCCGCCGATGCCGCCGTCGGCAAGGCCCCAGATAAGCCCGATGATGCTGCCCAAAGGGCTTATGTTGTAGCCGCGATAGATGGAGCCGAGGAAAGTACGCTCTGCGGTGGCGCCATCAAAGGCGATTATCCACCAGGTGCCAGCTAAGATTGCAAGCCCCCAGATAAGGCCACAGCTCAGTGCAAAAGCCTTTACATTCAGCTTCATTTTCCGTCTCCTTGTTCAAAATTGTTTTGCCATTCTGATAATATCGTAATGAAGCGTATAAAAACATTAAATTTTGCGCCGCTGTGGCTGCGTGCAGGGGCTGGCAGCTGCCCTCAGCCAGCTTGTGATTAGGCTTGTGAAAGGAGTGAAGTTTCGATATCGCCGGCGTGAGAAAACAGGTAAGCTACAACCGCAACGCCCTTGGATGCGCCAAAAAATGCTGTTGGTTACGTCGGCCTGTTTGGATTATTCTGCTTCCGCCGCATTCAGTGGTACCGGAGTCCTTCAAGCCAGAAAAAATTTACCAGGCTTGGTGTTTTTTTGTTGCAAATTCTGCTTTACTGTGTTAGACTATTTTTGGTGGAAGGCGGGTGGGTTAGCTTTGGTTCTTTGAAAGAAGTGCAGCAGATAATTATCTTGTTATTTGAGCTTTTTGACATGTGAGGTTTTGAGAAAGACTTTGGGCTGAGGTTTAATTTCCTATACCCTCCTCCTGACCTCAGCCTAATGTTACTTCGGTCAGAAATACGCCTGACTTTAAGATAAGAATGAGGACTGGGGTTGTGTCCGCGGCTCGCATCATGGCGGCCTTGTTATGAAATTTAAGAGCTTCGAGCTTTTATGGTTATCATGGGCTGGGGTTAAATTCCTCTTCCTCCCTCCTCCTCGCCTCAGCCCATTTTTGATTATCGAAACCTGCTGGCTCGCCGGCGATGATACGGGCAAAATCGCCCTGCTTACAGGCAGGCGCAGTATGGTTAGGCCATCTTGTGGGGCAGGCTGCTCAAGAAAATATGTGATACGGGCAGATGCGAACATTTTTTAGCAGAAAAAGTATAGTATAGTGAAGCTGTTTGTGATATATATTAAATAGAAGGTGGAGCATCTTTACAGGGCTGGGATTATCTCACTTTTCCTTCTCCCTCCGCATCTCGGCCCTGTCTTTTTTTATGCGCAAAAACATTGGCCCACCCAACACCCCGGCTACTCAGCTTCCAGTTGTGATTCACCAATATCCTCGTCCTGCAACAAGGATTCTGTCCTTAATATCGCCGGGTGGTGGTTTTTCGGGCGTGTTTGTAGTTGATGAAAAAGTAGCGAAGAGCGTCAATCGGATGGTCGTACAGGCCGTCCTTTAGCGGCAGCTCGCTCGCCCCGGCCGAGCGGTCGGGATAATGGTAGCACCGCATCGCCTCAATCAGCCGTTGACAGCTCGGCGAAATCACCAGGCTGCTCATCCCGTCGCCGGAGCGAATTGCCCTTCGAATCAGCTCAACACCCTCTAAGATTCCACTCCGGCGATATCGCGTAACTACGCCGAGGCTGCGCAGCTCGCGGATGATACTTGTGCCGGTGATGTCGCTTGTCCCGGCGCCGGCGGGGTCGCAAAACGTCGCAGCCACTCGGCTTTCACCGCCCGGCGTTCGGCTCTTCATTTCCTCGGCGTGCACGTCAATCGTCGCCCTGCTTCGGACATACTCATCAATCACCCGCACAACCCCGGCATCGTCGACCTGAATCCACAGACACACAAACGGATTGACGAACCCGAAGTCCAGCGCTCGGTAAAGCGGCAGATTGGGGTCGTAGTCGATTTGCCTGACGTGGATGTCCGGGTCGAACTGGTCGAAGACGGCATTTTCGAGGCTGGGCCTTTTGCAGAGCATTTCGGCTTCCCAGCCGGCCCGGCTTGCCCTGCGCATCTGGGTCTCGCAATCATCGATTTTCAAATAGCCGACCGCCTGCCTGGCTTTGCCATGACAGTCGCTCCACAAGCGGCACTGCGAGCAGCTTCTGTCGACACATTTCTCGATTGTCTCCCAGATGCACCACTTGAAAATCGGCGTCCCCAGCCGCGGCGCCTGCGAAATTATCTGGTGCATCAGGCCGTAGGGCCTGTGCATCGTACTGATTAGCTCCATCGCCGCGACCAGCCCTGCCGTGCTGTGCGTGGTGAACTTGGCCGCCGCAAAGACGTCATCGTCGAAAAGCTCGACCTCATCGCAGCGAAGCTTATGGATATGCTGGCCTCGGACGCTTGTCGCCGATTGGGTCAGCACCTCGACAGCCGAATTGTTGACGAAGCGGCACTTTGCCTTGCGTGCCGGCCCGGCGGTAAACCTATCAAAGCCGGTGTTCAAAAAGCCGGTCAGATAGTCATACATCCTGGCGGCCTGCTCGCCCGAGCCGCCTAAGATTCGCACCTGGCAGTTAGGCTTAAAGATGCAGTCTAACAGCGTCGCGATAGCAGCCAATTCGGTCTTTCCCCCGCTGCGATTGGCCCAGACGACCGCGTCGGCATTGGCACCTTTTTTCTCGCTGAAGTCAGCCGAGAAACTGTGCCACAGATAATCCAGCGGACTATTGTGCTCGGGACAGACCTGTCTATCCGGAATATCAAGGCCCAGAAAGACCTTGACATAGTTCTTAAGGTCGTCTCTTGTCCTCGGCCGGCTGCGCCGAAGAGCCGAATAAACCTGACCAGCCTTTGCAATGTGATGTAGTTCCAGTTGCGGAAACAGCATTTTGTCATTCCCGCCAAACTTGTCATTCCCGCCAAACTTGTCATTCCCGCGAAAGCGGGGATCCAGTTTTTTCGCCCCAGACCCCTGCTTTCGCAGGGGTGACATTGTCGGCTTGTCCTTTCCGGAACAGATACTACCTAAGGATTGCGTTTGCGTTGAGATTGATTTTGTCATAATCAGCACCCCCATTATTTGAGTTTGACATGTCTGACTAACTGTGATTGATTCGTTGGTATGCCTTCACTTCCCTCCGAAAAAGCTGAATTTAACCTGCCGGCATTATACCATCTTTGCCCCCAAATTCAAGGAAAAAACGGCCTAAAAATCTCCCTGGCATTCGCCGGCTTTTCGTCGGCGCTCTTGGCCGCAGCTTTAATTTGTCAGCGGCTTTGCCCGCTCTTATTTTGTTGAACCAGCCCCCTTTGGTGTTGCCGTTTCGGCTTTCGGTTGTATGGTATTGCTCAGTTTTTTGTCCGTCTTCTTGGGGAGAGTCTTTCGAGGCCTGCGCACAGGCAGCTCGATTCCGCCGTGTTTTCGGAGCAGCTCGGCGACCTCCGGGTGTTTGGCGCCGACTGCGACTCTCAGAGGAGTCTGGTTGTATGCGTTCATGGCGTTGACGTCGGCCCCGTTTTCTATCAGAAGCTCGACTATCTCCTTGTGTCCCCTGAGTACCGCCCAGTGCAGCGGCGTTCTGCCGCCCCTCAAAGGCGACGTCTTTACGTGGACATCGGCCCCTTTTGCGAGCAAAAGTCTCACCAGCTCCGTATGGCCGTTGTAGGCCGCCCGGTGCAGGGGAATTTCGCCCGATAAATCTATTGCGTTGACATCTGCCCCTTTGTCAATAAGAAACTCCACGACCTTTTTGTATCCCTTATTGGTGGCCCAGTGCAGCGGTGTTCTGTCGTGCTCGTCTTTGGCCATGACGTCGAGTCCCTTGGAAACCACGTATTTGACCAGGTCGAGATTGCCGGAAAGCGCCGCTGAGTGCAGCAAAGTCGAGTTGCGATTGCCCTTGATATGGATATCCATCCCCTTGGCAACGAGAAACTTGACCACATCTTTGTGCCCGCCGAACGCCGCAACGTGCAGCGCGTTGGTGCCGCCGCTCGGTTCCAACTTTGCGCCCTTGGCAATCAGAAGCGCAACGACTGCCTTGTGCCCGTGCTCGGCCGCCACCTGCACAATATCCTCGTCCTTGTTAGTCTTGGCGTTGACGTCTGCACCCTTGGCAATCAAAATCTTGGCTGCCTTTTTGCGACCTTTGCTGGCGGCAAAATTCAGCGGCGTCTGGACGGTACTGCTGGTGGCGTTCACGTCGGCGCCGGCGGCAATCAGTTGCTCGGTGAGTCTCTTGTATCCCAGCCCGGCCGACCAATGCAGGTACGTCCACTCCAATGAGTCTGTCTTTTTTGGCAGGCTCGGGTCCTTTGCCAGTACCGCCTTGATTTTCTTGACGTTGCCCTTCAACCCTGCATCGAGGATTTCCGTACCCATTTTCCCGCCGTGCTTACGGAGCAGTTTCGTCACCTTGGTGTAGCCATGCCAGGCCGCCCCGCGCATAGCCGTGCCATCGTCAATATCAAGCGCGTTAATCTCGGCGCCTTTGGCAATGAAAAGCTTGGTTATATCGAGATGTCCACTATTGGCCGCCCAGTACAGAGGCGCCTCGCCCCGCTTGTTTTTCGCAGTAACTTTTGCGCCCCTGGCAAGCAGAAGCTCAACTATTTCTCTATTTCCCTTCGCGGCGGCATAGTGCAGTGGCGTCCGGCCCCACGAGTCCTCGGCGAAAACCTGCTCTGGCTTTTCCGCAAGGATGCTCTGTACCTTCGCAAGGTCTTGTTTATTCACCGCCTGGTGAATCGGAGCAGATGATACCAGCACAACCTGCGCAAAGAAGATAACCGCCGCGATAATCAATATCTTTTTGTTAGTCATAGTAATTCCTTTCCGGCACCGCTGCGGCGCCTGAATATCCGGACGTTTGCCTTAACATTGTTTCGGTGCATTACCGCGCCTTAATCGGGATAGCTTATCATATCCGTCCGAAAGATGCAAGCTCACTGCTGCGATAGTTTCTTTCCCTGTTTAACCATCTTATCAGGTTTGAAGCTGTTTGCTTCTTTGTTTGCCTTCGCAGATTTTCAACTCAAAAATTTTTCAAATTTTTCCCGTTTTTTCACCCCACGTGACAAAAAGTCGCGCATACTTTAAGTAGAGAATTCTCCCGGATACAAGACCTTGGCTTCGCGAGGGTATCACCCAGTACGGGGGGAACTTTCGCGATAGGGAGACAGACCAGACACGTACACATGTATAAAAGAGGGCTTCTGTCTCCCTTCGTTTTTCTTGTATATTTCAATGTCCCCACGCCAACGTTTCTTTGCTCTTTTATCATCTGTCTTTTCTCGTGATTATATGTGCGATATTACCATTTGCAGCGACCGCCTATCGTTCGGCTGTGATTTTTTCGCTTTCTTGCGCCAGGGCGGCCAAGAGCCGGCCGGCGGTCTCGACTGAGAGCGGCTTACACGCTGTACTCCAACAGCTCGAGGAGTTGGAAATTTGCCTGAACGAATTCTTTATGGTCTTCCGTGAAAATACGAATTAAACCCAACTCCTTCATTTTCTGAAAATCGCGATGTCTCGTGACCACTGTTACGTTAGAGTACAATACCGCTAAATCAGGCGAAGAGTGAAACTGGTCAAGGACCATCGGCCCCTGACGCACCAAAACGCTCAAGGTGTTTATAATCCTTGGATTAATCTTGATTGCTTGCTGTTTCTTGTTATAAAACAACCATTTCACATAGTCCATAAACATAAGTTGTTTTACTTTTATTAGCACCTTATTTTTTACCCTTTGAATCTCTTGTAAATAACCTTTCATGCCCCAAATTAAAAGACTCCAAGGGTCACAGGTTGACCGAATCTCGCCCAAGTATCTAATATACTGACCTCTGTTCATGCTCCAAAAGTTTGCAAGCGACCAGAAACAGTACTGATTTATCCCATTGACATATAGCACCAGTGCCTCTAATGCCCTGGCTGTCCTACCATTTCCATCTGCGAAAGGATGAATTTCCGTCAAATAATAATGAGCCATGATTGCCTTGACAATAATGTTACTGCCCGGCAACCCTTCATCCTTACGATTCAACCAGTCTACAAAATTTACCATTGCTTTACTGACTTCAGTGCCTGTCCTGCAAAGGCCTGGCCTCCCGGGTTCTCCAAACTGCGTGACAAATTCTCTTCTGTATAGTCCAGGCACATTGCCCAAATAATTCAAACCATCGGTGAAATACTTGTGTATCTGTTTAATCATCTGTTCAGTATATGTGAACTCGGCCTGAGGCCGTTTAGCCAGACTTCTAATGAATTCATACACCTTTCGAGAATTTTCGGCCTCTTGTTCAGTTCGTTGAAGCACTTGTTGACGCTCGCACTTTCGAAAAGACTCCTCAATTTCGTCAGCATCAAGTTTCGTCCCCTCGATCGCTAATGTTGACCCAATAGCCGAGACCATCTCGCTCCTGATGATTTTGGCCGTTGAACCAGGGAAAGATGGACAATCTCTTGTGAATTGATCGGCAATTTGGATTTCTCGGAACGTTGCAAAAAAATCGATGGAGTGCTCTTTGTCGCGAAAGAGGCTTTTCTCAAGCTCGTCGAGCAAATCAAACTTAATCAATTTCTCAAGAGTCAGTTCCACTTCGAAGCTCCTTAGATACGCCCAGCAGCCTTTAACATAGTTTCGATTAAATAATAAGATAGCTTTGGAAAAATGTCAAAAAAAATGTAATATTCTTTGTACTTCGCTAATTTCCCTAACTTCTTCTGATTAAAAGGGTTATCAATTCATAACACTTGCGACGCCAAGTTTTTGTAATGAAATATGTAATGATAATTGTTAAGTTTCTTGTAAGAATGCCTTTGAGCCACAGACGCAGTGTTCATCAGCCCTAAAGAGTATACGCTCCAGGAGCAACCGTGGCTGCTTGGCACTTTGCGTTCTACCGTTATCGAATTATCTATTTGTCGGCTTCCTCAGCCAGGGCGACCAAGAGTCGGCTGGCAGTCTCGGCTGAGAGCTGCTGTGGCAGTTCGGCCTGGCCCATGTCGGCGCCGCCCTGCTCGGCCTTTTGCCCTGAAAGCAAAGGAAGCGACATAATATCCAGACACGCCCTGCGGGCCGTCTCCTCCTTTTCACATTCGGTAAGCTGCACCAGCTTGGCGGCGGCCAACGGCAAATACCGCGCGATGATAACCTGGCTTTGACGATTAAGCCCCGCAATTCGCAGGGAAAACTGCTCGTTGAAGCCCTCGTCGCCCAGCCATTTCTCGTAGAGCCTTCTGCTTACTTTATGTTTGTCGAGGACCGCCTGCTCATCAAGCTCGCCTCCAAACAAGTCATCTATCACCGCCAACTGCCTTTTGGTTAAGTGCTTTTCCCTCAACTGCTCTGTTTTGCCCATCATTCAGAACTCCCCCTTTCGTCTTCCGCCCGGTCTTTAATGTCTTGCCACAGAAAGTTATTTGGATCGCGTGCTTTCTCGAATTTCACGTGCCAATCATTGAACAATACCATGCAGCCCTCCCACTTGTGATTTCGCTTGGAGAGTATCTCCGGCCCCCCATAGTGATTCCAGCCCGGCTTTGCTTCAAACAGGAGCACCATCTCTCCCGGCGAATTCGGCTCAGCGTTACGATTTAGCGCGTAGCTACAGGGGCCTTTCCTGTCTCCGGGACATCTAAACCATTCTTCGTTGGCGCCGGCTTTTTGCATGAGCAAGTCACACCATTTATCCGGCGTTGGATATTTGCCATAATCCCCCGCGTAAACCCGCAAAGCTGTTCCCAGATTCCAAAGATTCTGACCACAGACCAATCGCCTGCCCCGTTGTATGTCCCTGCTAACACCTTGCATGATAGGTACTCCTGCCAAAATTCCCCAGGTCAGCAGCGATATCAGTATCCCAGCGATTGCCCAGCCGCGCCCGACAAACTGGCCAGCGCTTTGCTTGATTTCTCTTAGTGCCCTTACTGCCCAGACGATTCCATAGAGAGGTGTGAAAATAAGCCCCAGAACTGCTACGAGCGTCAGCGCGCAGCCAAAGTGATGGATACCCATGAGGTACACAGGGTAGCCGCCAAGGCAAATTAGTAAGGCAAGAGTCACCGCTGGCGCCAAAAACGAACGCAAGGCCAGGCGATTAAGTCGCGGCTCTTGACCCTCGGAATTGTTGTCTTTTTCGCTCATTTTTTTGCTCCTGTGCTTGGCGATTTGTTAATCCGGATTATACATTTGAGCTTTCAAATCAGCCAGTGTTTAATCGACAGGCACCGTTATGTTGCTTTGTGAGAAACCTTTGCGCGATGATGGTTAAAGCTGCCGCTCGTCTGGCGGCCTTTGTTGCTTGTTCTTTCGGCTCAGGGGCCAGTGACAGCGCTTTTTCTATCGTCTCAAGCTGGATGTCGCTCACAAAGAACACCATAGCAGTTGCAAGAGGTTTCGCCCCCAGCTTCACCAAAGCCACCGGCCTGTTCAAGTTGACCAGACGCTCAATCTGTTTTGCCGTCTGCGGAATGGATTTGGCCAGTTCGCCGGCGTTTATCTTTTTCGTGAGCCGCTCGAGCAACGTCAGCTTTTTGCTCAGCAGGTCAGAGCCGCTGAGCCTGTTGAGAGTAACAAGCAGGATGTCGGTCTGCCGGTCGTCAACCTGCCAGACGAGGCAGTCAGCTTCTCGGCAGCCAAGTTCTGTCAGGGCCCTTGCGCGATTATGGCCGTTGATTATTTCATAGCAGCCTTTTCTCTCGCAGTGGGGCCGAACAATCAACGGCTCGTACCTGCCGCTGCCCTTTATGTTGCGAACCAGCTTGCGAAAATTGGCCCTGCTCATACGATTGGGATTGTCCGGATGGGCGATGAGCCTGCTCAAAGGTATTGCCTGAACCGAGTTTGCCATTTATTTTCTCCCGCATTAAACGCTAATCGTCAATTTCGGATTGAACCAGATGTAATAAGTCGGCCTGAAGGTCAGCTTGCTCAGTACGTATCTTGTTCTTTGCGGCCCGGGCGACATCTCGCGGCGCCTGCCGTAGCTTTGCAGAAAGCTTCTTATTTCAGCCTCGATGAAGTCGGCCTTTTCCGGCGCAAGGTCGTCGAGCTTTTGCTGGATTTTTTGCGGGTCGATGAGCTGCGCCTCTTCGATACCAACGGTGCTGAGTGCCTCGATGAGCCGAACGCATCGGCTCGGCATCGGTGCCGTGTAGGCGGTCATCCCGGCCTTTTCAAAGAACGGGTTGACCGCCCCCATCACGCCCATTGCCTCGATAATCGCCACGTTCATTCGGCTCATCGTCTCGCGGACAAGTCGAGCCGCTAAGCCCAAGCTGCGAAATCTCGGCTCGACAATCACCCTGCTGATTCGGCGTATATTCCTGTTGACAAGCGCCAACTGCGTCTGCCTGTCGAACCCGCAAAACGCCTTTGCCGTGGCGATATTTCTCAGCTCCACCGCAGGGCTGGGCATCGAGTAAACGATGACGCCTATAACGCCTGTGCCTGCCCGCGGCCTGAAGACGCCGGTTGGCCTGATGACAAAAATCGCCGCGAAAGGACCTAAGTGCTCGTCACGGTAGTGATAGCGGCGGAGCTTATCGTAATCGGCAACGCTGCCGGCAGTAATCTGGAGATTCTCAAGAACGCTGCAGCTTCTCATAGTTGTCCTTCCGGTCTTTTTGTCGGGTGTTTGTATATGACCTGGGTCGGCCCTGCCAGCTCCTTTACGACCAGCACGTCCGGCGTTAGGTCAGCGAGGATGTCTCCATGACTTGACGCCAAGACGAAAGTTGTGCCGCTCCTTTTTGCGAACTTATAGATGTTATATGAGATGACCGACGCCGTAACTCGGTCCAGGCCTGAGCAAAACTCATCGGCGAAGACAAATTTCCTGCCTGCGGCAAGTGCCGCTGCGAGGCGAAATCGGTACTTCTGCCCCTCGCTCAAATTGGCGGGCTGATTAAGGATGCAGTTTACGTCATTTAGGCCGGCGGTACTTAGCAGCCGCAGGCTCTGCAGGAAATCACCATCAATACAGTCGACTAAGCTTTTGTCGCGGGGCAGTCGTATTTGTGCCAGGTTGACTCTGTCGGCGGCAGGCGTGGCTTTTTCCAGTTCCTTGAGTAGAACGCTTTTTCCTGCTCCGGACGGGCCCGTGATATAGACGATGTCGCCGGCCTTGACCTCCAGCCGGCACTTGTGCGTGACGGCTGTTTCGCCGAGCCGCTCGACAGTCAGCCCGAACATCCTCATCACCGCTGCGGCCTTATCGCTGATTGTGCCCTGCCAGGCAAAGCTCCTCGAAACGTTGTATGTCGGCATTATGATTTGCTCCTCGCCATGTGTTCGTCTTGTAGCGTTTATACCACCTGTATCGGTTTTGCTTTTCTTATCAAAAAAACCCGCTGACTTTGATTCATTGTCTCGCAACAAGCTCCTGGATTTTCTTCAGGATTTTGCGGATTTGGTAAAGGCTGTGTCTGCGTCTCTTGGCAATTTTCTTTTGCGATAATGCCAGCAGGAAGTAATCTTTTGCCACCGCCAGCTCGGCCTTTGTGAATCTGTCTCTGTTCTGCAGGCACGTTATGTATTCGCCGTCGATTAGCCGCCTCATTATTCTATGTATTCATCGAGCGATATTTCCCTCGTTCACCCCCGTCAGCCGACCCATCTGGCGAAAGCTGTTGGCGTTGTTCAAATACATCGTCATCAGAAGTTTATCCGTACCGCTGAGCAGGTTCACTCTGCTCCGCAGCATGTCAATTCTGTCACGGTACAGATTCCTGGCTTTCCAAGTGTTCTGTGGAGTGTTTGCGTTAATGTTTTTCATGAGATAACCCCCTTCCTGAAGTTGGCCCGACAAGGGCCAATTGTGTTAAAATGCCCGCCCCTTTTTGAGCTTTGGCGTTTTTCTGCCGCCAGTTGACTATTTTGACTGATTATCGGACGTTTGTAAAGCTCTTTTGCTCTGCTTGTGGGCGGATGGCCGGTTCTTGTAGAGGATTGTTGACCCCGGGCGACCGTCGCTGACCAAATCGCCCACTTGCATAAACCTGCCTTTTTGTTGGGGTTGTTTCTATATCTACCAAACATGGCTGTATTTTAACAAATTATCAAACAAAGTCAAGCATATTTATTATTTTTTTAAAATTTTTTTCTGAAGTTGATAATCTGTGGTATATCGTAGTACTCTATCAGCATTGACTTCGTTAGTTGTCTTCCTGCCCAGATTACGCCATTCCTGCCGAGATTTTGTCATTCCTGCGAAAGCAGGAATCCACATCTTCGAAAAACTGGATTCCGCATCAAGTGCGGAATGACAACCCATCGAAGCTAATTTGACAAAGTAGTAGTCGCAGGCGTGATTTTTCAGCCTCTCTTGGAGCAGCGAGCATATTTGCCCGTATGTATCCTCTTACGCCACAGCAAGTTGGGGTGAGTAAGCAGTTATCTGGCTGCTGCGGCACCGGGTTTTGAAAGGCAATTCTTGAGAATTCAAAAAATCTTGAGAAATTCTCGATTTAATCATTGACAAGGCGTTGGAAAATTGGTATAAGAAAGAATATAAGACGAACCGGCTTTCTGTTAGTTTTTAACAAACAGAAGCTGATTATCGGTTTGTTGGTTCTGTCGCTCTTATATGTCTGCCGGAGTGACATGGAAAGACCGGTGGTGAGGGAAAGAGAGTGATGAAGGTTAGAGACGCTTTTGAATATCTGTCTGTGCGTGTTGGTGCCTGTACAGCCTCGAAACCTCAGCAGATATGGCCTTCCCCATATATCTCCCCACAGATGTCCGCCCGGGACAAATAGACTTAGGCAGCCGATTTCTATCGAAGGTGATGGTTGCGGTTAGGTTTAGGATGAACCTGGTGTGTTTTGTCGAGGCAAATTAAGCAAGTGTCTTTGAAGATTATCAAAGAATAATTTGAAAGAGCAACAAGGACAACAAAAAACATAAAAAGCGGTTGCGTTGCCGACTAAGATCAAGCCAGTGATTAGCGGCGGAAAGGAGAGAGGTCAGAGCCATGCAGATGAAAAGGGAGAACTCCACGCGGAGCGCGGAGAGTGTGTGGAAGTGGTCGGGAATCGACCGTTTTATTGGAAGGTCCCCCGCGTTTCAGTCGGTTATTGAAACAATTAAAACTATTGCCCCCCGCGAATGTCCTGTCGTTGTTGTTGGTGAAACCGGCACAGGCAAGGAGATGGTTGCCAGGGCGATACATGCCAGAAGTTGCCGGGCCGAATCTGTTTTTGTGCCCGTGGACTGCACAGCTTTGAGCGGGCAGCTTTTCGAGAGTCAGCTATTCGGGCATATGAAAGGGTCATTTACCGGAGCTATCAGTGACACCCTCGGATTCTTCAGGGCCGCGCACAACGGCAGTATCTTTCTTGACGAGATCGGGGAATTGGAATCTGGTTTGCAGGCAAAGCTGCTGCGAGTTCTCCAGGAGTTGTCTGTAGTGCCGGTGGGTTCAACGAAACCATACCCTGTCAATGTCCGAGTGATTTGCGCAACCAATCACGAGCTTCGCCAGATGGTTCTCGACGGTTCGTTCCGCGCAGATTTGTATTTCAGGCTCAATGTTGTTCAACTGGAGCTGCCGCCGCTGAGACTCAGAAAAGAAGATATACCGATTCTCGCCGACTATTTTCTTGAGAAACAGGCCCAGCTTTACAACGAGCCGCTAAAGAGGTTGTCGGCGGGGGCGCTGAAGATTCTGGTCGACTATGATTGGCCTGGAAACGTTCGCGAGCTTGCCAACGTCATGGAACACGCCTATGTTATAAGCGCTTCAAGCCACATCACGCCTTCTTCGCTTCCCACCGAGATACTTACCGGGGGCATCTTGCTCGACAGCGAAAAGGCTTTTCCTTCCCTGGATAAGGTTAATGAAAGGCTGGTCATTCGCGCTCTGCAGGCGGTGAACGGACGCAAAATGGCAGCAGCAAAACTGCTTAGGATTGACCATCGCAAGCTGGCTCGGCTAATCAAGAAATTCAATCTTCAGCCCACCTGGAAACAAGGGTCGTAATCCCTTTGTATATGGTCAATGGCCGAAAAGACAGCCGGACCAATTAATCCTCAAAAGGTCGTTCGTGTTTACAGCCTCCCTCATTTCAGGTTAACAGCCATAACCCGGCGCATTTTGTCTTGTCCCATGCCTGTAGAATTTATCTGAAGACTCTCACCCACTGCGGCCGAAACATCGGCACTTTGTCAGGCCGCTTCCTGCAGCCATTTTGTGAGTTACCGTTTTGGTAAATAATTGCCGGAATTGTAACTTCATTCCAAAACCAATACATTCCATACCTTGCGTCAATCGCAGCAGGATACTGTTACCAAAACGGCAAGTTTACGAAAGTTGCATCGAAAGCCGGAAGATAAAATTCTCGGTTCACAATCCCATCGCTCCGCTGCACTTACGACTTTTCCCCCGAAACAAACCACCTTGGCACGACACTTGCCATTAGTAAAGACTGACAAGCGCTGATTTTTGCGTGATTGGAGACTACGGTGTTTATGGCGAACGAGGGGAAATAAGGATTTATGTATGTAGTTGTTGCTAACGTATTGTCAGTAGGTTTGGGAAACCGAAGTGATGTTTTGAAGGAGTTGCCGATTCGGCTGATTGTGATGGAGACAGGCGCTGAGGCTATACGCAGTTTGCGGCAAGAGAAAGTAACAACGGTGGTCAGCAGATGGGGACTTGTAGATATGCCACAGGGCAGACTTCTGAAAAACATCATAGCTGCAAACCCGGGGCTTTCAACAATAGCGTTTGTGGCAACGGGTAACCCTGCTCAGGAGATAGAGGCCAGGAGCCTCGGAGTAACTGTTGTCATGAGCGAGGATATTGATGACGGATATTTTTGCGAGGCCGTTTGTCAACTTTCGGGTGTTTCTACGGTGGTAGGCGCCGCAGAGCCTGCGGACTACAACCCGGACAACGGTTACCGTCAATACCTGGTCGACAAGTCGTGGCCTCTTGACAGGGCCGACATTCTAAACAGCTTTGAGTTCGACCCGATACGGAGTTTTGTTGCGAGGACGGACAGCTACTGGAGCCTGCAGCACCCAAAGCATACGGAACTCTAAATGCTTTACACAAAGGCCCTTACATAGGTTTTGACAAGTTAATACTTCAGAAAGTTAAAGAACCTTTTGGTCTCTTTCCTTCATGCTGGGTTTGATGATTGGCCAGTGATAGAAGTAATCAAGCCCGGCAGAGAATTAACACGGCGGATAAGCGTCGTGACTCTGGTATCGCCTTTGACAAATGGATATTCCTGGAAAGCTAAAGAAGCTAACGAACTTCTTAACCTCTTTCCTTTATGCTGGGTTTGTTAGTCGGCCAGTGATAGGTGTGATTGCCAAGCCCGGCAGAGAACCAACGCGGCGGATAAACGCTGCGCTAAAGGTATAAACTCTAAAAAGTGAATATTCGAAAGCGAAAAGAAGCTAACGAACTTCTTCATCTCTTTCCTTCATGCTGGGTTTGATGGTCGGCCGGTGATGATGGTGATTACCAAACCCGGCAGCAGCTAACCGCTGTGTAAAACCAGCGATATTGAAGGTTGCTTTCGTGGAAAACAGGGGTCGGCCGAAGATCACTGGCCGATCTTAGGTCGGCCCCTTGTGTTAATTCTGAGGCCAGTGAGAAAAGTCTAAAAGCTGAGGGCAGATTACTGACCGCATAGACTGTGCGGGTCTTGCTCGAAGCTAAGACACGATGAAAAGACAGTAAAGAGAAGCTAACCTGTGATACTTGATAGGAGAGCAAAAGGAGTTATCGAACTTCTCCTTATCTCTTTTCTTCAAGCTGGGTTTGACGATCGGCCAGTGAATAACGAACGGTTTTCAGACCCGGCCGAAAAATGCCACGGCCCCCGTGGGCTGTGATAAGTATAAGTTTTGAAAATAGAGATAGAAGAGATAAGGGTTGTAGGAAAGCTAAAGAGGCTGTTGAACTTCTCTTTATCCCTTTTCTTCAAGCTGGGTTTGACGATCGGCCAGTGAAAACGAACGGTTTTCAGACCCGGCCGAGAATTACCACGGCTTCGGTGGGCCGTGATAAGTATAAGTTTTGAAAATAGAGATAGAAGAGATAAGCGTTGCAGGAAAGCTAAAGAGGCTGTTGAACTTCTCTTTATCCCTTTTCTTCAAGCTGGGTTTGACGATCGGCCAGTGAAAACGAACGGTTTTCAGACCCGGCCGAGAACTACCACGGCGTTGGAGTGCTGTGATAAATATAAATTTGGAAAGTGAGCATCTTATTGAAGGCTTTTGAACTGTTTGCTCCTTTCAAGAGTTGGGTTTGATGGTCGGCCAGTGACTATGGATGGTTGTCAGACCCGGCGGAGAGTAATCACCGCAAAAGTACGGTGCTAAATATAGATTTGGTTGTTTCCGCAGAATAGATGGTTTCACCAAAGGCTGGCTGGTGCCGGCCTATCTGCTAAGCTGGCGCATCGCCCGCAAGGCAAAAGTATGCGGAAATCGGACGAGATTAGAGGATGGGCTGGTGATTTGGAGGTAACGGTGTGCAATTTACACGCTAAGAAGCTCTGGTGGCAGTTTCCCGTGGCAATCGGGATGAGTATCTTGTTGTTGCCCGCGTGCAGCATGGCATTTATGCTGGACTTCACTTTCGAACCCGGTGTGCCCGCGGACCTCCAGACCGCTGTCAACTATGCCGGCGGCCTTTGGGAAAGCTGGCTGCTGGATACCGCAAGCGGCGAATCCGAGGACGTCGAAATAAAGATTGACTATAGAGACCTTGGGGCGAACGTGCTCGGCGAGGCAGGGCCAACCTACGTTTGGTACGATGATGACTACGCGTATTTACCTTCCATAGGCGCAATCCTCTACGGAGCTGACGACACGGATAATATGGATGGCGTAATTAATTTCAGCAATCGTTTTACCTGGTACTATGGTACCGATGGCAATCCCGGCGCCAGCCAATATGATGCTGTTACTGTCGCCGTCCACGAAATCGGACACCAGGTCGGGTTTTACGACAGCTACGAGGCCAGCACCAATAACAAATGGGGCTACAACATTACCGGCACCTACAGGTTAATGCATTATGATACGTTTCTTCGTGACGAAGATGGGGACGCGCCTGTCGCCGGCGGCGGCGACAGCTTCAACGAAACCGACAACCCCGTCTACTTTGTTGGAACCAATGCTAAACTGGCAAACGGCGGCGACGATATTCCTATTTACGCCCCTTCCAGCTACAGCCCAGGCTCAAGCCTGTCACACCTGGACGTTCAGGAACCATTCAGCAATTATATGATGGCGCCTCTCTACCACGAGGTATGCCATGATCTTAGCGACGTCGAAATTGGAATACTCCGGGACCTGGGCTGGCAAGCTGTCCCAGAGCCGGCAACAGTCGTCCTGCTGGGTCTCAGCAGCCTCATATTCGTTCTCAGGCGACGCCGGTAAGGCATACGAAAATACAAAGTTACATACAGGATGTTGCGCAAGCGACATCATTTCTTACTGCGTGCACCCGCGTTATTGTCGGTGCTTGCCGCCGTCCGATTCGAGTCATATAATCTGACTACATTCTCAGCGTTATCGAACGCTGGCTAAAGGCCCGGAACATCACGCCTGCCTGAGTTTGAGCAGCACTTTTGCGCAAAAAAAGTTTTGATTTTTGCCACCGGCCCGCTATATTAGGTTGTTATACAAAGGATTTTTGGACATAGGAAATGACAGGAAGGATTCCGAAGATAGCGGTAGTTGGCGGCAGCTATGTGGATATGGCGATAAGGTGCGGCCAGATTCCATCGCCCGGGCAGAGTGTTGCAGGCTCAGTTCTTTCATACACAGCCGCCGGACCGGGGCCAAATCAGGCCGCTGAAGCTGCCCTGTGTGGCTGCAGCCCACATCTTATCAGTAAGGTCGGTGGCGACCCATTCGGAAAAATGGTCAAGACAAGCCTTGCCGAATTCGACGTCAACACTGACTTTGTTCTTACCGCTGAGCCCAAGAATACCGGCATTATTGTTACACTGGTCAACGCCAAAGGTGAAAATGCCGCCTGCACGTACAGCGGGGCCAACAGCGCATTGCTGGCACAGGATATCGATGCCGCTGAAGACATTATCGCCCAGGCCGATGTCTGTTTGATTCACGGGCAACTGCCCCAGGATGCCGTTATAGCCGCAATTCGATATGCAAAGCTTCACCACACAAAAATCATACTCAACCCAGCAAGGCCGATAGAGTCTCGACACGGCGCCGGTGAGAAAGGCGGTGACCTGCCTATCGAGTATTTCTCCGCCAATATCGCCGTACCGAATCTTTACGAGGCCGTTAATATCACTGAGCAGTCGGTCACCGTCACCGCCCGCCGGGAAATGGCAAAGCTCATTGGCTCCGAGCTGATTGCGCGCGGCGCAGATTCGGCGGTCATAACAATGGGCAAGCGCGGCTGCATGGTGGTTGACAGGAACGGAGCCGACCACATACCGGCCTTTGAGATTGAGCTTGTCGACCAGACCGGCCGAGGTGACGCCTTCGCCGGGGCCCTGGCTGCCTATTATGCCGTAAAAGACGATGTCAGGGAAGCTGTCAGGTTTGCCCGGGCCGCAGGGGCGCTGGCATGCACCAAGTTTGGTGCCATCGAAGCGCTGCCCACAAAGGCGGAAATTATCGAGCTTCTCCAAAGTCAGGATGCCGACTGATTCGCTCGGCAGATTTGCAATTCGGCTTCTGCAAACAAATGGCTTTTCAAAAAGACAAACAGAATGTAACCGCAAGTGAGCTTCTTCAGGCCCTTGCTGACGGTCAGGACATTCACCTTAGCCGCTGCACCATCACGGGCCTGCTTGATGTGAACCGCCTTTTTGACCACAATGAAAAATTCCAGACCGATAAACTCCACGTGCAGGTCAGCGAAAACTGCAAAACTTTGATGCTGTCGCAGTCGCTCACTTTTGACAAATGCGTTTTTGAGGAAAATGCCGTTTTTGCAAGTCCCTGGTCGCAGCCCGAGTCGGTTGCGGTAAACTTCAAAGCCGATGTTATCTTCAACAACTCGACATTCAGGGGACAGACGCGATTTAGAAACGCCCACTTCTGCGGCACCGCCGGTTTTGACGGCTGCACGTTCGCCGGCGTCGTCACTTTTAAGAACGCCATCTTCAAAAAGGATGCGAAACTCAGAACGGCAACCTTTAACGGCTATTGCCTGCTCGGAAATGCCAGCTTCAACGGTGACGCCAGGTTTACAAATACGCATTTTGCCAAGGGTGCCAATTTTTCGGGCGTCAATTTCGGCGGCTATACAGATTTTGACGGCGTCTATTCATCCAGCAGGGCCGTCCCGGCCACCGAGGCCATCACCTTCAGCCGACGTTACGGTGAGGACGAAAGCTTCTGGCGATTCGTCAAGCAGTCCGCACACCAGGCCGGCTACTACCAGCTCGCCGGCGAGTGCTTCTACAAGGAGCGGTGTGCCCGCCTCTGGCGCAAATTCCGTGGACCGAATTACCGCAGTCTTGCCCGGTCAAAAAAAACCGTCCACTGGCTGCTGGCTGTTCGGCTGCTGCCGGAACTGATTTTCGGCAGACTGCTTTTCGGATACGGCGAAAGACCGGTCAGGGTACTGCTCGCCGGTGCTGTCATCATAGTCCTGTGTGCGTTTTTCTACTCGCACCCGGGCACGCTTACTGCCTATCGACAGGGGACCATTCAGCCGTCATTTCTCCAGGGCCTGTACTTCAGCACGATAACATTCACCACGCTCGGCTACGGCGACCTCTATCCCTCGCCCAACGGCCTCTGTCGTATAATGGCAATGGCCGAAGCCGTCACAGGCGGATGCCTCATGGCACTTTTCGTGGTATGCCTGGCAAAACGATTCTCTCGTGGCTAAACGACAAACGCAGACCGGTCCGGCGGCAAGTCTTGCCGAAATTCAGCAACCTTGAACAAGACTGTGGAAATTAAAGGGGTCTGACCCCTTTAATTCTTCCCCGCTGAAAGTTTCGTGGGGGATATTCTTTGTGGAGTTTGTAGTAGTCGTTCAGCAATTCGGTCTCTGCTTGTTTCAGTTTCTGCTTGGGAAAAGGTTTATAAGCTATTGTGATTTTACCATAGTGAGCAATAATATAATGATATAAAGGCGAATTTTCACCAGAATAAAAAGCCACAACATATTGCATATATCTTTTACGCAAAGTCTGTTTGGTTTTGCCAATATATATGATATTACTTTTTCCCTTAACTCTTGGTATCTTTTTTTCACAGACAAAGACATATAGGACATTTTTGGCGTCCCTTGCTTCCTGAGAACTAAATACCTGTCTGAATTGTTGTAGTGTGTGGCTTTTAATGCTGTCGGGCAAGTACTCACACTTTTGGAAAAACTCCTGTAATGTTATCATAAATTTAGTTCCTTTCACTTAAAAAGTTTCCTTCTCAACATTACCGCACCGAGGCCGAAAAACTACTTCGGGTTGACTGTAAGATAGTCGTTGCTGAAAGTATCAACTTGGTCTTTGACCTTTTCACGGATAGATTCAATTTTACTTAAACCAACACTTCCAACCAAACTCCTCTCCCAAGTTGAAGCGCCATACACTTTTTTTGTTAGGTCTCTTGCCAAAAAGACAGCTTGTTTTAATTGGAGTAATGTGTGAAATGCAACCAATAGAGTTTCTTTATGTATCATAATATTGACATTTACATAAAGAAGCGGCCCCCCTGGTGCTGATAGCCATTCTTTTTCAGAAAGAACCTTAATACCGTTTTGACGAAGCCTCAACTCCACATCAGTTTGCAATTGCTGTCTTGTCAGACCGCGATTCTCTATCTCTGGTTTAAGACCTTCAACAAGAACCCGAACGCCTTGCAGACCCTTTAGTGTATCCTTCTGGTCAATAACTAAATAAGTATATTGCGGAGCATCTGTCTTATTCTCAGCAGCCCAAAGTACACCAATACAAATTGTCAATAATACTGCCATTGTAATCCATATCTTTTGGTTTTTCATAGCCAACCTGCCTTTCTACCTAAAAAGTTTCCTTATTCCTCTGCTCATTTCTAATTTCTTTCAAAAAGTATTATAACTGTTCAACTGTTATATCACAACAAAAAAACAAAGAATATCAGCATCAAACATACCAAAAAATTCTCTGATAAATATAATGCTCAACTGTATTGAATAGTAGGGTAAGAGGGGAAATTAAAGGGGTCAGACCCGAATGGCGGTTCCTTAAGCAGATTAAGAAAAAAGGTCTCCCATAACCGATAAAAGAGTTATCGACAACCCTTATCAGAAAGGAGACCATGAAATGTCTAAAAATACTATCGACACTCCAGATAAAAATCCTGAAAAAATCTCAGGCAAACTCGA
>JAUWIU010000001.1 GCA_030608075.1 Phycisphaerae bacterium
ACCCAATCGCTAACGGCTGGTTCCATAATATCGACTGGGGCGGTGAAGTTAGAGGCGATATCCACCTGGTGATAGCCGACCCACCTCCTGGCACATATACGCTTACAAGCTACCACAACCACTGGGAACCGGCGAAGCAGTCAACTCGTAACTGCCTGGACCGGACATCGACCATGCCGCCTATGCCTGTAGTGTATGCCACATCTCGAGGCGGGGGTGTCACATCGCTTGCGGAAGCGTATAACATCGATGTAACGAGCGTCCTTTCCGATGCTGACGTTGCAACTTCAACCATAATGTTTGAGACGGACGGCATTGACGTGCTTGTGGTCTACGACGGCGGCGATGACTCGTATCCCGACCCTGCCCGGCCGGGCCGTGAAGGTTCGAAGGGAATTCTCAACGCTTTCGAGCTGGTGTGCGTTGGGATACCCCCGGTGCCTGAGCCGCCGGGGTGTCCGTGCCCGGGCGATTTGGACAGCAATGACCAGGTAGACCTGCAGGACCTCGATGCTCTGGTCAATATGTTAGTTGCGGCTGGACCTCCGTTTATTGTGCCTGTTGGACCGGGCCACTGCGGAGACCTGGTTGCTGAGACCGGTCAAGTAGACCTGCAGGATTTGGATGCTCTGGTAAATATGTTAGTGAATGCGGGACCGCCTTTTATTGTCCCTTGTGAATAACGTAGTTGTGCTTGATATAACCAATTTAGGGCCTATGCTTATTGATGGGTGTAGGCCCTTTTTTTTGTGTCACGATATATGGTGGGGCAGGTTCGGCTGACCGACAAATAGCCCCATTTGGGGCCGGCATCAGGTAAGAAACGCCGAAATAGCCTCGGGGGTTCACATTTTACTTTCAGCAGCAATGGGTTCGTGTTAGTATTTGATTTCTGTAATCACCCGTAGGATACTCATTTTTGATAATTAAGGAGACTGCGAAATGAGAAGAAGACGCTCTCTGATTGGTTTTATTTTTGTCGTTGTCCTGTTCGGTTCCGGCATTGTCATGTCAGCGGAGCCGCCACACAACGTTAAGAAGAGCACCAAGCAGGCAAAGGATTCCAATAAAGTTTTCATCGCTGTCACTGATAAAATCAATCTTATGGCCAAAGAGGTGGATTACCTTGACGACCAATACGAAAAGAGCAACGCTAAATGGCAAAAGTACAAGACCAAGATGGTGCTTCTCGAGGAAATAACCAGGACCATTCTGGCTGACGCCAAAAAGGGTGATACCAAAAGCCTGAATGACCTGGGCAAGGTTAAAGCCGGTCTGGAAAAGGTCCATAGAGCGATGCCCGCGAAACTTCCATCGGGTCCCGCCGGTCCCGGACGCTTCGGGGCCTACTACACGCAACTGAAATATACCCTCGAGTGGGACAGGCCGCAGCGGGTTGGCCCGCTGGCCGACGTGGTGGTGCGGTTTGATGATGCCGGATATAAACTCGTCTTCTGGCGCGGTACCAACTATGTTCCGTGCCGGGTAACCGAAAACCAGATATGGTACACTGACTCATCAGTCAGACGCAGGGGCGGCATCGGCACCAGAGGCAACTGCGAACCGATGTCGGACAAGCAAAACCGCTACTGCCGAGTGCGCATTCTTGAAAGTAACGATGCACGCGCGGTTGTTCACTGGCGTTATTCTCCTGTGGACATAAATTACCATCTCTGCTTTGTTGATGAAGTGACCAACTGGGGCGATTGGGTCGATGAATTCTATACTATCTATCCGGACGGCATCGGTATCCGAAAGGTAACACTGCACACGTCGGCGCCGCAGGCCTGGGCTCAGTGGCAGGAATCTATTGTTGTCAACCAGCCCCATACAAAGCCCGAGGACAATATCGAACTGGCTGCTGTGACGGCAGCCAATTTGAAGGGCCAATACCGCCGATACACCTGGACGCAAATGGGTGCACCCGAATTCACGGACCAGCCGGAAAACGTTTGCATCCAAATGATAAACCTAAAAGCTGCCCACAAACCGTTCTCGATTGTTGACCCGCAAGGCGCAGCAATCGAACCATACAGAGGCCGTGCTTCCGCTTCGTTGTTTACCGCCTGGGACCACTGGCCCGTCTCGCAGGACAAAAGCTCCACCAGGGTCGTTACTACTTTCGACAAACCTTCGAGCACATCGCTGTGTCACGTGCGGTGGAGGCACTATGCTCGGCAAGGCCAGTCGGACACCAAGATTATGATGCAGGGCATAACTGAAAAGGACGTCACGCAGCTTGTTCCGCTTGCAAAGTCGTGGCTGCATCCGCCGACGCTGAACCTCAAAAGCCGCCTGGTTGGCGCCGCCTTCACAAGCCATGGATACGACCAGACACAGCGGGCGTACGTACTAAGCTGCAAAAAGGCAGGCAAGCCTTCTCAACTGCGATTTACGTTGGCCGCCGACGCCGACTCACCCGTGGTCAATCCCGCTTTCGTCATCACGAACTGGGGCACCAGTGACGTGTCGTTAAAGGTCGATGGCCGGGAAAAAACGCAGGGTAAAGACTTCCGTTTCGGACACAGGCGCAATCCTGAATCCAGCGACCTGATTGTCTGGGTCAAGAAAGAAACGCAAGAGCCGGTTGTGTTCACTTTCACGCCTAAGGACGTGTAAATAAATTATCTTCCATTTTTGGCCGGCTGTGGCTTCGGCGGGCGGCGTCAGTAAAATTCGGACTACCAACCAGTAGGCCTGCATTTTACTTCCTTGCCAGCCTCGTCCTCGTTCAGCCAAAATCGAAACCTAATTTATTTACAAGTCCTAAGCGGCGATAGGCTCCGACACGTACGTCAAAAACAGCACCAAAATAACAAAATCAGGGCTTTACAACCGCGGCCTGAAGAATTAAAATTTCGTTTTCTCTTACAACGCAGGATTTTTACTTTGGAAATAATGCTTCGTTCTTTTCGGTAAGGATAAGTTATGCTTTTGTTAGCAACAGCAATTTCCAGGCTCGACCTGACAATCATTATCACCTACCTCATTGGGATTATGGTCATAGGTATCTGGGCCGGCTATAGAAAAAAGGCATCAAGCACACAGTTCTTTCTTGCAGGCAGGTCGTTAAAGTGGCCTATGATCGGGGCTGCACTATTTACCGCCAACATATCGACAATCCACCTGGTGGGTCTGGCCGCCTCAGGATTCAGTGAGGGCATTGTCGTTGGCAACTTCGAATGGATGGCATCGTTCTGCCTGATTCTACTGGGCTTGATATTCGTACCGTTCTACCTTCGCACGAAGATTAATACACTGCCTGAGTTCCTTGAGAAACGATACAGTACTACCTGCAGAATGATCATGGCATTTATTACCATATGGTCAGCTCTTTTGGTCCACATCGGTGTCAGTCTTTATGCCGGCGCAAAGGTGTTCGATTACTTCTTCGGCATCCCGGTGGTTTGGTCAATCACTATCATCGCCATCGTGACAGCAATCTACACGATTTTAGGTGGCCTTAGGGCCATCGTTGTTACAGACTCAATCCAGGCAGTTCTACTTCTTGGTGGCTGTGTTCTGCTAACGGTTTTCGCCATTCTAAAACTCCCAGGCGCAGGAATCCACTCTTTTGCTGAGCTCAGACAGGCAGTCCAGCCTGACCAACTCAGCATGGCTCACTCACTTAGAGACGCCAACGGTAATTTCAACGAGTATTCATGGCTGACCGTGATGATAGGCTATCACGTGCTGGGTATCTGGTACTGGTGCAC
Source organism: Phycisphaerae bacterium (assembly GCA_030608075.1). Lineage (GTDB taxonomy): Bacteria > Planctomycetota > Phycisphaerae > Sedimentisphaerales > Anaerobacaceae > JAUWIU01. Next base: position 3,717 of record JAUWIU010000001.1, read on the forward strand.
CGACCAAACCATTGTACAGAAAACACTTGGCGCCAAAGATATGCGGAACGGTCAGCTTGGAGCAGTATTTGCGGGCGTTTTGAAGATTCTACCTCTGTTCTTCATGGTTTTACCCGGTGTATTGGCTTATGTCCTTTTCTCAGATCAGATCGCCAAACCGAACGATACCCTGACTGTTATGATAGATAACCTTTTGCCGATAGGCTTGAAAGGTCTGTTTGCCGCCGGTCTGCTTGCGGCAGTGATGAGTACAGTCGAAGCAGCATTGAATAGCACCGCTACCGTTACCGCCGAAGATATTGTGAAGCGCATTCGCCCGGAGACAAAGGACCGGACGCTCGTCCTCATCGGACGGATCACCGCCTGCGTCGTGATTGTTCTGGCGATGATTTGGTCACCCTATTGCGAAAGATTCAGAAATATCTTTGTCGTTATCAACAAGGTACCGATGATGTTTGCACCGGCGATCACGACGGTGTTCGTTTTGGGTGTGTTCTGGAAACGCGGCACAAAGCAGGCGGCCCTTGCTACGTTCATTGTTGGTTTAGTCGTCGGCCTGGCATAATTCCTGGTCGACCTGCCCCATACGGTGGCTGCTGTGAACATCCAGCCTGCCATAGATGCCATACGAGTGGGGCCCGAAAGAATAGTCGACGGGATGGTCGCGGACTACGGGGTTATCACCGACGGCTGGGGCATTCCATTTATGATGATGGGGCTGATTCTATTGAGTATGTGTGTAGCAGTTTATGTGGTCACCAGCCTGCTTACGCCTGCACCGACTGCAGAAGAGCTTGAGAAAATGGGTTGGAAATCACCGCTTAAAACCCTTGTAGAAAAGAAGATCACAAAGATTACCGATCCCAGGGCAATAGCTATCGGGCTGTTTATATTAATGGTCGTCCTATACTATATACTACGATAGTAAAAAAAGTAACTTCACAGGAGAGTTAATATGCTTAAAGGTATTTCCCCACTGCTCGGTCCGGAACTGCTGGGCGCCCTGTTCCGAATGGGACACGGCGATGAAATCGTCCTGGCCGACGCCCATTTCCCCGCTGAAAAGTATAACCCGTATGTTATCCGGGCCGACGGCGTCCGAATCGCCGACCTGCTCGATGCGATACTGCCGCTTTTTGCCCTCGATGATTACGTGGACGACCCGCTTGTTATGATGAAGGCCGAACCACAGGACACTCTCGACCCTGCCGTGGAAAAGGCATACCGCGTCCCCATAGACAAGCACTGTCCCGACGCACCTGCGATTACCCGGATAGGACGGTTCGACTTTTATGAACGAACGGAAGATGCCTTTGCCGTGGTTATGACCGGCGAGCTGGCCAAGTACGGGAATATTATTCTAAGAAAAGGCGTAACTCCCGTTCAATCTTAGTCACACTGCTGCGCACATTTGGCGGGAGCTAAAAAGTTCAAATGCTAAAGGCCATATTGACTAAAGGACAATGTCATGCGACAGGCAGTAATGACACAGCCGGGTAAAATCGAATTTCGCCAGGTTCCCGAACCAAAACCAGGGCCGGGCGAGATATTGTTACGAGTTAAGCAGATTGGCGTATGCGGCTCTGACATCCACGTCAATCACGGCAAACACCCATTCACTTCATACCCTGTGGTTCAGGGCCACGAGTTCTCCGGCCTGGTCGAGGCCGTGGGCGAAGGTGTCACCGCAGTCCAGGCGGGAAAAAAGGCCACCGCCCGGCCGCAGGTCGTCTGCGGGAAGTGTCGACCGTGCCGCCGGGGCGATTACAATATTTGCGACGTCCTGAAGGTAGAAGGCTTCCAGGCCCCCGGATGTGCACAGGATTTCTTTATAACAACAACCGACAAAATCGTGCCTCTGCCGGATTCGCTGACTTTCGAACAGGGAGCGCTGGTGGAGCCGACCGCGGTGGCGGTTCATTCAACCGGCCGTGCCCCGGACCTCAAGGGCAAAAACGTTGTCGTTCTCGGCGCCGGCACTATCGGCAACCTGGTGGCACAGCTTGTCCGTTGTCGCGGAGCGAAAAAGATTTTGATTACCGACCTCAGTAATTTCAGACTCGATGTGCAAAGCAGTGCGGTATTCCCGAAACGTCAAACGCCGATACCGAGTCCCTCGCCGATGCCGCGAAACGAGTCTTCGGCGAAGAAGGGTTCGACGTCGCCCTCGAAGCCGTCGGGGTGGAAGCAACTATGGATGCAGCCATCGATAATATCCAGAAGGGAGGCACCATCGTCGTCATCGGCGTCTTTGCCGAAAAACCACGCATCGATATGTCAATCGCCGGCGACCGTGAGCTTACCCTCGTCGGCACACTGATGTACAAGCACGAAGACTACCAAAAAGCGGTGGAACTGATAGCAAGCGGTGACGTGGTAACGCAGCCTCTTGTAACAAAGCATTTCGCCTTTGAGCAGTACCCCGAGGCCTACAAGTTTATCGACGCCCAGGGTGATAAAAGCCTGAAGGTTATGATAGATTTATAAAGGGCTCAAACATGAAACGACGTGATTTCTTAAAGACCGTTGGATTCGGCGCGGCGGCACTGGCGATTCAGGGATGTAATCGCCTCGCGCTGCAGGGCAAAAAGAGTAACAAGAAACAGCCCAATATCGTCTTTATTATGGCAGATGATATGGGCTATGGCGACGTCGGCTGCTACAACCGCGATTCACTCATCCCAACGCCGAACATGGACCGCCTGGCAAAACAGGGCGTGCGTTTCACCGACGCACATTCGCCCTCGGCAGTGTGCACACCAACACGCTACGGTGTGCTTACCGGCCGATACTGTTGGCGAACGCGCCTGAAACGCAGCGTACTAAACGGCTTCTCACAGCCATTGATTTCGCAGGAGCGGCTGACCGTAGCCGAGCTGCTTAAAACGCACGGTTACCATACCGCCTGCATCGGCAAGTGGCATCTCGGCGTCGGCTGGCAGTCAAAGGATGGAAGAGCCATAACCAGCACGAAAGACACCAAACGGGTTGACTTCACTAAACCCATTACCGACGGGCCAAATGACCACGGCTTTGATTATTCATTTGTCACCGCCTCCTGTTCTAAGATTGATTCTCCACACTGCTTTATTAAAAATGACCGTACGGTAGGAATTCCAAATATCCAAATCCCGGTCGATAAAAGTCTGGATGGTGATTTTCGTGTACGTCCCGGCCTAACAACGTCAGATTGGGTAACCGAAGATGTAGATTTAATCTTCACAAAAAGGGCTGTCGATTTCATCGAGAATCACAAAAACAGTAACCCGCAGGCGCCGTTCTTTTTATATCTGCCGCTTTCATCACCGCATGCGCCGTGGTTGGCTCCGGAACGATTCAAAGGCAAAAGCAAATCGGGTCCGCGGGGCGACCTTGTCTTTCAAGTAGATTGGTGTGTGGGCCAAATAATGGATGTGCTCGAGAAGCTCAAACTCAGCGACAACACGCTGCTTATCGTCACAAGCGATAACGGGCCTCGAATAGGCCATAAGGGGCATAAATCGTCAGGGTCATACCGTGGCTACAAGTCGCACATCTGGGAGGGCGGTCACCGCGTACCGTTTATCGCCCGCTGGCCAGGCAGGATTAAACCCGGCACTGTCAGCAACCAGCTGCTATGCCTGACAGACCTGATGGCAACCTGCGCTGCGATTGTTGCAGCCGACCTTCCAGACGGCACCGCCGAGGACAGCTACAACGTACTGCCCGCCCTTCTGGACGGCAAACTCGATAAGCCAATCCGCAATGCAATCGTGCACCACTCCGTTAAAGGAGTCTTCGCTATCCGGCAGGGCCAGTGGAAACTAATCCTCGAAACAAAAACATCAGGTGGATGGGTCCGCCCGCGAGGCAAAGGTCCGGAACCTGGCGCTCCGGGGCAATTGTACAACGTGACAGATGACCCTTACGAACAAAACGACCTGTATGACAAACATCCGGAAATTGTAAAACGTTTAACTGGCTTGCTCCAAAAATATAAGCGGCAGGGTTACAGCCGACCCTAAGGGGCAGCTAATAACTTGGTGTTATAAAGTCAGAAAGGAATACCAGTGAATCGCCGTGAATTCTTAAGAACAATGGGGCTGAGCGCAGCAGCATTGTCCATACCCGGATGCCGGGTAAGGGCCAAACAACGCCCCAACATGATTTTTATCATGTCGGACGACCACGCCGCCCAGGCCATAAGCTGCTACGGCAGCAAAATAAACAAGACGCCGAACATCGACCGCCTTGCTAAAGAAGGCATGCGGTTTGACAACTGTTTCTGCACGAATTCCATTTGCGTACCAAGCCGAGCAACTATCCTGACGGGAAAGTACAGCCACAAAAACGGGTGCCTGACGTTGTCTAACCGCTTCGACAATACCCAGCAGACGTTTCCAAAACTCCTGCAAAAAGCCGGATACTACACCGGCATAATCGGCAAATGGCACTTGAAGACCGAACCGACCGGATTCGATTACTACAACGTTCTGCCCGGCCAGGGATTGTACTTCGACCCCTACTTCAAGGAAAAAGGAAACCCCTGGCAAGCTGGGAAAAAGGGCGGCAAACATTACGAGGGATATGTTACTGACGTTATCACGGATTTGGCACTCAACTTCCTAAAAAACAGACCGCAGGACAAGCCCTTCTGTCTTCTCTACCATCACAAGGCCCCTCACGACATGTGGGAGTACGACGACAAGCACGCCCATCTCTTTGAGGACGTCGATATTCCCGAGCCTGAGAATCTGTTCGACAACTATGAGCACCGCGGCGAAGCCATCAAGCGGGTCACACAAAAGCTGACGATGGCCGAGGCAATCACCCTGCATTCGACCCAGGGGCACCAGTTCGACAAGGTTCGCGAAAAGATAGGCCATCTTCCTCCCGACGAGCAGAAGCGTAAGGCCTATCAGTATTTCATCAAGGCCTACCTGCGGTGTGTTGCCTCAATAGATGAAAACATCGGGAAAGTGCTGGACTACCTCGACAAGAGCAGTCTTGCCAAGAATACGATTGTCGTTTACACGTCCGACCAGGGGTTCTTCCTCGGCGAACACGGGCTCTTCGACAAGCGATTTATGTATGAGGAATCCCTGCGCATGCCCTTGCTCGTCCGTTATCCAGGAGAAATAAAAGCCGGCAGCGTCAACGACGATATTGTCACCAATGTTGATTTTGCCGAAACTTTTCTGGATTATGCCGGCGCAGCTATCCCCGGCGATATGCAGGGGCGAAGCGTAAGACCTTTACTGAAAGGCCGAACACCACACGACTGGCCGAAGTCTATGTATTATCGTTACTGGATGCACCGGGCCCATTTCAACGTGGCTGCTCATTTCGGCGTCCGAACCAAACGCTACAAGTTGATTTATTACTACGGCCTCGGACTGGGCGCCAAAGGAGCAAAAAAGAAACCTACGCCCCCGGAATGGGAGCTTTTTGATTTGAAGAAAGACCCCATGGAAATGAACAACGTTTACGGAGACCCTGCCTATGCCGGTGTCGTGAAAGAACTCAAGGCCGAATTGATAAGACTCCGCAAAAAGCTCGAAGATGACAATGATGGCATTGTCATTCAATAAATCAGCCCGGCAGCGGAAGTCATTGTAGTTTTTTTACGGCCAATATCGGAGGGACAGGTCACAGAATGCAGAAGTTTACCCTGGTTGGTTTAGGTGAGATTCTCTGGGACATGCTGCCTGAGGGAAAGCAGCTTGGCGGAGCGCCGGCCAATTTCGCCTATCACGCTCAGGCCCTCGGTGCTCAGGGCGTTGTTGTAAGCTGCGTCGGTGACGACCTGCCGGGCAAAGAAATATCGGCTCGACTCGACCAACTGGGGCTGACGCGCGATTATATCGCGCTCGACAAAGAACACCCCACCGGAACCGTCACCGTGCGGCTGGATAAAGAGGGCAAACCCGATTATACCATTCACGAGAACGTCGCGTGGGATTTTATTCCATCCGACTCGGCGCTCACCGAATTAGCAGGCCGGGCCGATGCAGTATGCTTCGGTTCCCTATGCCAGCGCTGTGCGGTTTCCCGAAAGACCATCGGCGAGTTTCTGCGGGCTACGAAGCGCGATTGCATTCGCGTCTTTGACATAAATCTCAGGCAGTCATATTTTGATAGCCAAATCATTCACAACATGCTTCAACTTTCCGACGTCTTGAAGCTCAACGATGAGGAGTTGTCCGTAGTGGCCGAATTGCTCCGAATGCCCGGTTCGGAGACTGATACTCTTTTGCAATTGACCAACACGTATGCAGTGCGTCTGGTTGTTTTGACCAGGGGAGCCAACGGTAGCAGATTGTTCGGCCAGGGCAGCGATTGTTCCCACCAGGGCTTCGCCGCAGAGGTCGCTGACACAGTCGGGGCCGGTGATGCCTTCACCGCCGCCATAACTCTCGGACTATTGCATAACAAGCCTCTTGACGCCATTAACGAACGCGCCAACCGTCTGGCAGCTTTTGTATGTTCCCAGCATGGCGCAACCCCGAAACTGCCCAATTCGCTGACCGCAGTTGAGTAAGTTCTCGACTCAGCCGACAAATCGGTGAGTTCGGGTAAGATTGAAGAATAATCGATTCTAAAACGGTGCTGCCCTTGCTCCCGCCTTTGAAAGGTCAAGACTTCACTTACCGAAGCCAGCGTTGAAGTCGCGCATTTTGACGGTGTAATCCCCCAACCCCACACTCGACGAAGTTATGCAGCTGCTTAAACAAAGTTACAAACGCTAACATGCAAAGCCCAGTCAAACAGATTCGCCGCTGGCTTACTCTTCGGCTAAATCAGTCTGACAGCAACGATTGTTCCTTTTTCAATTGCCGCCGTCCCGGCAGGTAGACATATCAGGCCCTGGGCTTCACACAGCGCGCTGATGTGCGCTGAGCCGTGATACTCGACCGGCTCGGCCTCACCGGCCCGCGGGAACACAACCGGCATCCATGAATCCCTGTCGCTCTTCCTGCTGCGAATACCTCCTGCAAGGGCCGCTCTGATAGTTACCGCCTTATAATCACAGCCCATGAGCTTATACAAAAAAGGCTTGACTAAAAGCTCAAACAACACAAACGTTGACACAGGATTACCGGGCAGGCCAAAGCAGTACCCCTTCTCGGATAGGCCGAAGACCGTTGGCTTACCGGGCTTTATGGCAACTTTCTCAAACAAAAGCTCAACATCATTCTGCCTCAGAATCCCCGGTACCAGGTCAAAATCACCCACCGAGACACCGCCCGAAACAATCACCACATCATTCTCTTCAAAGCCTCTCTTGACAGCACCGTCTATCTCCGCAGTCGTATCTCGCGCGATGCCGTAATTCCGGGCAACAGCGCCAATGCTCTCAATCTGTGCGGTAAGCTGAAAGATGTTGCTGTTTCTTATTTGCGATGGGCCCGGCCTCAAGCTCGGCTCAACAAGCTCATCGCCCGTTGCAATCACCCCAACGCTCGCTCTTTTAGAAACTTCCACCTGCACCTGCCCGACAGAAGCCAGTACCGCTATTTGCTCCGGCCCGATACGTGTACCTTTTCTCAGAACAATCTCACCTGCCGTGATATCTTCTCCCCTTCGGCATATATTGTCAGCCGTCTTGGCACCCACAAACCGAACCGAGTTTTCCGTCGTCGTTTCAACATACTCTTTCATAATCACGCAGTCGGCGCCCTCAGGAACGACCCCACCCGTCATAATCTTTGCACACTCATTCGCCCCGATTGACTTGTGCGGCACATAACCTGCAGGGATGGTCTCCACAATCGTAAGCTCATTGCCCAAGTCACTGCGCCGACACGCAAAGCCGTCCATCGCAGACTTGTTAAAGGGCGGAATGTCGATATCCGATTCAACATCCTCGGCAAGTATGCGCCCAAGCGCATTGTCCAGACTCACCCGCTCGCTCGGCAGTGCCCTGGCCGCCGACATCACAACCTCGTATGCCTTCTCAAACGCAATCATAACAATATCCTCAAATCCCGTCACTTGCCTGTCCCGTCATCTTCCCACTCACCGGCAGACCGCGTCCCCTGCTCAACATACTTCACCGCCGAGGCCTTGAAGCTCACCCACACCTTCTTTCCACGCCTAAGCGCCAGCGCCTTTACCGACTCAGCGGTTATCAGCGCGGCAACTTCAACCGCCGTTCCGGCCCCAATATCAACCACAACTTCAAGCCCAAGCCCGGCAGGTACAACGTCCACAATCGTCCCTTCAAAATTATTCCGTGCGCTTGTGTGACTCGGCGAGTTGGCAATGGTAACATCCTCACTTTTGACCATAATAAACCCCTCCCCGCCCTCACTGTCATTCAGGACCGAAAAATCGCGTCCATCGGTTTTGAACCGTCGCGAGGCAGCCTGGCCCCTCGGGGCTTCCAATCGCCCCTTGAAAAAATTCCTGATACCCACAAACCTGGCAACAAACTCCGACCTCGGACGCCTCAAAACCTCCGCCACCGTCCCCGTCTGTGCAATCCTTCCATCCTCCATCACCGCTATATGCGTACCCAGAGAAACCGCTTCGGTGTAATCGTGCGTCACATGCACTATCGTCCGGCCAGCGGCGTTAATCTTCCGCAGAAGCCCACGCATTTCAGGCCGAGATTTCACGTCCAGCGACGATATCGGCTCATCAAGCAAAAGACACCGCGGCTCACTCGCCACCGCACGCTGAAGTGATACTCGCTGAGATTCACCTCCAGAAAGTGTTGTCGGCATACGCCCTAAAAGCCCGCTGATGCCAAAGTCCTCGCCTAACGACGCCACTCGTTCCTGAATCTGCCGCCTCGAAAATTTCTTGCACCGAAGCGGATATGCAACATTGTCATAAACCGTCATATGCGGAAAAAGTGCGCTGTTTTGAAAGACCAGTGCCGTCCCTCGCTTCTGAATCTTTTCGTTGGTAATATCCTTCCCATCGAGCAATATCTGCCCGGCATCGGGCTGAACAAGACCCGCTATCGTCTCCAGCACAACGCTCTTGCCGACTCCGCTGGCTCCGAGCAGCACAAAGTACCGGCCCCGCTCAACCTCAAACGATATATCGTTTATCGCAAAAGATTCTAAGGTCTTGCAAACATTTCTAACGCTGAGCATCTTGCCTCCCCTTAGCCAAAAGCCGCAGCATCACGAAGAACACCAGACAAACAATTATAAAGAGAACCGCCACCGGCCGGGCGTACTTCAGCCCGAAAGCTCCGAAGCGTTCATATATCAGTACCGGCGTAATCATCGGGTGATAGGCAATTATCAGGACCGCGCCAAACTCGCTCATCCCCCTTGCCCACATCAAAATCAGCCCCGACAGAATCGGCCTTGCCGCCAACGGCACCGAAATAGTCAGAAAGACCCTCAAAGGACTCGCTCCCAGACTAAGCGCCGCCTTTTCGAGACGAACCGGCACGGCGAGAAAACCGTCACGGGCCGAATTGATAAGAAACGGAATGCTGACAAAAGCCATCGCCGCCATTATGCCCGCGCTGCTGCTGATGAAACTGAAACCCATTTTTGTGGCCGCCCTGCCGAGAAAGCTGCTTCGAGCGAGGACGCCCAGCAGCGCTATTCCCGCCGCCGAATGCGGTATCACAATAGGAAGGTCAATAATGCCTGTCACAAGCCCTTTCAGCGGAAAATCCTTTCTTGCTAACAGGTATGAAAAAGGGATGGCCGCCACAGCAAAGATTAACGTCGCCCCCATCGAAGTCCACAGGGTAAGCCAGATACTGTTTCTGACTTCATCGTCTCCGGCCGTCTCGGCAAGTTCGGCCAATGAGCAGTTCAGAAACATACTCACTAACGGCGCAACAATAAACAGCAACACCCCCCCGCCGAGCGCAGCAAACACGAGCGAAAGCGCCCCAGTTCTAAATCCTCGGCGGCTCACCGTTGCCGCCTCTCTGCCGCCAGTGCAAACCTCTTCAAACTTTCCGGGAGTTTATCGAAGGTATCGGTAGGCGAAGGAACTACCGGCGTCTGTCCGTTCGCCTTTAGAATCGTCCCACCCTTATCACCATCCAGCAAAAACGTCACAAAGGCCATCGCGGCTTTCCGATTCGGCGCGTTCTTCGGTATTGTAACGCCGTATACTATCGGCTCGCCTGTCTTGCTGATAAAGGTCCCTGGCTTCTTGCCTGTCACCCGCACGGAAGCCTTCTTGTACAATTGCGCAAACTCCTGTTTCTTCAGATTAATCTCATCCGGCAGTACCAGATATCTAAGTTTGTGCTGCTCCGCAACCGAACGGTATATGAAAATATAGTCAATCTCACCGACCTCCAAAAGAGCCAACAAATCAACTTCCTTCGGACGGATGTATCTTCGGTCCTTTGCCAGCATCTTCTTTGCAAGTCCCGGCCGATGATAGTATTCTTCCGCCAGCCTTACCACAAGTACAGCCCTGTACCCGCACGGGTCAGAATTGGCGTCCGACCTGCCGAAGGCAGCATCTTTCCGCAGCAGAATATCGTACCAATTGTCCTTGCTGATTTCGCCGGCTTTCCTCGCATCCTCGCCCATTGCAATAACCATCTCGTTACTTGCGAACCTGATATTCCAGTCCGCGTACTCATCGACCAAAAGAGTATCTATAACCGTATAATCAGCCGACGCCATAACGTCACACCGCCTGTGAAGCTCGGCAATTTTTCGAGCACAGACTCGACTGCCCGCCGCCTCGCGAACAATTTTCACCTTGGGATAATACCTGTTAAACTCTTCACATATCTGTTTGAACGGAACCGCGAGACTGCCCGCATGAAAGATGACCAATTCCCCTGAAAGCTCGTGGCTCCTTGCCCCTAACGGTGCTGTCACCGTCAGCAAAAACAAAAAAACAAAAAAAATCAAAACAGCCCGTTCGACTTTCTTCACAGCTCAAGTTCCTCAAAACTCGATTGTCTGCCACTCATCTTCTAACAAATCGAAGTAAAGCATTTTCTGTTCTTTTGCTGTAATCTTTCCCGTCAGAATCGCTGCACCTTTGGCCGCCATTAAACTTGCCGCAGTCGCCGCCGTAAAACCCACGGCCCCAACGTCCTCTTCGATGCCCCTTCCCTGACCCTTATAAACCTTCTTCAGCATCCCGCTTCCGGGCCAAACCACACCAACCTCGCCGTACCAGGCGGCCACCGCACCATGTACCAGTGCAACATCCGCTGCCGAACACCTCTCCTCCAGGACAAATCGACCTTCAATATTATCCAGACAATCAAAGACCAAATCGGCATCCCGCCAAACTGACTCTGCGACTTGCTCCAACGAAACAGAAAAGCCTGTAAATGCAACCGCCCTGTTCACCTTCTTTAATCGGCTTTCAGCCTCGTCCACCTTCTTTGCCCCCACCATCTCTTCAGTGGCAAGCAATTGCCGGTTCAAATTCGTCTCGTCAAACACATCAGGGTCAACGGCAGTGATTTCTCCCACACCCGCACGCGCAAGCTCCTCCAGCAAGCATCCTCCCAGCCCGCCCAGACCCACAATGACAATCTTGCTTTCCAAAAGTCGCTTCTGACCCTCAATGCCGAAGGCCCCGATGTTACGCTGATATCGACTCGGGCAAATACCAGTGTCCAGAGCAAACCATTCGACAGCCCGAAGCGGCAGCTTCGTCCGAGATGCTATAGTCGCCGCCTTTTGCAACGCAAGTTCTCCCGACCTTTTCTCGGGAAAGACCCGCTTTAACAGCCCCCTTTCCTCTTTCGTAACCATCACCTTATTTCTCACAACAGACAAAACAACACCGCGACCAAACCCAAAAATCGGCGCTTTACCCGCCGCCTATCAGAGGAAATAGCGAAACCACATCGTCTGCACCCAACTGCGACTCAACTGAGCTGTTTCTTCCGTTAACCAGCAGTATTCCAACTTCTTTTTCTTCAATCTGCAGATGCTTCAAAAGGTCACGTACCGACCCCCCTTCGGTAACCTCAACCTCACTCTTCTTGAACCGACCCTCTCTGAATGTCGCGAAAAGCCTTACTTCCACCACCATATCTCTCTTGCCTTCTTTGCCCGTTCATGCCCGAGCCGCAGGTCTTGTCACGCAAGACCAAGCTGCGCCAGCCGCTCTTCGGTCGGCACGCCTTTTGCATCCCAGCCTCGCTCCTGATAATATTCAGGCAGCATTTCCGCCAGCCGGTGCACTTGTCCTTCCTTTGCCCCTGCCAGAATCGGCTCCTCCAGCAGCCGCCTCGGAAGCCTGTCCTCATCAGCCCCGACGCCTGCTTTCAGATTAAACCTCCGCTCAAGGTTCCATATCCGCTCACCGGCCTCGAGCATTTCCTCGGTCGTCCAGTCTTCTCCGACGATTGCATTGTACATATCTCTATAATGGTCCGCTCCAAGTGCAAATGACGTGAACAGGCACAGTCCAGTCGAGTCAATCACAGCCGTCAGGTCTTGCATTCTCTTGACCCAGCCGGCCTTACCATCGACCGAGAATCGGTCCAGTTTTTCCGGTATTCCAAGAATTTCCGGCGAAATCATATAGCCTCTGACGTGGCAGCCGCCGCGATTCGACGTTGCGTATTCCAGCCCGTGTCCCTGCACTCCTCTTGGGTCGTAAGCCGGCATCTCCAGCTTCTTCACCGACATCGAAAGTTCCGCCGCGCCGTAACTTTCCGCCAATCGATAGGACCCCGCTGCAAGCCTGGCGCCAAATCCCTCCCCCGCCCCCATCTTCCGTGTCCATTCCACTATCGCTTCGGACGAACCAAACTCCAGTGCCGGCCCATCGATTTCATCAGGCTTGATATAGCCCTTCTCGTAAAGTTCCATAGCGCACGCTATCGTCGTCCCCGAAGAGATAGTGTCCAGACCATACTCATTGCACCAGTTGTTGGCTCTGATAACGGCAGCCAGGTCGTCGACTCCGCAGTCTGCGCTGTACGCCCAGAGCGTTTCGTACTCTGGCCCTTCGCCTTGCACATCTCCCACCTTCACCCGTCGCCCACAGGCAATCGGGCAGGCGTAGCACGCAACATTCTTCACAAGATACTGCTCGGCCAAAGCCTCCCCGGAGACCTTATCAGCCGTTTCAAAATGTCCCCGCTGAAAATTCCTCGTCGGATATATACCATGTTCGTTAATCACGTTCACCAAAGACGACGTGCCGTATGTCGGCAGACCCTTGCCGGTAATGTCGTTTTCCTTAAGCATCTGTCGTACACGCTTGAGCACCTCTTTCGCCGCTTCCGGTTTGGCAGTTGCCACTTTGCCGCTGCCGCGAACCACAATCGCCTTTAGATTCTTGCTGCCCATCACCGCCCCCACGCCCGAGCGGCCCGCCGCACGGTACCTGTCGTTCATTATGCACGCCAAAAGTAACTGCCTCTCGCCAGCCGGTCCAATCGTCAGAACCCGTGCCTTGGCATCACCTGCTTCTTCCAGCAGCAAATCGGTCGTCTCGGAAACCAGCTTACCCCAGCACCTTTCAGCACTTTTGATTTCCACCGCATCGTCGTTGACCGATATGTAGCACGGCTTGTCCGACCTGCCTTGTACAATAATCATATCGTAGCCGGCGCGTTTCAATTCCGCTCCCCAGAACCCGCCCGAATTGGAACAGGCAATAGTACCGCTCAGGGGTGATTTCGTCACCACCATGTATCGACCCGATGCAGGCGCTTGTGAGCCGGTAAGCGGCCCGGTCGCGAAAATAAGCTTGTTCTCAGCGCTCAGCGCATCCACCGCCGGGTCAACTTCCTCCGCCAGGAAATAGCTGCCCAGGCCGCGACCGCCCACAAACTTCTTCGCCAAAGCTATATCCAGCTCTTCTTTCGTAATTTCACCCGTACTCAGATTTACCCGCAACAACTTTCCACAATATCCAGCCACAATCGTCTCCTTGAATAAATTTTCAACAGTACCGACTTTATGTTCAAACCAACCGACTGTCAACGCTCTTTACTTAAAGCACCCAAGCTGACAGTTGCATATCTTTATTTTCTGCTTGTTGCAGATGCGCCCTATCTCAGATACGTGTATCTCCAGTTCTCCCGCTAACCGAAATGCCTCGCCACAGGAAAGCTTCTTTACGCCCTTAACCTCCATTGCCTCTTCGATAACCATCTTAACACGTTCCGATTCGTCGCTCATTTTCACCCGTCTTTCGCTGCGTATAAAACTAACCCTGGCCGGCATTTTTAACACAGACAGCCTAATCCTAACTTGTCATCTTCACCTTGCGAATCGCCGCCGCGCAAACCTTGTATTCCGGTATCTTCGCCAGCGGGTCCAGCGCATCGATTGTCAGCATATTCGCAGGGCCTTCGCAAAAATGAAACGGCATAAACAACCAGCCCTTCTCAATTCTGCACGTGACTTTTGCCTTCGTAGTAACCTTGCCTCGCCGACTGACCACTTCAATACTGTCACCATCGACAATTTCGAGGCTTTCCGCGTCGGCGGGATGTATCTCAACGTAGCCGGTAGGCGAAACCTGGTTCACCACCCTTGATTTTCGCGTCAGCGTGCCCGTGTGGAACTGATACAACTGCCTGCCGGTACTTAACACAAACGGATAATCATCGTCCGGCACTTCCGCCGGGTCCTTGAACTTCACAGCATTGAACTTGCCTTTGCCCCTCGTAAATCGGCCCTTGTGCAGGTACTTTGTGCCGGGATGGTCCTTGTCCGGGCAGGGCCACTGAAGACCCACCGAATCAATCCTCTCAAAAGATATCCCTCCGTAGATTGGACAGACACTCGCCATCTCATCCATTATTTGCCCCGCCCCCTCGTATGCCATCGTATAGCCCAGCTCACCTGCCACCTCGCAGATGATTTCCCAGTCGTTACGGGCGCCGCCCGGAGGCTCAACCGCCTTTCGCACACGCTGGACACGCCGCTCCGTATTCGTAAATGTCCCATCTTTTTCTGCAAAGCACACCGAAGGCAGAACAACGTCAGCATACTCGCCCGACTCAGTCAGGAATATATCCTGAGAAACCAGAAAATCAACCTTCTCAAGTGCTGCTCTGGTCCTGTTGAGGTTCGGGTCCGACAGCGCAGGATTTTCCCCCATCATATACAACGCCTTGACGCTGCCCTGTTCGATTGCGTGCATCATCTCGACAATCGTAAGCCCATTCTTTGCCGGAAGCTCTTTGCCCCACGCCTTTTCAAATTTTGCCCGCACCGCCGCATCCTCTACCGATTGATAGCCCGGGTAAACGTTCGGCAAGGCCCCCAGGTCGCACGCGCCCTGAACGTTGTTCTGCCCGCGAAGCGGATTGACGCCGGTCGACTCGGCCCCGACATTACCCGTCAGCATCGCCAGATTCGCAAGACTCAGCACGTTGTCTGTCCCTGTCGTGTGTTGTGTTATGCCCATACTGTAGACGATACTCGCCGTCGCCGCCCCAGCGTACATCCTCGCCGCCTCACGAATCTTCTCAGCGGCAACAGTAGTAATCTTCTCGGCCATTTCCGGTGTAAAATCCTTCACGGCGTCCGCAAGCTCATCAAAACCTTCGGTACGCGCATCTATAAATTCGCTGTCAAGGAGTTTCTCTTCAATTATCACGTTCATCATCGCGTTTATAAGCGCAACGTCTGTGCCCGGCTTTTGAGCAACGTGCAGACCGGCAAATCGAACAAGGTCTATCGCCCGCGGGTCCGCAACTATAAGTTTGGCCCCGTTTTTCACCGCCGCCTCTTTTATGTAGAGCGCCATCACCGGATGGGCCTCGGTCGTATTGGACCCTATCACAAATATGCAGCCGGCGTTTTTAAGCTCCTCAATCGAGTTAGTCATGGCCCCGCTGCCGAATGCCCTGGCAAGTCCCGCAACCGTTGACGCGTGACACAATCGGGCGCAGTGGTCAACGTTGTTCGTACCTACCGCAGCACGCATAAATTTCTGGAAAACGTAATTCTCCTCGTTCGTACACTTCGCCGACGAAAGTCCCGCAATAGCATCGGCCCCGAACTCTGCCCGTATCCGCCCTAAACGCTCGCCAACAAGCGTAATTGCCTCCTCCCACGTCGCCTGCTCCAACCTGCCGTTTCGCTTAATCAGCGGCGTCCGCAGCCTTTTCTCGTGGCCGACAAACTCCATCACAAATTTGCCCTTCACGCACAAATTCCCATCATTTGGAATACACCCGACCTCGCTGGACACGCGAACAATCTCGTTTGTCTTCCGATTCACATTAAGGTCAATCTGGCACCCAACCCCGCAATACGGACAAGTGGTTCTGGTCTTTGTCAGCTCCTTTTGCCGACCCCTGCCGACAGCCGAACGCTCCATCATTGCACCTGACGGACAAACCTCAACACAGCCCCCACACAAATCACAGCTACTTTCCTCAAGGTCAATTCCAAAGGCTGTGGTCACCTCCATTTCGTTCACCAGCCCGCCGAATGTCAGTGCTTCATTCATCTCTACTTCTGCGCAGTACTTGACACACAAACCGCACAGAATGCATTTATCCGGGTCGTACATTATGGCTTCACTGTTACTCGCGTAGTTGCGCCGGCTCGTCCGTCTCTCCGCTAACCCGAACCGCCCTTCGTCGGCCTGATAACGGTAGGCATAATCCTGAAGCTTACACGAACCCTCCTTGTCGCAGCTTGTGCACGCTACCCGATGTTCGGAAAGTATAAGCTCCAGAATCGTTTTTCGTATCGCCGCAATCTCCTCATTCTCAGTACATACGTTCATCCCTTCCTCGACCGGCGTATTGCACGATGTTGTCAGCCCGGCGCGAGACTCGATTTGCACGACACAGAGCCGGCACATACCGATAGGCGCCATCCGAGGGTCGTAACACAGGTTGGGAATGTCGACGGCGACACTTTTCGCAGCCTCAAGAATCGTTGTTCCTTCCCTGACCTTGACCTCTCTTCCGTCAATTGTAAGACAAATTTCTTTCATTTCTGTATTTCTTTGCAGCCGTTTTCTTATGCCGGCCCCTTATTGACAGCCGCCTCGAAATCCTGGCCGAAAAGCTCCAGCGCCGACAGCACCGGCAGCGGAAACACCTGCCCCATCCCGCATGTCGAAGCCCTAATCGCCGCCCTGCCAATCTCGCGCAGCCGAGCAGTATCGTCTACATCTGCCCTGCCGGAATTGACCCTTTCTATGATTTCCTGCATTCTTTTAATTCCAAGCCGACAGGGCGCGCAACGCCCGCACGACTCATTGCCGTAGTATTCGAGCAATTTCTTAACCATCCCGACAGCACTTTTTGGCTGTTCATAAACGATGACCGCTGCTGTGCCAATACTGCTGCCGGCCTTTCTGATACCTTCAGCGCTGAGGGTACAGTCCAGCGACGTTTCGTCTAAAAACGCGCTTGTCCCTCCACCCGGCTGCACCGCCTTTATCGCCCCGCCTTCACGAGTGCCCCCACCGAATTCATCAATCAGCCCTCGCAGAGTCCCCGAGCCTGTCTCAATCTCATAGACCCCAGGCCGTTTAACATCGCCAGATAACGAAAACATCCGCGTGCCCGGGTCATCTTCAAGGCCGAATCGCCTATATTCCCTCCACCCCTTCGCCAGAATAAACGGCACATTTGCAATGGTTTCGACGTTGTTTACCACCGTAGGTCTTCCGAACAACCCCTGTTCGGTCGGGTATGGCGGCTTGAGCCTGCTCATCGCACGCCGCGTCTCCAGAGACGCAATAAGCGCAAACTCCTCGCCGGCTATGTAAAGGCCTCGACCCTTTGCCACACTAAGTTGCAGTGAGAACTCTGAGCCAAGAATATTTGCCCCTAAAAGCCCGGCATCCCTGGCTTTTTCTATCAGCTTTTCCCAGAGACCGAATGTGTCCTCGTATTCGCCCTTAATGTAGATATAAGCCTGCTCAGCCCCTGTCGCGTATGCACCTATCAATATCCCCTCAAGGATTGCCCACGGGTCACCATCCAAGAGAACTCTGTCCTTAAACGTCCCCAACTCACCTTCATCTGCGTTGCAGATAAGATACTTCGGGCCCGGCCCATGTTTGGCTGCGGATTCCCATTTGCTTCCGGTCGGAAAGCCCGCGCCGCCACGGCCGGTAAGACCAGAGCGCCTGACCTGCTCAACCACTTCTTCCGCTTCCATCGCCAGGGCTTGGTTAAGGCCTTCAAGCCCGCCCGATGCCTCGTAGCCCTTGAGGTCCAACGGGTCGTACTTGCCCACACGCTCTGTCAGCAGCTTTGTCTCTTTCACGTCAGTCCCGCCCCTCCGCCTGCACCTTGAAATCTCTGTACGATGTCAGAGCACCGTAGATTCTCGCTTCGGCCAAACCGGTTCTAACGGCAAGGTCGCGCACTATCTCTCTCGGAACGCCGCCAAAAATATCCTGCACCTTGCCTAATACTATAAACAGGTTCTCCTCGGTCACAGGGCTGTTTTCCGTAACAAGCTCTTCGTAGGCCTGAACATCGAATCCTCGCATTTCTTCACTCATAAACAGCCTCAGCTACAGCCGGCTTTGCAAAAAGCTTCCGCACCGAAATTCATCTGCTATTTCCGCAGAGCACGGAGCCGGCCAAAAAACTCGCACGCTTGCGACGTACCTGCCACATTTTATTCATCACTCAGCCGATTTCAAGACAAAATTGCCCCCTGCTTGTCCGGCCCTGTCCATCCTGAAAGCTCTATTTTTCAAGCAGCGTACCTCATTTATCCGATAAGAACTTCGTCAACAATGCCGACGCTGCGCCACTGGGCAATCGTTTCGGAAGCTGCCCTGAAAATGCCGGATGGCAGTCTCAAGCAATAATACTTATGCGAAAAAAAGCAAAGATAAAAGTCGACAAAGCCGCCGCAGCCGAAAGGGTAAAAAACATTTACCCGGTACTGAAAAAAATATACCCCGAGGCCAAAACCGCACTTCACTTCAAAAATCCCCTCGAGCTTCTAATTGCCACAATTCTTTCCGCGCAGTGCACCGATACACGCGTAAACAGGGTCACTGAAGAGGTATTCAAAAAGTATAAATCAGCCGGCGACTGGGCAAACGCAGAGCTGCAGCAAATCGAGGCGGACATAAAAAGCACCGGCTTCTATCACAATAAAGCCGTCAGCATCAAAAACGCCTGTACAAATCTGCTCCGACAATCCGCAGGCAAAGTGCCCGATACGATGCAGGAACTCACCTCGCTGCCCGGGGTCGGCAGAAAAACAGCAAACGTCGTATTAGGAAATGCCTTCGGCGTGCCGGCAATAGCCTGCGATACGCACGTCATCCGCCTTTCACGCCGGCTCGGACTTTCGGAAAATACCAATCCCGTAAAGCTCGAATTTGACCTAAACGAAATCGTACCAAAGAAAAACTGGACAATGTTCAGTCACCTGTTGATTCTTCACGGCAGAAATACCTGCATCGCGCGCAAGCCGGATTGCCCGAATTGTCCCGTTGCAAAATACTGTCCTGCTGCTGACAACCCACAGTTATGGTAGTTATGACAAAGGAGGCCTTTCCATGCTCGACACAAGCGAGACGCCCGTAAAAGACCTGTGGCGAATATTCAGAATAATGGCCGAATTCACAGAGGGATACGAGGAGCTTGCCGCCGTCGGGCCCGCCGTCTCAATCTTCGGCTCATCCAGAGCCGCGCCCGACAGCCGCTATTACAAGCTTGCCGAGCAAACCGCCTCACTGCTGGCAAAGGCCGGGTTCGCCGTCATCACCGGCGGAGGCGGTGGAATTATGGAAGCAGCAAACAAAGGCGCATCCCAGGCCGGCGGTACGAGCGTCGGCCTGAATATCGACTTGCCTATGGAGCAAATCCCAAACGACTACCAGAACCTGTCGATGCACTTCAGGTATTTCTTCTGCCGAAAGGTAATGTTCCTGAAATACGCACATGGTTTTATCGTGCTGCCCGGCGGCTACGGCACCCTCGATGAGTTCTTCGAATCGATGGTATTGATTCAGACATTAAGGCAGGCCTCTTTCCCGGTTGTCTTGATGGGAACGGACTATTGGAAAGGCTTAATCGATTGGATGGCCGAGACAATGCTCGCTCAGTATCACCATATCGCGCCGGAAGACCTGAACATATTTACCGTAGTCGACGACCCCCAGGCCGCAACCAACATTATAGTCAATTTCAGAGAAAGCAAGGGACGCAGCGGACTCGACCTGCCCCCGGGAATGAAAAAAACCAGAAGTTAAAAAACTGTAACCGTTCACGCGGTAAACCTGGCAAATTTCGGCCATTTTGCGTCAATGCCGAGCCACCCGCAATCTCAAACACTATTGTTTCAGACCGCTTCGTCGCCAAAAGCTACGCGCAGTGACCGAAAAAAGCCGGTCTATACCACGTGAACGGTTACCTAAAAACTCCTAAACATCAACTCAACGCCCGCCTCCGTTATCTTTTGCGGCGACGAAGCAAAACCAGACTACCCATACCAAGCAAAGCTATTGTTGTCGGCTCAGGTACGTACTGAACATCACTAATCAGACCGTCGTAGCCGTAGTTATCACAGTCGGCACCTCCGAAAGTGACTTTCAGATTCTGCGGGAAGTTATACGCGTTCTCCACCGATTTGCCTGAACCATCCAGGCTAAGCGTCCAGGTGTTGCCTTGGCGCACGAACTCCATAGTCTGCCACGTGTCCAGGGTAATGGCACCCCAAACAATCGCGGGCCCGTTTTTGCACCATAAACCTAAGCTGCCGTCATTAATGTATACCGACCCGCGATAGGTGTCGGCGCCATCGTTCCAACTGACCAAATGGCCTTGGTCGCTGCTTGCACCCTGGTTGTTGTCGGTTTTGAACTTGACACTAAAAGCGAAATCACCCGACGCGGGAACCCAACCGCTGCCCAAGTCAACGCGGTCGGCGCTCCCGGCAAAGTCATACGCCAAAAAGTCAGGGTCACCCGGCCCAGTCTGGTTGACTGTTATACCATCGCCGACATGTGTTCCATCGCGAGTACCGACAACATCATACGCCGTTGTCCCTTCAGTTTCCTCCAGGTCCCAGTGATGCTGGACGACCCAGCCGACAGGAAAACCATACGCACTAACCGTCAAACCGAGCACCACAACAACACTCATTAGAAACATTACTTTCTTATACATCTCAAAACTCTCCTTTCCTCAGGGAAATCATTCTCTTCTTTTTCTTCTGCCCGGCGTGCACACCCGGGCAGACCACTTCGTTGTTTTCAACAGGCATCGAAGCCCTGAACTTTAGGCCTGTCTGAAACAACTTGAATTCTTCGCCTCTTTCCCTGAAGATATCTTGCAGGGCTCGAATCTAACCTCCTTTCTTACAAAAACCCTGTTAAAGGAATCAAAATTTACCTTAGGGTCTGAATTTTTGCGACCCTTTCTCATTTTTGACACACTTTTTGCTTTTCTGAGAAAAGAAACACGGGAAAGACAGTGCCCAGTAAGATTCCTTTTCTCACCTTCTTGTCCTCTTTCCTTACCGGCCCCTGCATAAAATGCAGCGCATTACTATACGGGCACCACCCAACCAAAACAGACCCACTTTGTAATGTTCTCTAATTTTACACCGCGCCCCCACAAATGTCAAGTTTTTTCCCTTTTTTTTTGTGTTTTTTTTTAGCCTGGCCGCTATTGTCGTAACCTCTGTATTAACAAGCTGTTAGACAGTCCACCCATCGAAAATCAACCCCTTTTCCTTAAAAAAAACCTCCTGAACTCAAAGCTTGGCCTTACAGATGCTTACTCTCGCTCCTCAATCCTCGGTCATCTTCATTGCTTCCTCCAGATGCCCAAGCAGATATTCTTTGCCCGGCCCGCCGAGATGTTCCCACGGCAGTATCTCATCCCGGGCAAACTGCCTTTGCGCAGCCGTGTCAATATCCATTCCGAATTTGTCAAACGCCCGCCGCCACAACTCGTAATCGAAGCACTCGTTCCACAAATCGAACCTCGCACCCTCTGCCCAGGCCGCTTCAATCACTTTGCACAGCCTCCTGTCGCCTCGCCCCGTCGCCGACTCCAAAATACTGCGGTCGATATCGTGAAACTTGAACTGCAAAAACCGCGCGCCGAGTCTCCTTTTCTCTCCAAGTATCAGTTGTCTTACGCTCTCGAAATAGCTCTTTGGCCTCTGCCCCAGCCACCCGAACGGCGTGTGCGCCTTCGGCACAAACCAGCTCACCGAAACGTTGATTTGCCCCGTCCTGCCGTCAACTTTTTTCCGAAGTCTCGCAAGCTCAAACGACAAATCCGCAATCCCTTTCACATCCTCCTCTCTCTCGCCGGGCAGGCCCACCATAAAGTACAGTTTCAATCTCCGCCATCCGGCACGGTACGCCGACTCCACCGCCGAAAATAAATCCTCATCTTTCAACGGCTTATTAATAATCCGCCTCACCTTGTCACTCGCCGACTCCACCGCAATCGTCAGCCCGCTTTTCCTCACCGAACTCACTAACTGCGGAATCAGCTTCAACTGCTGGTCCACGCGCAGGCTCGGCACCGACAGGCCAACATATCTATCTTCAAAATACTCCTTCAGCCCGCTGACCAATTCTCCGAGCTGGGGATAATCCGCCGTCGACAAACTCAAAAGGCCCACAGTATCAAAACCTGTTGCATGGTAACACTTCTTCGCAATCTCTATAATCTTCTCAACGCTGCGGCAGCGAATCGGCCTTCTGCAAAAACTGGCCTGGCAAAACCTGCATCGCCCGGGACAGCCGCGCATTATCTCGACACTCACCCGCTCGTGCACCGCCTGAGTAAACGGCACTATCGGCGAAAGCGGCGCCGGCGCGCTGTCAAAATCCTCAACCACAGCATTTCTCAATCGCCCCCCCAGCTCCCTCAACGTCGGCTGAAAAGATTTTATACTTGCCCCGTCCCATGCGAATTCATAAAAAGCAGGAACGTACGCCCACTCAAATTTCTTCGCCGCCTCTTGAAGAATATCCGTTTTTGTGGCGCCGGCTCGTTTCCGCTCTCGAACCAATTCTATCAGCTCAACCACGGCCTGTTCGCCTTCACCTAATACGAACAGGTCAATAAACTCAGCTATCGGCTCACAGCAGTTCGCCTGTCCGCCGCCGGCAATAACTAACGGCTCGTCTTCGCGGCGCTGCCTGCTGCGGACGCTCACCCCGCCAAGGTCAAGCATATTCAGAACATTCGTGTAACAAAGCTCGTGCGTAAGGCTAAAACCCACAATATCAAAGCTCGCCAGCGCCGCTTTCGATTCCAGACTAAACAGCCCAATCCCTTTCTCGCGCAGCAGCTTCTCGGCATCAATCCACGGAGCGAAAACCCGTTCGGCTGCTACGCCATCGATTTTGTTGATAATATCATAAATAATCGAAAGACCCGTATAACTCATCCCCACCTCGTAGACATCCGGAAAGCACAAAGCAACTGTTAGTTCACAGCACTGCAAATCCTTCTTGATTTGGTTGATTTCACCGCCGATATATCTGCTCGGCCTGCGAACAAAAGGCAAAAACTCCCGCTCGACGCGCTCCTGCAATATTATTACTTCATTTTTACCCACGGCCCTATTATAAACGCGCCGTTGACGATTTTCTATTGATTCCTGCTGTCTTATCATTTATCACTTCTTTATGGAAACGCCTCTTACAAGCAACAGGAACACTCGAATCGCAGTCGGCCTCATTGTTGGCGTCCTTTTGATTGCCGTGCTCTGTTTTTGGCCAAAACCACCGGCCGAAGTGCGAAGCGGCCCTCGCATTGTAATGGGGACATTCGCCCGGGTCATCGCCGTTGCGCCGCGCTCGCGCACCGCCAAAACCTCCATTGACGCCGCCTTCGAGCAGCTTCACACCGTCGACAAACTAATGAGCGTACACAGAGATGATTCACAAATCAGCCGCGTAAACCGCGATGCCCACAAAAACCCCGTCAGCGTAGACAAGCTCACTTTTGACGTCTTGCAGAAAGCCCTCGAATTCAGCAGACTTACTGAGGGCGCGTTTGACATCACAGTCGGGCCGCTAATCGACATCTGGCATTGCGCCGCAGAGGCAAACTCCGTCCCTTCCGACGCTCAACTCCGCCGCGCTCGCCGGCAGGTCGGCTATGAGAAACTTATCCTCGATGCCAATGATATGACCGTGCGTTTCGCCGTGGAAGGTATGAAGCTCGACCTCGGCGGCATAGCAAAAGGCTACGCCATCGAAAGAGCAGTTCAGGCCATGCAGGCTGCCGGTGCAGTCGGCGGAATGGTCGACGTCGGCGGCGACATCCGATGTTTCGGCGCCCCAGCACCGCCAAAAAAAAACTGGCTTATCGGCCTGCAGGACCCCACAGACCCCCAGCGACTCGTCGCCTCCGGCAAAATCTTATTGACCTTGACCCTCACAAATACGGCCGTCGCCACCAGCGGTGATTACAGACGATTCATTCTAATCGACGGCAAAAGGTACAGCCACATTGTCGACAGAAACACCGGCAAAAGTGCCGGCAGCTTGTCGAGCGTTACCATCATTGCTGATAATGCCACCGATGCCGACGCCCTGGCAACCGCAGTCAGCGTAATCGGCCCCGACAAAGGACTTGCCTTAATCGAAAAAATACCACGAACAGAAGCCATTTTGATTTCCCCCTCCCCACAATACCACATCACTAAAACCAGCGGCGCAAACAAATATATCACGCCAAATTCCAAATTCTAAAGGCATCTCCTTAGCCTTGCATATTATATGATACCCATATCTTTCGATGGTGCGGCTGTAACTACGGTTAGAAGCCTATCAAGTGATACGTTTCGCAGTGATTTGGAGGCCGTAGCCATGAAGAAAACTCGCACCATACGCGGGCTGATAGTCGACTACTGTATCCTGCCGAAAAGGTCGTCATTGAGAACAATCTTGAAAACGAACGCATAATCACAGGGCTTTTCGGGCGGAAGCTCGAGCTTTAAGGCGTCGCCGTCCTGTGACCATTTCAGTTTTCCGGCGGCTCCGAGCAGTTGGATATCTGATATTCCCTCGGCGCTCAAAAACGTTCTCGAACTTAGAGACTTTATCTTCAGCTCTTTTCCCGGCCAGTCCAGGCAGATTGCATAGATGCTGTCGGGTTTGGTCGTAAACCTTATGTCTTCGGCCGTGAAAGGTACATAGGGCCTCGACCTTCTCTCTCGCCGGCAAACCAGGTTGGGCCCCTCGCCGAAGGTATGCCACGGCCGGGTTTTGTAAATCGCCTCTCCGTTAACATCGAGCCACCTGCCAATCTCAAGCAGGATATCCCGAGCCTTCCTCGGAATGGTGCCGTCGGCCCTTGGGCCAACGTTCAGGAGCAGCACACCGTTCTTGCTGACGATGTCCACCAGCTCGTCCACAAGCTGGTCGGCCGACTTGAAGTCGTCATCGCCTATGTAACCCCAGCTCCTCCTGGTGACCATGGTGTCCGTCTGCCAGACCATCGCCCGAATACGGTCGAGCCGCTCACGCTCCAGGTCGAGCACGGCGGCACCATCTGGAAAGGCTTTCTGCTTGTAGTTGAGGACAACCTCTTTGCCCCAGCTTGCGGCATGGTTGTAGTAGTCTGCGGCTATCCTTCTGCGGTATGGCTCAAACTCCGGTTTGTTGAAGCCGAAGTCAAAGTACAATATGTCAGGCCGGTACTTGTCCACAATCTCCATCGTCCTGGCATACCAGTGCTCCATGAATTGCCTATCTGCAGGCTTTCCAGCATTCTGCCTGCCGTACAGCCCCACGTATGCCGGGTCACTTGTGTCAAACTCCGGGCTGTGTTTGTAGTACTCCCAGTTAAAGGCGTAGTGACTCGAAGCTCCGAGCTTCATTCCCGCGGCCCGTACCACCGCGGCAAGCTCGCCCAAAACGTCCCTTTTCGGGCCCATCCGGACGGAGTTGAATTTCGTATGTGTCGAATCATACATCGCAAACCCGTCGTGGTGCTCGGCAACTGGAACAATGAATTTCGCTCCTGCCTTGGTGAAAAGCTCGGCCCAGTCGTTGGGGTCCCACCTCTCGGCCTTGAACATCGGGATAAAATCCTTGTAGCCGAACTTTGATTGGTCACCCCAGACCGACCGGTGGTGGTGGTAAGTGGCCTCCTTCTTTCTGTACATACTGCGCGGGTACCACTCGCTGCCTTTAGCCGGGACCGCATAGACGCCCCAATGGATGAATATTCCGAACTTGGCGTCCTTGTACCACTCAGGAGCCTTATATCTTTTTAGTGACTCCCAGGTGGGTTCGTATTTCCCGGCGCCGGGCACTCTTGAGTTGTTTCCCAAAGCCGGCACACAGAAAACAGCCACCGTGGTCACTACGACCATAAACAGTTCATCAAGTTTGACACCCATTCCCTTGTCCCTTCGAACATTTACTGATGGAAATCCGCCGTCAGGTAACCCAAACCTTCGCCGCTGCTCACGCGGATTGTTTGACCGCTCCGGCCTTTTTACCAACGTGGATAATCACCTTGGTGGGGCATTTGCTCTCGGCCGTATCTTCTTTTTCCGTGTGCCGATATTTTTCATAATCCACCCGCGCCAGATTATCCTCAACTCCGAACATATCGCTCTGCTTGGCACACAGCCCGCACCCGATACACCCCACCTTACACGCCGCACGCGTGCTCTTGGCGCTGTCTTTACTGTGACAGGCCACAGTCATCATCTCTTTTTCGCTGAACGGTACCATTTCAATCAGGTTCCGCGGACAGGCCTTCGAGCAAGCCCCGCATCCCGTACACTTCTCGTAGTCAACCACAGCCAGCCCGTCAACAATATGCAGTGCGTCAAACTTGCACACCCATGTACAGTCGCCGAACCCCAGGCACCCGAATTTACAGGCCTGCACATTAGCCAGTGCGTTGGCCGCCGTACAGCTTGGAATCCCCCCATATCTGCCATGGTAAGTCCGCTCAGCCTTATGCGCACGACAGTGAACGATTGGCCTTTTCGGCGGACCCGAATCACTGATTTGCAGATTTAATATCCTCCTGATTTTTTCCGTAGTCTCGGCCCCGCCCGGCGCACACCTGCCTAATAGTTCGGCATCTCCCAGAACCGCCCTGGCGTATTGAGCGCAGCCGGGAAAACCGCACGCACCGCAGTCAAGCCCCGGCAGCTCCGCGCGTATCTGCTCTATCTTCGGGTCCACCTCGACCTTGAGCTTTTCACTCGCAATCAAACGAACCAGCGCAAAGACACCGCCAAGCCCCAACATTGTCAAACCTGCCGGCCAGGCACTCTGCCACAACTCGAAAATCTCGCCAAACAACATAACTACAAATTCCCCATAACAAATCCCTGGCGATTGGCGATTACTTGACCATTCCGGCAAATCCCATAAACGCCAACGTAAGAAGCCCCGCCGTAATCAGTGTAATCGGCGCGCCCTTAAGGCTTTCAGGCACATCCGCCATATTCAGATTCTCACGGATGCCGGCCATTATGCAAATCGCCATCGTAAAACCCACGCCCGCGCCGAAGCTCAAAACCACCGCTTCCAACAGATTGTCAATGCCCCACAGATTAATAAAAAGGCACAGCCCCAAAATCGCACAATTCGTTGTAATCAGCGGCAGAAATATCCCGAAGCTCTCGTATAACGATGGAAAAAACTTTCGCACATACATCTCAACTAACTGCACCGCACCGGCGATAACCAGTATGAAGCACACGTAGCGCGTTACCTCCAACGGGGTACCCATCAAAAGCAAATGGTCAATAAGCCACGTCAGCGTCCCGCTCAGAGTCACAACAAATGTCACTGCCATCCCCATCCCGAAGGCCATATCAATTCTGCCCGACACGCCGAGATAGGGACATATACCGAGAAACTTCGTAAAAACAAGATTATTAATCAGTACGATTGATATAAACCCCATAAGCAAAATGCTCAGTCTGTCCATAAATCACACCTCTTAAGCCGTCTTTTTACTCACCACATTGACCAGGCCCAGCATCAGCCCTAAAGTTATGAACGCACCGACCGGCATACTCATCGCCGCCCACGGAACAAACCATCCCCCTGTCCTGGCCAAGGAAAACACCGGAATCTCAAATATCGTACCCGCCGACATAAGCTCCCTCACGCCCGCAAGAACACATAATACAAGCGTAAAGCCCACTCCCATCCCGAGCGCATCGATAATACTTACAGCCAGACCATTCTTGCTCGCGCACGCTTCAGCCCGGCAAATAATGATGCAGTTAACAATAATCAAAGGCACATACGGCCCGAGCGTCTCACTCATCACCGGCGCAAACGCCTTTAGAAACAAATCCGCTATCGTAACAAACGTGGCTATGGTGAGCGTGAACATCAGGATTCGAAGGTGCGGTTTGAGAAGCCTCCGCATCAAACACACCACGATGTTGCTGCAGAACAATACAAAAATAACGCTCAGGCCCATAGTAAGCGCAGGCTTAACCGCCGCCGTAACCGCCAACGTCGGACACATCCCCAACAACAGCCGAAATACCGGATTCTCGCGCCACAGGCCCGCGATAAGTGTCTCTTTATACACACCCGCCGTGGCATTCGTGTCATTCGCCATTGCCGATTAGTCCCTTTTCGCGCATCTGCCTTCTTATCTGCGTCATGGAATTATTTATTATCCTGACCACCGCTTCACTGCTTACGGTGGCCCCGCTTATCGCTACTATTTCAGAATCTATCCGCTCGCTGTCGCCGGCTTTTACCAGAACCAGCTCTCCAGCCGGGGCCCCGACAAACTGATTGCGATAGTACTGCTCTTTTATCTTGTCCCCGAACCCGGGTGTCTCATTACTCGCAAGACAATCGAACCCGGCAATTTTCTCAAAGTCCTTATCAACCGCGATAACCAGCTCTATCTTGTCGGCAAAGCCCGGCCCCTGCGCGTTAAATACCCAGCCGACACATTCACCACTGCCGGACACCGCCTTGAAAAGGCTGCTTCCTGCCTTTCTGCCTTTGCTCGATGTGATTTCAAGCTCTCCCGCCGGCTCGAAACGCTCGGCCTCCTCTAACAAACCGCGCATCAGATGATTGAGCTTCTCGACCTTGTTTCGCTCAATCCTCGGCGACCACGCCGCGTTCGTAACCGCTATCAGCAGCCCAAACAAAAACGACGCAACAATCAGCAGCCAGCTTTGCTCGATAAAGTGCTTTATCTTAGACATTAGGTCTGCCTCCCGCAGGAGTCAGCTTACAAAATCTGTCAATCAACGGCGTCACCGCATTCATCAAAAGTATCGAAAACATCACACCTTCCGGATATTCTCCCACAATTCTTATAAGCATCGTCAGCGCTCCCACCCCCACCCCGAAAATCCACATCCCCTTCGTGCTCAATGGAGCGGTAACAGGGTCGGTAGCAATGAAAAACGCGCCCAACAGCAGACCCCCGCCCGTCAAATGTATCAAAGGCGACACGTAAGCATCCGAGTTCATCAGGTACCCAACGCCCGCAAACACAAACGCCGAAACCAGAACTGCCAATGGAATATGGAAGTTTATTGTCCTTCTTATCAGCAGGTACACGCCCCCAATCAAAAGAGCCAAAGCGCTCGTCTCACCAAGACACCCGCCGATTTCACCCATAAACGTGCCCCAGAAAAGCTGCTTATTGACCTCTTGCGCCCCGTACTCGTTCTTTATCGCTTCTTTGCTCCACGCTAATGGAGTCGCCCGCGTTGCCGCCTGTATTGTAGCTTCTGTCACCCCGGCAACCTCGCTCTCGGCGCCTATTTTCGGCATCGCAGCATCAACCGTTGCCGGCAGTGTCCACGTCATCATCAGCATACCAAAGCTCGCCGTCAAAAAGGCCCTGCCCACCATCGCCGGGTTAAAGATATTTGCGCCCAATCCGCCGAAAACCATCTTCCCCACCGCAATGGCAAAGCACGTCCCGACTACCGCCGCCCACACGGGAAGCGCAGGCGGCACCGACAACGCCAAAATTATGCCGGTAACAACCGCGCTGAAGTCACCGAGCGATTCGACCGGGTTCGGCTTTCTTCGGATTACGTTACAAAGCCACTCCGTCACCACCGCCGAGACCACACACGCAGGGATGAGGATAAGCGCATATACGCGAAAATAAAACCCCGCCGCCGCCATCGCAGGCACCAGACCGATTATCACATCTATCATCACCTTGCGAGTCAAAAGCGGCTTGCTTATATGCGGCGAATGCGAAACCGTTATATTCTCAAGCATCTATCCTTGTCCCTGTCTCAATGCCATATCTTTCAGCACTCGATTAACACTCGACAAACCACAACCTTCTACCCGCCCACCTTTTTCTTTCGCCCTGCGAGAACAACCTTGCCCGTCTTGATATAGCCCACCAGTTCTATGTTCGCCGGGCACACGTAACCGCAGCACCCGCACTCGATACACGCGCTGATATAGTAACTTTCAGCCAACTCTAACATATCGTTCTTAACCGCGTGCGCAATCTTTGTCGGGTTCAGATGTTCCGGACATACTTCAAGGCACCTGCCGCACCGAATACAAGCCGTCTCCCGCCCGGCAAATTTCGCACCGCCGACCTGCTCCTTCGTCAGCACCGTTATTGCACCGGTCGTCTTGGTAATAGGCGTTGTCAAATCCGCTATTGCTATTCCCATCATCGGCCCGCCCAAAATCACTCTCACCGCGTCCTTCGTCAGCCCCCCGCAGTGCTCTATAAGCTCGGCGACCCGCATCCCTACGGGAACATAGTAATTGCCCGTATTCGCCACCCCTTCACCCGTAACCGTTACAACACGGTGCGTCAGCGGGCGACCGTATACCACCGCCTCCGCTATCGCCGCCGCCGTCGCAACGTTCACAACCACAACGCCAATCATTGGCGGAATGCCGCCGGTCGGAACATTCTTTTTAAGCACCGCTCTTATTAGCTGCCTCTCACCGCCCTGCGGATATTTCGTCTTAACAGAAACGACCTTAATACCGTCGCCGCCGCAAGCGACCAGCGCCTCGCTCATCGCCCTTATCGCTCGCCGCTTATTATCCTCAATTGCGATAATAACCTCCGAACACCCAGACGCCTTTCTCGCGAGCTTCGTCCCGGCGATAATCTGCTTCGTCCACTCGAGCATAATACGATAGTCGCAGGTAATGTACGGCTCGCACTCACATCCGTTGATAATCAAAGTCTCCTTCGGCATCTGCGGATTCGGCTCCAGTTTCACACGAGCCGGAAACCCCGCACCGCCCATACCAGCAATCCCCGCCTCACGCACCGCATCACATACCTGCTCCGGCGAATACCTGTTCTCGTCAAACTCCCCGTCGAATTTCAACAAAGGCTGCTTCGCCGGATTATTTTCAGCCGCCGCTTCTATAATCACCGCCGGGCTTCGCCCGACAACCACGTGCGACTCCAGCGCAATCTGTTTCACCTTCCCGTTGACCGGCGAATGGACCGGCGCCGAAACAAATGCGTCACTATCGCCGATTTTATCGCCGGCCCGCACCTCATCGTTTTTCTTGACCACAGCCTGGCACGCCGCCCCTATATGCTGGCTGAGCATCACTGCGACCTCCTTGACCGCAGGCCCGGCCTCTATCCTGCTCTTTCGAGTGAGGTCCTTGCTCTGCGGCGGATGAACACCACCAGGAAAACTCAGTTTACCCCTCGTATAAAATGCCATAGCTGACGTTGAAAAAATCTTTCAATCATTAACCTTTACTAAAGCGCTTGTTTACCGCCTTTATAATCAGTATCACGGCGAAGCTCACCGACACAGCGGCGGCAAAGCTAACGGCCATCTCCAGCTTACCGCCCGTTCCTTCGCCCAAAAGCCTTTCAAAAACCGCAACAGCCCCAACGAAAACAACTACCGGAACAACAAAAGCAAGCAAAACTTTCAAAACAATCGAAGGCCCACGCCCTTCGCTCAACCGCCGATAAACCTCGTGGCACCGGTCACCCTGACTGCACCCTTGACAATTCTTTGCCTCAGCCATACTCTCTTATACCGAATAAAAGAAACAAGCTTTATAATCCAGACTGATTGGTTTTTCAAACAAAAACTTTCATCGGGACCGCAATTATGTCCAAAAAGCTGGCGGCTTTGACACTTACCCTCATCACCTGTCTCTGCACCGGCTGCGCAGTCAATCCCATAACCGGCCGGCAGCGACTCATGCTCATTTCAGAAGAGCAGGACATCGCAATCGGCCGCAAATACGCCCCGCAAATCGAAAAGCAAATGGGCGGCAAAATCCCAAACCCCGCAATTCAGCACTACATTGATACTGTCGGACAGAACATCGCCAGTGTCAGTCACAACCCGACATTGCAGTATCACTTTGCCGCACTGAATCATAACTCTGTCAATGCCTTTGCTCTGCCGGGCGGATATGTTTTTATCACTAAGGGAATGCTCGAAAAACTCCAGACCGAAGCACAGCTCGCGGGAATATTGGCCCACGAGCTCGTTCACGTTGTTGCCAGACACAGTTCGGAGGTCATCAGCCGTCAAATCGGCGTAAATATATTGCTCTCCGCCGTAACTGCCGACGAGGCGCCACAGGCCGTTACCAGGGTAACCAATCTAACACGCCAAATCATAAGCCTGAAATACAGCAGAGAGCACGAGCAGCAGGCCGATTTGGCCGGCCTCGATTACATGGTCCGCGCAGGCTACGACCCACACGCGATGATTGAAGCTATGCAGATACTCCAGAGCCAGCCCGATTCTGTCTCAATCGACTTTTTCTCGACCCACCCCACCCCGCAAAACCGCATCGCATATCTGACCGAAAAAATCCAAACCCGTTATCGCAACCTTCCCCCATTAAGAACCGCAAGACAGGATTATCAAAACGCTATCCTGAATCAACTCCACAACTATTGAATCCTCTGTCATCAAAGGAACAAATCGTTTTTTCACCTTTCACTTCGTTGTTAATTATTCAGCCCCCAAATCTATTTGGCGCTTGATTAGCTGTTTGATTTTTCCACTCTTGCCCTATTCCATTTCGCCTTTTCCCTTTTTACTTTTGCTCTCAATCTCTTCTCAACCAGTTTTCCGAAACCTTCGCAAAGTCAGCAAAGTTTACAACTCCATCGCCGTTCACGTCCGCCGGCTCGCATTCACTGCTTTCACCACAATCCTCAAAAAGCCAGCATTCAGCCAGATAACCCAAATCAATCATATCAACGCCATCAGGGCAGAAGTAATCCCCTAATACCGGCTGCCACCAGCTCAATTTAGGATAACTCATTCCTTCGCAGGTCATTTTCCAAATGTCCTCAGTGCCGTTAATTCTCTCGCCGACAAAATCCCAGCCAGCCGCAACAAACGTATTCACGCTCTGCATTTCTGGGGTGGTCAAACCGGTCCCAGCGGCGCTGCTTGACTGCCAGCTTGTTTGGGTGTCCCAGAAGCAACCTTCAATCGTGGAATAATCGGTTATAGCGCCTGCCAAGCCACCTACGTAATCGCCGCTTCCAGTAAGACGACCTATCGCATAACAGGCGGAAACCGTACCTGCTTCATTGTATCCCACGAGGCCACCGAGGGTATAGCCTCCAGTAACCGGACCTGTTGCATAGGAGTCCAGAATGACGCCCCAGAGGTAATTCCATCCAACCAAGCCACCAACGAGAGAGTCTGGAGAAGAGTCTCCGGTAACCGGACCTGTCGCATAGGAGACCGAAATTGTGCCTTCATTCATTCCTACCAGTCCCCCGACATCCACAATGAAGAAATCAGGGCGGGCTCCAAGGGCCGTAACCGAACCACCAGCGTGGGAGGCAGAAATTGTACCATTATTGTGGCCAACCAATCCACCGACAGGAGCAGCACCGATAACTTCGCTTGCTGCGTAGCAATCCGAAATCCTATGACGGTTCCAGCCGACTAATCCTCCGGCAGTAGCGTACGATGCGGAAGTAGTTCCAGTCGAACAACAATTAGATATTGTACCGTCATTGCAGCCAACTAGCCCACCGATGCCCCCATTTCCGTTAACCACACCTGTGGCGGAGCATGCCGAGATGGTGCCTTCGTTATATCCCACCAAGGGGCCGACACAATCGCCGTTTCCGGCATCGATATTGAAGTCTTTAAGGGTCAGGTTCTTTATTTCGCCCTTGTGGTCAAGGTATGCGAACAAAGCGACGCCATTTGTTTCTTGGGATGTATATGTCAAGCTGCTTATGGTATGGCCGTTGCCGTCAAAAACACCTGTGAAGGGAAGATTATAAAGGTAAGGGGGCGACTGCTCCAAACGTCCTATGATATTGAAGTGTGTTTCCGTGAAACCACTGAGGTTTATATCGGCCATTAGCTTGAAGTGCTTGTCCCATTCCCTCTTGAGCAAGCCGATCCTATTAAGCTGCTCGGCGGTGTAAATGAGGTACGGAGCATTTTCAGTGCCGGTGCCTGTGACGTAATCACAGATTGTTGGTAACGGCTCTCCTGGCTTATTCTCCCAGATAAGTCTTGGGTAGTCCTTGCCTTGGTCAAGAGTCCAAATTTCTTGACCACATTCACTCCAGGCGATAAAGGTCTCTGCGGTCTGCATCTGGTCGGTTGTCTTGGCGAGCCCTACTGCACTTTCCATTTGGCCGGTTGTTTCTGTATCCCAGAAGGAATCTTCAACTCTATCACGGTCGCCATTTCTCGACACCAGTCCAGCAACATATTCGTTTCCACTAACCAACCCCACGGCGTACGAATTCGAAATCGTAGCCTCTCGTAAGTTGTCCGCCACCAGTCCGGCGACATATTTGGTTCCCGTAACTGAGCCAGCGGCATAGCAGTCTGAAATTGTGCCGGCCCAGTTGCTTCCTGCCAAGCCACCTACAAAGTTTGTTCCCTCAACCGAACCTGTTGCGTAGCAGGCTGAAATTGCGCCAATGTTGCATCCCACCAGTCCTGCTACAACATCGGATCCTTTGACCAAGCCAGCGGCATAGCAATTTAGGATTGTGCCGTTTTGGTTGGAACCGACCAGGCCACCTACAAGAGCTATAGCCGTGACTGCTCCGGTAGCGCAGCAGGACGAAACGGTCCCTTCATTCAATCCTATCAAACCGCCAACTCTGGAATCTCCCGTAACCGAACCTGTGACATGGCAACATGAAATCGTGCCAGAACCGCGTCCGACAAGCCCGCCCACATAGTCCCCATTTCCCACGTCAATATTAACATCTTCCAGGTCAAGGCCTTTAATCTCGCTATCGCTGCCAAGATAGCCAAATAGGCCAATACCATTGTTGTTTGTAGATGCATATGTGAAGTTGCCGACGGTGTGCCCGTCGCCGTCGAAGGTGCCGCTAAAAGGCAAGTTGTTGGGATCATCGTGACGGTACCAGCGGCCGATGATGTTGAAGTCGGTTCCGGCGAATTGGCTAAGGTCGATGTCGGCGATTAGTTTGAAGTGGGCATCCCAGTAGTTTGGCTCGGCGCCGAGGGCCTGCATGTCATTGGCGTCGGCAATCAAGTAGGGCTCATCCGCAGTTCCGCTGCCTTGCCACGGCGCAGCACCCGCCGCCAGGCTAACACAAAGTATCGCTAAAACGAACAACCCACAAATTGCCTTAATCTCCGCCAATTTACTGTTACTGTAAATTTTCATCAGTATCATCCTTTACCCTCACGGTATTAACTTTGGTATTATACCACAATCATCCCCAACAATCAAGCCCCAAAAAATCCAATCGCCACGCCGTCCTCAAGGCCCCAACACTCTGAGTTGCCTGCTTGATACCCCCCCACTCCGCGCCAAAAACCATAAGCAACCAGCCGTTAATCAACCGTGCCTCTCAATTGCTCACTGCCCAGCGGCCGCTATTTGTCGCCTCCCCTCACGCCACCGACCCCATCTGGAAAATCCTGCCCGGCTCCTCCGCCATCCCCGTCCGCGCCGAAAGATAAGCCGACTCAATCACCGCCATATTCTTGAGGTTCTCTCTGCCGCTGCTGACAAGCTGGTTTTCCTCCGGCGCCAATATGCTAAGCGCAAAGTTCTCTAACAGCTTCTTCATACAGCACAGCTCATCGTCACCGTATCTTCTTTCTTCCTCGATGCGTCCAAGCCCGTCACTCACATTGAATTGATTGCTGCCGGCTGTCAAGACCTTGTCTTTGCCGTACACTTTAAGCAATTCCTGCCCCGGCCCAAAAGCCCTGCTCACCACCAGATTGCCGATGAACGTATCCGTAAACTTCAATGTCACCAAGGCCGTATCTTCTGTTAGGTAAAGCCGTTTTTGTCTGTCACCCGCCTGGTTCGTAATGACCGAATAGACATGCCCCGGCACGCCGAAGTTCCATACCATCTCGTCGACCAATTCATAACAATCTCGGAGCAGCACCCCCCCGCCGGCCAGCTTCGGGTCGCTGTGCCAGCCCGGCTGCGCCTTATCGCCGGACGTACGCACCCCCGTCACCAGGAAAACATTCTCGATTCGTCCCTCCTGCAAAAAATCCCGCAGTGCAAGATAACTCTTCGCAAACCGGCGCCAATTCGCAACGGCGAATTTCACACCTTCATCTTCTGCAAGACGAACAAGCTCCGCCGCCTCTTCAAAACCCCTCCCCGCCGGTGCCGCCTTAAGTACGTTGAATTTCTTCTTTATTGCCGCCCGAACATACTCATCGCAACTGTACAAACCGGCGGCCACCAACAGACAATCCAACTGATTCTGTATCACTAATTGCCTGTAATCATCGTACGCGGTGCACTTGTGTTCCGAAGCCAGCCTTTCGGCAAGCTCAGCATCCTTGTCGGCAACAGCCTCAACCTGCAAATAATCCACACCGCAGGCCGCTTCCAGCAGAACCTGTCCGGTCTCATTGAGCCCAAGTATCCCTGTTTTCAATCTCGTATCTTGCATTTTGCCTTTCACCTTTAATTCGCAACCGCCTTTTCTGTCCGCCTGATTTTACATCTCTTTTGCCAAAAAGTAACTATAAAAAGCTGCCTGCTTTTGTCCAACAAACACTTGAGTTCGAATCAATCGCGCAGCGCCTCAAAAGCAAAAAACAAATTTTTTGAAAAATTTTTAACTCCCTTTTTGACAGGTACTTATCTAAAAACCAACCTGCCAAAATCCTGCATTTTTCTAATCAAACGCGAAAGCCAAAGCAATAGTAGAGTGGCCTAACTATAGAAAGGCAAAAAACAGCCATCTCAAAAAACTTAGTATGCTCCCAAAAACCTGCCAATATTGCTCCCACGCCAAAAACGCAACCGCCGCAAGCCGCGCAATCTTAATCTGCGACCACAAATATAGCTCCGAGCCAAAATGCTTCGTAGTCGCACCAGACGAAACCTGCCCAAACTTCAAACCCAGCACCGTAGGCTGGGCTTTAGCCCACCAGATTTATGACGGCTCCCGCCTCATTCCTTTAACACAGGGCAAGTTTGCCATCGTCGACGCCGAGGACTACCCACGCCTCGCAAAATACAAATGGTCCGTATCTCGCAACCGTTACAATTTTTACGCCTGTCGACACACATCCGGGAAAAAGATTTCTATGCACCGCCTCATTGCCAACGCCCCCGCTCACCTTCTCGTTGACCATATAGACCACGACGGCCTGAATAACAGAAAGGCAAACCTCCGACTCTGCTCAATCGCTCAAAACAACCAAAACAGCCGACCTAACCGCAATGCAGCTTCAAAATACAAAGGCGTCTCTTGGGCCCAATCCTGCCGCAAATGGTTCGCTCGCATACGCCCAAACCGCAAGACCATATACCTCGGCCTGTTTACCGACGAAATCGAAGCCGCCCTCGCTTACGACCGAAAGGCCAAAGAGCTCTTCGGCGAATTTGCCTACCTGAATTTTCCCCCCTGTCCCCGAATGTTGTAGTCGTGGATCCAACCTGTCCCCGCGAAGCCTGCCCTCGTTCGAGCACCCTCGAGGCAGTCGAGGGAACACTCGAACGGAGCCTAGAAAAATCCCTCTTAGTACATAAATATTTAGCCCCCTAGTTTATTGGGGAGAGTTCTTTCCTCTGGAAAAATTTTTATTCTTTTCAAATTTTATTCTTGCCATGCTCCGTCAATTTAGTTATTCTATAATCAGAGAGCTACTGTTAGCTTTGTGAAGATCTGGTTGTTGAAAAGAGGTGAGTTTCTTCATAATACGAAACTGGTGGAGGCGGGATTCAAAGGACCAAGGAATCTTCTGCACGGAAGCTTATGCACGATATACATTTCCGAGAAAGAGTGCGAACTCGTGTTTTTGAAGTACTTTGGGATGCCGCTCCTATAACCTTCGAGCACATCCTCAAAAGGTCGCTTAATTGTGACCCAGCTTTCCTGCTCGACGTAGTCCAGGACCTCCAACATGCCGATTTTATCTCCTCCACAGAAGGTCGAGAAACTCCTATTAGATATTGGCTGAAAGTAATAGACAATTATCCTCGCCCAGAAACCACTCCTTCTAAGCAATCTGCCACTACACCTTCTCTTGGCATTTCTTTGGATCCTCGCCAAACCGAATATTTGAGAGACTTGCTTCAAGAAATGCTTGATTCCTTTCCGGAGCCGGCACCAGTATATTCTCAGTGGTGGTTTTCAGAATCAATATATGAAAATCTAATTAAGCTTGTCTTGCACCTGTCCAAGCATCGTACGCCATTGGCCTTCCTCGGGTCTGGTACGCTTGGAGCTCTTTTATCGCATTTTTCTACCAATCCAGTGACCATACTTGATGTTGATGAAGTTTTGTTGGAAAGAATTAGTCGTTACTGTTCTGAATCGACTCAAACAATTCGCTATGATGTTTCAAACGAGCCGGGTAGTTCTTTTAAAGATGCATTCCAACTTCTTTTTGTTGATCCTCCTTGGTCAAAGTCTATGTTGCGAGCTTTTTTAGTTAGAAGTTCAACATTTGTGTCTGTCGGAGGTACCCTTGCAATTTCTTTCCCGCAGGTTCTAACCAGACCCTCAGCTGAATCGGAGACGAAGGAATTACTAAATTTGGCGAAAAGCCTTGGGCTTTCGCTTAGATTAAGATTGCCGAGCTTTACAGAGTATTCAGTCCCTGCCTTTGAGCGAAATGCTTACGAGCATTGTGGGATACACCTCCAAGAGCCATGGCGGAGAGGTGACTTATTTGTATTCACGAAGACCAGGGATGCTTCAGTAGAGATTACACCTTTAATCGAGAAAACGCCTGGATGGAGCCAATATCACTATGATAAATGTAGGCTGTTTCTAAAAAGAGATGGTCTTTTCGAAGATGGCCACCCATCAGTGCAGCCTATTCCTGGCGTTGAAGATTTAATTTACAAATCTGCAAGCACGCGCATGGCTTCTTGGAAATCAGCATCTTTGGTTTCTACACGTAATCATATTGCGCATGCTTATGGAAAAAGGGAACTGTCCGCCTTGTTCAAAACGACTTTTGGGCAAGACCATGGCAATTATAAGAATTATGAAGCTTTTGCCTCTATGATACCTGTGGAAATTCAAGAAACCATTTCTTCAATGTTGGACATTGCTAACTCTCAAAGAGGAAAAGTTAGCAAATGACTAATTTAAGTGATTATTACAGAATAACATCTTCCGCAAAAGCTTTAGAAGAGCAGGAATGGAAAACTCTAGCCTCCTATGCTCTAAAGGCAAAGGAAAGGCGAAACAAACTAAAGAAGAAATTTCGGGAGTATCGTCCGAACGCACCTTTAGAACATCGAACGGCATATCACAGAGACCGAGATAGAATCTTATGGTCGAAAGCCTTCAAAAGATTGCAACACAAAACACAGGTCTTTCCTCATTATGTAGAGGACCATTATAAGAGGCGGCTCACCCATTCCCTTGAGGTTTCACAGATTGCTACAACTGTTGCAAGGGCTTTGAAACTGAATGAAGCTGCAACGGAGGCCATCGCTCTTGGCCACGATTTGGGCCATACTCCATTTGGACATGCTGGCGAAAAGGCCCTAAATGAAATTCTGACTTTGAAATCGGAGATTCTAAATGCAAAAGTGGGAAAAGAACTTAAAAAGCTCAGTAAACTCAAAACTAATAATATCGTTCCGATATTTGGGTTTGACCATTGTGTTCACGCAATTGAAGTTGTATCTCGGATAGAGAAAGAATATGACGAGGAAACCGAACACGGCGGCTTTAACCTGACTTTTGACGTGAGAGACGGAATCTTAAAGCACATGTGTGAGCGCACCACTGCTAAGGAGAAGCGAGAAAGGCCCTTCTCAAATATTGCAGGTCTTAAAAGATTTGAAAAGTATAGGTGCTTTGGTACTAATAAAGGTTGTTTGGAAGCTCAGTGTGTTTATTTTGCCGATAAAGTCACATATCTGCTTGGGGATATTGAGGATGGTGTGCGATCAGATATTTTGGAATGTGAAGAACTTAATAAACATGCTTTCATTCAAAAATATCTCAGAAAATATTATAAGAAGTATCGGCACAGCAAGCTAGAGCTCTTAAGCAAAACGAATTTTCCATTATTTCGAAGCAAAGTTTTAACAACTTTAATATTAAATTGTATAGACACTTCAAACGAAAACATTCAAAACAACAAGATAAAGAATTTTTACAAAGTACTATCTAAGTGTAACCGGATAGTATTTGTATCCGATGATTTAAACAAATCTTGGAAGGACTTTTACCAAACGTGGATGGCGAATAACCTATTCAAAAACGATCGTGTTGTTGCATGCTCTTTCAAAGCAGAAAAAATTGTGACCGATTTGTTCAATGCTTACTTTCAAAACCCAGATCTGATAGATGCGAAATACTACAAGCACTGCCTTAAAGTTTATAAAAAGATAGGCATTTCTGACAAGAAATTATTGAAGTTGATAATAGTTCGTAACTATATTGCAGGAATGACAGATCCGTTTGCATCAGACCAACATGCCAGGCTTTACATGGCTTTAGAACGCATAAGATTTTGACATCTTCAAAGCACCCCAAACCCGCAATTCCTAGCAATCAAAACCGTATCTCGTGAAGCGTATCCCGCTTCGATTCCTGCCTGCGCCGGAAGATTATGTGAACTGGTTTTTTATGCTGACAATTTCTTTTGTTAAGATGCTTGCTGCGCCGAGACCGAACATCCCAAAGACAATCAGCATCGGCCCGAAGAAGAAAACAACGGCGGCACCGATTGCACAACCGGCCAACGGCCATAGGACAATATCGCGGAGTCTGCTTTTTCTTGTGCCGGGCAGCAGTTCAAATATCACAATCCCGCAGGCAAAGCCGGCAGCAGTTACTACAGGAGCCAGCAGCCAACAGAGGACTTTTGCAAACAAGGGGCCTGACTTAAGTACCGGAATGGCAACGGCCATCCAGCCGGTATAAAAAATACCTGCGAAAATAACAGAGACAATGATTCTAATGAGCAAACCAGAGAAGCATTTAAAATTCATGATACACGTTATTTTATATTTTTCTTATCATCCTCGGTTTTGTATGCCTTCTGTCCTCTGTCCTCTGTCCTCTGTCGTCTGTCCTCTGTCGTCTGTCCTATCTCACGGACGCTTCCCCGCCCACTTACAGGCGATATAAGGAACCAGGAAAAACAGAAAAACACAAACCTTCGCAAACATCAGGCCACAGTAATGGACAACCGCAAAATCATGTTTCGACAGTTCAAACCACTTCGAATGAACTTGATACACCCAGTCACCTGTCACCAAGCACAAGAACCAAATCAGTACGAACACCATTCCAAGCACAAAACATCGAATCGCGACCTTCTCAAACATCTCCATAGTTGTATCTCCTTTCTCTACAACTGCAGAACATACATATAGCGACCCTTGGCTACTTCTCAAGTAGCTCAAGGCACAACTGCGACCACGTCTCTAAAGTATCTCGGACCTCCTGCAGCTCGGCAGGTATCATAAACGCCATTTGGGTAATCATCTGTTCTCGCTTGCTGACGGCCGGTGAGTCCAAAATCCAGTGGTGGACAATTCCGAGGTGCACGCTTCCGACCTCGTTGGAATCGTCATTAAGCAGAGCAACAATCTGGTCGGTGTGCTTCGCTTCTACGGACACTTCCTCCGCTACTTCGCGCTCAACGGCGGTGAGGTACATCTCGCGGAAACCC
This sequence comes from Phycisphaerae bacterium, assembly GCA_030608075.1. Classification (GTDB taxonomy): domain Bacteria; phylum Planctomycetota; class Phycisphaerae; order Sedimentisphaerales; family Anaerobacaceae; genus JAUWIU01. Next base: position 45,653 of record JAUWIU010000001.1, read on the forward strand.
GTATCAAACAAGGGCACTTCATTATCGCCGGGGTTTATATGGCCTCCTATGCCGATGGACCTGTTTCCGACTAGCCGGGTCTCCCCGGCCCGCTTGCCTCGGATGTAGGTCAGGTACTTTCCGTCATTACTCATAATCACGTACGGAATGAGCTGCTTATAGGCGGGGTCGGCTTCGGCCTGTGACCGGGGCAGAAAATAGAGAATGCCCGGTGCGAACAGCCTGCGCAGATACCGCTCCACGTCCAACATAAGCCCCTGGAACATCCCTGCCTGCTCAAGGACCTTTCGCTCGACAACCAGTACCTGTTCTTCCTGGGCCATGCTGTTATTCCTTGAGCATTTTGAGTTTCCTGAACTTAAAACAGCCACGGTATTAGACCGTCTGAGTCTTGCAGCGGGCCGGGATTATTCTTATTTGGAATAATAAAGTGGTCCGGAACAGGAAACTGCGAACACAGAAGCAGAACTTCTTTTCCGACCTTTTCGATTACCGACTCATCATCGATATTTTCCACTACTTTATTAATAAAGCCGGCTATCTGTTTGGCGTGGTCCTGTTTCATCCCGCGTGTCGTAATGGCAGGCGTACCTATACGCAGGCCGCTTGGGTTAAACGGCGGGGCAGGGTCATTCGGAATCGTGTTGTAATTGGAAACAATTCTTGCTCTGTCCAGGGCCTTGGCCAGCTTTTTACCCGGCACATTCTTATTTCGCAAGTCGATTAGAATCAAGTGATTGTCCGTACCGCCGGAGACAAGATTGAAGCCGTGCTCGAGAAGCTTCTCGGCAAGCGCCTTTGCGTTCTTGACTACCTGCTTGGCATAAGCGATAAATTCCGGTGTATCCGCTTCGGCCATTGCCACCGCAATAGCCGTCAGTGTGTGCATATGTGGCCCGCCCTGAAGGCCGGGAAAAACCGCCTTGTCCACCTTCTCTGCGTGTTCGGTCCTGCACAGCAGCATTCCGCCACGAGGTCCTCGCAGGGTCTTATGCGTTGTTGTCGACACAATATCGGCATACGGCACGGGACTTTTGTGGATACCGGCCACAACAAGGCCCGCAATATGAGCTATATCGCTGATGTGATAAGCTCCTGTGTCTCTCGCTATCCGGCCGAATACCTCAAAGTCAATCTCCCGAGGATATGCTGTGGCGCCGGAAATAATAATTCGCGGCCTGTGTTTTTTCGCAAGCTCCGCAATCCGGTCATAGTCAAACCTGCCCGTATCCGGATTCACCCCGTATTGTACCGAGTTGAATATCCTGCCTGATGCCGTGACCCGCCACCCGTGGGTGAGGTGTCCACCGTGCGGGAGTGCCAAACCCATAATGGTCTCTCCCGGCTTGGCCAGGGCCAGGTAGGCCGCCAGGTTCGCAACGGAGCCCGAATAGGGCTGAACATTGGCATGGTCGGCCTTGAAGAGCTTCTTGGCGCGGTCCTGAGCCATCCTCTCGATAAGGTCGGTGACCTGCTGGCCTTCGTAATAACGCCTGCCGGGATAACCCTCGGCGTACTTGTTCGTAAGGCAGCTTCCACTGGCCAACATCACCGCCCTGGACACGTAGTTCTCCGATGGTATCAGACGAATTGCGCCGCTTTGACGGGCCTTCTCCTGCCTTATAAGCTCATAAATCTGCGGGTCGTATTGCTCAAGTGCTGTTATCATATCGCTTTGTCCTCAATGTGACTGGTAAAAACCTGGTTACAGAATGACCTAAACCTTAGCTTTCGATAATCAATTTAAACTACCAACCATCAATAATCAATAATATTTTAAGCTGTTGACAAATTTCACCTAAACAGTACTATAAACAGCCAAGTGCAAAACAAGGATTTGGTTGGAATTTATGGCGGACAACAACGATAACAACTGGTCTAAGGCTGCTGCCTTTTTTGAGCGGGCGCAAAAGGTCGCCGAGACGAACAACTTCGACTACGCCATTGATATGTACCTTGAGGGCCTGCGGAGAGTCCCTGACGCGGTTCAGCAGGGGCACATCCCTCCACACCAATTAGCACTGCTGCGGCAGACCAAAGGGGGCAAAAAGCCCACAATGCTCGAAAGGGTAAAACGCCTAAAGGCCAAGACCCCGCTCGAGCGGATGCTAAATGCCGAATATCTCTTCGCCAAAGACCCCGACCATCTCCCGTACGCCGAGGCAATTCTTAAAGCCGCTGTGGCAGCTAACTTTCGGCAGACAGCGCTGTGGATTGCCGACTTCATTTTCCAGGCAAATAATGCCGCAGCAAAACCTTCTTTCCATACATACTTGCTGTTAAAAGATTCGTACAAAGCCATCGAGCAATTTGACAGGGCCATCGCCGCCTGCCAGCACGCAACAAGGCTCAAACCCGAAGACGGAGATTTGGCCGATGAGTTCAAAGACCTCACAGCTGAGCTGACCGTCGCAAGGGGAAAATACGACCAGGCAGGCGACTTTAGAAAATCCATCAAGGACCGCGAGGCCCAGGAAAAGCTGCAGGCACAACAGGCTGTTGTAAAGACTGAGGATTATCGCGTCTCCGCAATCCAGCAGGCCCGAAAGGCCCTGGCACAGAATCCCAACCTGCACACAAACATATTCAACCTGGCACAGGCCCTGGCGGAGTCACAGGACGAAAAAGATGAAAATGAGGGCATACAACTGCTCGAAAGCGCCTACAAAAGCAAAGACAATTTCAGCTTCAAAGAGCATGCAGATAAAATCAGGATAAGCCAGCTCAAACGCAAGATAAGGCAGGCCAAAGCGGCCCTTGAAGCCAGCCCCGATGACAGCGATGCTAAGGCGCTGGTCGCCGAATTATCTCGGAACCTAAGGGATACCGAACTGCAGCACTACGGTCTTTGTGTCGAAAACTATCCGACCGACCTGCGGGCCAAGTACGAATATGGCGTGCGGTTAATCGCCGACAAACAGTATGACCGGGCAATACCTCTGCTGCAGGAGTCCCAGAAAGACCCACGACAGAAAATCGCGGCCATGGGGAAAATAGGGCTGTGCTTCTTCAGTAAGGGCTGGTTCGCTGATGCAGTTGACATCTTCACCGAGGCAATCGATGCTCACGAGATAAAAGATGATACAATCGCCAAAGAGCTGCGCTACAATCTGGCACTGTCTTACGAGCAGGACGGCAAGACCGAAAAGGCACTGGCGCTTTACAGAAAAATCGCCCAGGTTGATTTCGCATACAAAGACGTCCCTCAGCGAGTGTATAAATTGAGACAAAAGCCAGCCGAACCAACGTCCCAGTGAGTCTGTATCGTACTGGTGGAAAAATAAAGACCATTTTAGGAGATTATAGTGGCACATTCGTTATCAGCTAAAAAAAGAGTCAGGCAAAACGCAAAAGCAAGGGCAATCAATCGCGCGCGAAAAAGCCGGGTAAAAACACAAATCAAGCATTTTGAATCGGCACTGGCCGGCGAAGACGTTGAAGCTGCAAGCGAGCAGTATCGGCTTGCTGCCAAAAAGCTGGACAAAACCGCAGCCGCAAGCACAATGCACAAAAGAACCGCCGCGAGGAAAAAATCGCGTCTCGCAAAAAAACTAAACGCGCTAAAGGCAAAAAAGGCATAAAGTAGCGGATAGTGTTTAGCGTAGAGCGGATAGAAGGCGAAATCAAAAGTCAAAATGTAAAGTGCAAAACGAGCACAAGCGGTGGGCACGGTCCACCCTACATAGCTAATCGGCACACGGGGCACGAGCGACGAGGAACGAAATTGTTTAGCGTGCGGGGTTGGGTAGAGAATTTCGGATTTCAGATTTCAGATTCAAGATTTTGGGCTAGCCAGAGAGAACACAGAGAAAGTGTAATATTTCGTTGAAAGAAATTGCAGTTTTGGGCGGAACGGCTATAATAGCATAATTGAGTTAGACGTAAGACCCAAGGCACAAAACCGAATGCGAAGAACCAAGAAGAAAAGGTAAGCTTGGAGCTATGCAGAAAATTGGTATGAATAATAGTTTTCCGCTTTACTAATGTAAAAATCTTAAGTATTTTCAATGTAATGATTTAAATTGAACTCAGATTAACTTATAGTCGTATAATAGCTATCAGTGGAAACACGGGTGGAAAATCTGGGGTTTGAAGTCGGTCGGCGAGCTTTTTTATCTAGTGTATGGAAAACTCTTTAGCTAAGTGGCAGTATTCCTGATATTTACATAAGTTCCGTGTAAAATCATAAGAAAGTGGATTTCTGAGATTACGTAATAGGAGCATGTGAAGCGTGAAACTTGAGATATTAAGTACATCGGTTGTTGTTTTGGCAAAGCATCACAATCCCACAATTCTTCATCCTAGTTTTCTTGATTTTGAAGGTATTGTGCCCTCGGATTGGGAAACGGTTGAGGCTGTGTGCACGCCCGTTTTTGCTGTAGTAAAATACAAAAACGGGATTGTTTTCAATGTTGTAGAAAACAAGTTCCAAGTTACTGATAATAAAATAAAGGATGATTTTAGGAAGTCAGAAGTCTCTGACTTGGCGTGCAAATACGCAGAGAAACTGCCTCATGTTCACTATACTGCGGTAGGAGTTAATTTTAATGGCTTTATAGAGAGTGCCGAGGCAAAGTCAATCGTCATGGAGCAGTTCCTTAAACCAAACGCTGCCGACTTTAATGGGATTTCCCCTGAAACATTGGGCCTGCGCGTTGTGTACAAGCTTCCGGACGCACGTTTGGTATTGTCCCTTGATGGGGGAAAAGCCAATGTTGGGACCGAGAAGGAGCGCAGTGGCATATTGGTCAACGCCAATTATCACATGGACTTGCCGGACACCAACAGAGAAAATAGAATAAACGGAATACAAAAGGCAACTTCTCTATTCATCCAGCATTATGATAACTTTATTAATGTGACCGGAAGCATTTTCCCTTTGGAGGCTTGACAAATGGCACCTGCACTTACTCCAGTAGTTTTACAGCAGACGCAACCTAAGGTCGGGCCTTATTTATATGAAGAATGGAATATCAAAAGAGACTTAAAAAGATTGATTGAGGAGATAGCTTCCTTGCTTGCCGGCAAGCCTGAATCCTTTCATTCAGATCTAGCCACCAGTAGTGGCGGAGAGTTCACAGAACAAAGTGATTTTTGGAAAACTCCTATTCGCTATATTGAAGTTATTATGGATCCTACCACAGAAAATGACACCCGTATCGATATAGACTACGAAAGGGAGCTATTGGAGACTCAAAGAAGTGCGCTTGCTGCATCAATTACGCCCGCTATACACGAGGCAGAAGAGGAGTTCCTTGACTGGGATGCGCATATTGAAACGCCACCTGCACCGCAGCGGTCAGGGACCATTAAGGTTAGGTTTAAATACATAGGTCGTAGCAAACCAATTCCTATTGATGACCCATGGGCGTAACAAAGGAGATTATTCACATTTGGATTATCCATGCTATGAAATAGTGAGCGATGATGATATTCAACAAGGGGATATTCTCGAAAATTGCCCAGTCCTTATTTTACCTTCAGAATTATCATTGAGCTCATCTAATACTAGGACTAGTCCTTATGAGATTCCCTGGGAGGGGAGAGATGTAATTGTGTTATCACAGTCATGCGATATGGTTAAGGGCCGCGAAAAGATTCCAGAAGTCTTACTTTGCTGTCTATGGAAAAAATCAGATATTAAAGAAGGACAGATGTCCAGCAACGATGATTGGAACAAAGCTCGTAAGGGCGCCATGCCTGGCTTCCATGTATTGGACCGATGCGATTTGGAAGGATTCAAACGAGATTTTAGTGTTGTTGATTTTCGCCGCGTGCATTCTCTGCCGCTTGATTTCGTTCGTAATGTACCTGGTGAATTGGGTGAGCGAATCCGCTTGCTCTCACCTTATCGAGAGCACCTTTCTCAAGCATTTGCCCGTTTCTTTATGCGAGTCGGCCTTCCAGTTGACATACCTGAGTTTTAATGTTAGCTGGCGGGCACTATGTCGAAACAGTTTGTATTGTGTGTTTGGGATTACCATGTTGCTACGCTTCTTGCAATGGCACTAAGAGGGTACGGGTAGGCATTATTCTGCGAAGACAATTTTTCTCAGCTTTTTTCTAAATTCAGCTTACCATCCCCTAATCCCTAAAATCTGTAGCTAATATTTTATCCCTGTCCTCTGCGACAAAGATATGGAGATGTCGGATGCTGGAAGTTTTGAAAAGAAGCATAATTAAATTACTAAAGCACGCTGATTACAAGCCGTTGAAGCTCGCACAATTAGCAAAGGCTCTCGGCGTAACTTCCGACGACTACCCGCAGTTCAAGTCGGCTTTTGAACAATTGCGACTGGCCGGGCACGTGGTAACAGGCAGCGGCAACCTCATCAGCCTGCCGCCAATGACAGGGGTAATCACCGGAACATTCAGGGCCAACCCAAACGGCTTCGGTTTCGTAACCCCTCTCGACCCCAACGCCCACGGCGATTTATTTATCCCGCCAAACGCAACCGCCGACGCAATGACCGGCGACATCGTTTCGGCAAAAGTGGTGAAAAAAGGCAGACGCGGTGGGCAGATGCGCTTCAGCGGAAAAATAGTCGAGATACTTGAGCGGGCACAAAACAGATTCGTCGGAACACTGGTAAAACAGGCGGAGGGATGGGTCGTGCAGCCGGACGGTAAAGGACTCACAGACCCGATAGCGGTCGATGATGTTACCGCAAAAGACGCCGGCAAGAACGACAAAGTCGTTGTCGAAATAGTAACCTGGCCGACCGAAAGATACCTGGCTCGGGGCGTGATTACCGAGGTGCTCGGAAAAGCCGGACGATACGAAACTGAGATTCAGTCAATAATTCGCCAGTATCATTTGCCCGCCGAATTCGACGAAACCTGCACAGGCCAGGCCCGCAAAGCTACCGGCGAATTCAAGCCGGACAAGGCCGACACAAGGGACGACATAACCGATAAACTCGTTATCACAATCGACCCGCCGGACGCCAAAGATTTCGACGATGCCATAAGTCTCGAGAAGGACGGGCGCGGCAACTGGCTGCTGGGTGTCCACATCGCTGACGTAAGCTGTTTCGTGCCGGCGGATTCGGCCTTAGATACCGAGGCACACCTCCGCGGAAACAGTGTGTATCTGCCCGGCAGAACCATTCCAATGCTGCCCGAGCTTTTGAGCAACGGCATCTGCAGCCTACAGCCCGGACAGAAGCGATTCTGCAAGAGCGTATATTTGACCTACGACCCGCAGGGAAATATGCTGTCTCGCACCTTCGCCAACACTGTTTGCCGGTCGAGGCATCGGCTCACGTATCAGGACGCCGACAGGATTTTGAAGGGGCATACAAAGCAGGCTGAACCGGAGGTCATCGAGCTGCTGAGGAATATGGAAGCACTCAGCCGGCTGATTGAGAACCGACGTCTGCAAGATGGAATGCTGCATCTGGATTTGCCTGAAACCGAATTGATAATGGATAAGTCCCACCGAATTGTCGATGCCCGCCCTGCGGACGACAGCTACCCCCACACGATAATAGAAATGTTTATGGTAGAGGCAAACGAGGCGGTCGCTTCGCTGCTGGATAAGCTCAACGTTGCGTTTATGCGAAGAATTCACCCTGAGCCCGATACTTTGACTATGAAAAATCTTGGCGAAATCCTAAGGGCTTTTGGTCTGTCTGTCCGGCGAACACCAAACCGCACCGACATGCAGAATTGCCTCGCTGCTGTAAAGGATACCGATTCGGCACTTGCGGTCAATCTGGCCATCCTGCGAAGTCTGGAAAAAGCCCAGTACGCACCGCAGAGTATCGGTCATTTTGCTTTGGCCTCGGCGCACTACTGCCACTTCACCAGCCCCATACGCCGATACGCCGATTTACTCGTTCACCGCCTCTTACAGTCCTACCTGCAGCACGGGAGCAATTTGACCGACCACAAGCGGCGTTTGTCGCAGGAGCACTTAGCGGACATCGGAAAGCACATCACCTTCACCGAGCAGCGGGCCGAGGACGCCGAAAACGAACTCAAAACAGTCCTGGTCTTACAGTTGCTGAGCAAACACATCGGGGACCAAATCGACGGCGTTGTTACAGGCGTCGCTGCCTTCGGAGTATTTGTACGCTGCCAAAAATTCGGCGTTGAAGCCCTTATTCGCACCGAAGACTTAGGTAGCGACCATTGGAGATTTTCCCCGGTGGAGCAATCCGTTGTCGGCCTTGGCTCAGGAACCTGCATTCGGCTTGGCGAGCCGATGAAAGTCAGAATACTGTCGGTAAATCTCCCCGCTCGACAGTTGAACGTCGCGCCGGTTGAACCTGTAACTCAAAGGCGCAAACCAAGAATGAAAGCCAAACCACGGAGAAAATCAAAAGACCCGCATATCCGCAGACGCTCAAAAACAAGAAAGTAGCAACAGCAACGCTTGTTTACCTTCGGCTTTTAGCCGGCCTTTTGGTCCTGTCCTGTGACGCTCGCCCCAACGCCGGAGCAACCTCTTGACATTTCACAGCAATCCTGCAATACTACTATCAGAAAGCACCAGGCGCGAATCGAAATATGCGACACGACATACGAAGCGAGAATATTTGGAGTAACAAATGCGAGCATCGGAGATGAAAAAAGGTCAGACCATTAAAATCGACGGCAAACTCTATGCAATCGTCGATTATCAACACGTCAAACTCGGCAAAGGCGGCGCCGTCTATCAGACAAAACTAAAAAGCCTGACCGACGGCTCAATCCAGAACGTTCGGCTGCGCGCCGAGGAAATTGTCGAACAGGCTTACCTTGACAAGGGCACATACGAGTACCTGTACTCATCGGCAAACGAGCACGTCCTGATGGATACCGAGAGCTACGACCAGATTACTCTGGATGACAATGCCTTCGGGGATGCACCCAAATATCTAAAACCCAACACACGCCTTCAGCTAAGCATGTACGAGGGCAGACCGGTGGTCGTTGAGCTGCCGAACACGGTCGACTTAGGCGTTACTGATACCACCCCGGAGATTAGAGGCGCCACCGCCACAAACCAATACAAGCCTGCAACTCTCGAAACAGGGCTTGTCGTACAGGTGCCGCCGTTCATTGAGGTTGGCGATATCGTGCGAGTAGACACGCGTACCGGCCAGTACGTAACAAGAGTGAAAGACGTATGAAGCCCGAACAAGCGAAAGCGTCAATGCGTAAACTAATGGATGCCCCGATACAGCCGCTCATGACTGCATCACCGCATCTACGCATTGGCGCATCGATGCATATACGCATAGACGAAATATCATGACCGACAAAATAACCAAAATCCTCTTAAAAATCTTCGGGTCTCGCAACGAGCGGATGATTAAAGCTTACTCTGTAATCGTCAAGCGTGCCGGCGAATTCGAAGAGCAAATCACAAGCCTCGATGACCAGGTGCTCAGGGCCAAAACGGACGAGTTCAAAGCGGCGATAAAAGCCGGCACCAGGCCCGAGGTTATTTTACCGGAAGCCTTCGCCGTCGTGCGCGAGCCGTCCGACAGGTATCTGGGGCTGCGCAATATCCTTGTGGATGAATATAAGTTTGATGCAGCCCGGCTAAGTGATGGCGGCCGGACAATATTTCAAGACCTGAAGCGTCAGCTTGCGGAGGGGACAGGACTTTATGACCTGAACGTGCCGGTGGAACTTAACGCCGAGATTCGCAGGCTTTATCCGCAATCAAGGCCGCCGTTTCGGTTCCGTCATTTCGACGTCCAGCTTATCGGCGGGATTGTTCTTTACGAAGGCAAAATCGCCGAAATGGTTACCGGTGAAGGCAAAACCCTCGTGGCGACACTGGCTGCGTACCTTGTGCATCTGACCGGAAGAAAGGTCCATATCGTCACCGTCAACGATTACTTGGCAAAGCGAGACGCCGAGTGGATGGGGCCGGTTTACCGAGCGCTCGGGCTGACCGTAGGCGCCATCCAGGCCGATATGGATACCGTCGGCGACGACCGAAAAAGTCAATATGAGTGCGACATAACCTACGGCACAAATAACGAATTCGGCTTCGACTATCTCCGCGACAATATGAAAACCTCACTGGAACAGATGGTCCAGGGCCCGCTGGAGTACGCGATAATCGATGAGGTCGATTCAATTCTAATCGATGAAGCAAGAACTCCCTTAATCATATCCGGGCCGGCCTTCGACGACGTCTCGAGATACAAAAAGGGCGACGAAGTCGCCAGAAAATTACTCTCTCTGCAGAGCACCTACGACCGAACCAAAAAGCAGATTGACGCCGCCCAGCGAACTATTGCAAACGCCCAGGGTGAACTGAGCGAAGCAAAAAAAGAAAACAACAACAATCGCATGGAAAAGGCACAGAAGGTAATCGAAAACAGCCAGGCCCAACTCGAAAATGCCGAGGCACGCCTGGCAAGTGCAACCGAATACTACGAAGTCGAATTCGACAGAAAGGCCGTGCACCTGACCGACGAAGGCAACAAAGCCGCCCAGGACCTCGCCGGCGTCGGCTCATTCTTCACAGGCTCAAATATGGACTGGCCGCACCTGCTGGAGCAGAGCCTCCGAGCACACGTCACGTTCGAGAAAGAAAAAGATTACGTCGTTATGGACGGAAAGGTCATTATCGTCGATGACTTCACCGGCCGGCTTATGCACGGCCGACAGTGGTCGGACGGTCTTCATCAGGCCGTCGAGGCAAAGGAAGCCGTCCCTGTAAAGGAGGAAACCCAAACACTCGCTACAATCACACTCCAGAACTTCTTCAAACTCTACGACCAGATTGCCGGTATGACCGGAACCGCCAAGACCGAAGAGCAGGAATTTGTGAAAATCTACGGCCTTGAAGTCATCATCATACCTACCAACGAACCGCTTATCCGCGAAGACCGCGATGACGTAATCTACAAAACGATGCCCGAAAAGTTTAATGCCATAGTCGAAGAGATAAACGACATTAGCTGCGCCGGAAGACCCCTGCTCGTAGGTACCATCAGCATCGAAAAGAGCGAAGCGCTGTCGGCTGCGCTTACAAAGAGATTCGGGCTCGACCACGAGGTACTGAACGCCAAGCAGCACGCAAGAGAAGCCATAATCGTTGCCAAGGCAGGCCAGCAGCACACAGACCGCAACGGAAAAATCCGCGGCAATGTCACCATCGCAACAAATATGGCAGGCCGAGGAACCGACATCAAGCTCGGACCAGGCGTCGCCGACATCGGGGGCCTGCACATCCTCGGAACAGAGAGGCACGAGGCAAGAAGAATCGACAACCAGCTCAGAGGCAGAACGGGAAGACAGGGTGACGCCGGGTCCAGCCAGTTCTTTCTCGGCTTCGACGATGACCTGATGCGAGTGTTCGCGCCGGAATGGACCGTGAAAGCATTGTCCTGGATAGGCTGGGAAGAGGGTCAGCCAATCCTTCACAAGAGAATAAGCAAGGGAATCGAACGGGCCCAAAAGAAAGTGGAAGAACGAAACTTTGAAATACGAAAAAGCCTGCTCGAATACGACGAGGTAATGGACTATCAGCGAAAAATCTTCTACTCCCGAAGACGTCAAATCCTCGCGGGAAAAGGCCTGAAAAAAATTATTCAGGACATGGTCGACGCCACTATCACAAACAATTGTGATACCATTTTGAACCCGGACTATCCACGAAGGTGCATTATCGAATGGGCCAGAACCGATTTCCACGTCGACTTAAGGCCCACCGACATTACCGAGCTAAAAACCTCCGAGATTGAAAAGCTCATCAAGCAGCAAACTAAAGACAATGTCGCAAATGATATATCGCTGTCTCTCGGCGAATACCTGGAAGACTATGACGACCCGGCAGGCTGGGATGTCGCTGGCCTGTGCAAGTGGGCAATGAGCGCATTCAGTGTCAGTTTGAGCCCGGCCAAAGTCAAGCAGCAATCTCCCGAGGAGATTGAGCAGCAACTGATTTCAGCAGCCGCCGACCAAATCGAAAAAAAAGACTGCTCAAAGCTGACAGAATTTCTCTCCGAAGATTTCTCGCTCCGGACCCTGGGCGAATGGGCAAGGGCAAAATTCGATATAAAACTGGATGTTCAGCAACTCAAAACCCTAAATGCCGCCCAGATTCACGAAATCTGCGCCGAAGAAGCCGCAGCAAAATACAGACAAAGAGAGATTGAATATCCTGTCGAGTTTGCGATGAACATGGTCTACGGCCCGCAGGGCGCCAACATCTACGGATTCCAGGCTCTGGCCGACTGGGCCAACAAAAAATATGACGCCAGCTTTTCCCCTGAAGAGATACAAAACATAAAACCCCATCGACTGCACAAGCAGCTCCTCGAACTAAGCCAGAGCTTCAACAACGGAAAATTGGCTGAGCAGCTCGATGACAAAATCGCCAACGTGCCAACCCCCGAGCTTGTAAACTGGGCCAATGAAAGATTCAATGCCTCTTTAACCGAAGAGTTAATCGGCCCCGGCGCCGAACGAAGAGAGAAACTGCTGGAAACCGCAAGAGAGTTTTTGCGGGCCGAGCTGGCCGACCTCGAAAAATACGTCCTGCTGCAGATTTATGACGGCACCTGGAAAGACCACCTCTATTCAATGGACTACCTGAAGAGCAACATTCATTTCCGCTCCTTCGCCGAAAAAGACCCAAAGGTCGAATACAAACGCGAAGGCTTCCGAATGTTCAACGAGATGCTCGAAACCATCGAGGACAGGGTCACCGACATCATCTTCAAGGTGCGCCTCGAAGCCGGCGCCAGGGCCAGGAGTGTCTGGAATGTAAGCCGCACCGCCCACGACGAAGTCGGCCAGTTCGCAATGGCAGAACGGCAAAGGGCGGCCGCACAGGCACCACAAGGCCAGGAGAAGGCAAAGCAGATAAAGCTGGACAAGCCCAAGGTTGGAAGAAACGACCCCTGCCCGTGCGGCAGTGGGAAAAAATACAAAAAATGCTGCGGTGCCGTCAAATAGCGCCAGCCTCAATCATTCCGCCCGTAAAGCCAGCCCCCATCGGCTAATTCGTAGTCGATTATCTCGTCGGAGTTGAAAAACAGGTTGATTTCGCGCTCCGCCGACTCGGCGCTGTCGGAACCATGAATCAGGTTATAGCCTCGCGAACAGCTAAAGTCCCCGCGAATCGTACCGGCCTGCGCCTCGTAACCAAAGGTCGCCCCCATCATCTTCCTCGCCATATCTATAACCCCCTGCGCCTCCCAGACCGTCACAAGCACCGGCGAAGATGCCGAATATTTCACGAGCCCTTCAAAAAAAGGCTTCCGGCGATGTACCTGATAAAGTCGCCGAGCCAATTCTTCCGAGAGCTGCACAAACTTCGCCGCAACCAGCTTAAAGCCTTTTCGCTCGAACCGCGCAATTATCTCGCCGGCCAAATGCCGTTGTATACCGTCAGGTTTGATGATGATTAAAGTGCGCTCCGTCATTCTCTCACGCTGCCGCTTTTTTACGCTACCCTGGGCACGGGCCGGAAACCTGTCCCAACAACGATACACTAAGAGACTATGTGAAAACTGTCACCCTGAGCAAACCAGGGGGCCTGGTCGGACGCAAAAAGAGATTCCTCGCTGCGCTCGGAATGACATTGCGTGTTTTGACATAGTTCTTAAGTACCGCGGGGGACAATGAAAATCTCGACGCGTCTGTTCTGTTTATTTCCCACCTTGTTGGGCTCATTAGGAACGATTGGCCGAAACTCCCCAAAGCCGCGTACACTCAACCGTTCCGAAACAATATCGCTGCCGGCCATTACCCTCAGCACCGCTATCGCTCTGTGCGCCGAAAGGTGCCAGTTACTCGGATGTTTCCCACGAGAATGGCGAATAGGCTGGTCGTCAGTATGACCGGCTATGATAATATCGAACTCCGTGCCCTGCTCAGTATTCAGAATCTTGGAGAGAGACCGCACCGCATCGGTCGCCGAGGCCGTCACCTCATCACTGCCGCTCTTGAAAAGCAAATCAGACTTGAACTTCACTATCCCACGCTCGGCATCATAGGTAACCATATCCTTGTCTTTGGCAAAATCCTCCAACATCGTGCTCAGCTCCACCGGCAGTTTCACCCCACCTAAAAGAAGCTGCTCCTGCATCGAAGCAATCAAAGTCCTCTTATCCGCCAGGTCTTTTTCGAGCGCGGCAATCGCCTGTTTCAGCGCATCAGCCTCCACGTCACCGCTGCTTTTCGCCGTCTTGAGCTGTTCCCTTAGCTGCGCAAGCCTTAGCTCGCTGGCCTTTACTTCACTCTCCAGTTCATTTATCCGTTTGCCCTGTACCTCATTTTGAATTCTGCAGTTCTTAAGCTCTTCGTTGCACCCGCCTGTTAGTACAAGTCCGACACAGACAAAAACGGCCACCCAAATTTCTACAACTCGCATTATTCGGCCCTTTCCAAAATATAATGACTGTCAGATTCATTAGCCCATCCGATAACTTACCCCATTTCTTCGCACCCCGGCCCTAAACCTCAGCCAAACTTCTCATTTCTTAACCGTATTTGTAAATAGAACCAATTCCCAGCACCCCGTCAAGAAGAAACTTATCAAAATGTTCACAAATCCTCCACCTGCAAAAAAGCCACCTGACCAACGCCCCCACTGCCAATCCGCCAAAACCAAATCACCAACTATCCACCACGCTAAGACCCATTCCCCCCCCCCCGGTCGCCAATCCCTGTCCACAACCACCGACCACCTCATCATTCAAGCTTCGATATTTCCGTTTCGAACTTAACACTATAAACTCAAGTCTACGCAGCAAAACCACGTGTCCATTAACACGCCCAACTCGCTCTGGTGCGGTAATAATCGAGCCGTTTCCCCCCATCTACGTATTTCTACGTAATTTGGAAAAAGTTTAGACTTTTTACTTGACTTTCGTACCGAAAGGCGTATAATCGCATTAGCTTTGATATCATTCCGTGCAAAGCGAGGGAAAGAGATGAACAAGCTGAGCCTGCTCATATCTGTTGCATTAGTTCTGGTAGTCACCCCAATTGTATCCGCAGTGACCGGCTTTCTAAGCGACGCCAACTCGTCGGCACAAGTAATTCCTGGTGAGACCATCAACGTCACTTTGTTGCGAAAGAACCAATTTTTTTGAGGAGGTAGAGAAATGAGAAGTCCCTTATTCGTCATACTGCTTATGATTCTCTGTGCACCCGCTTGGGCGGTCGTTGTAGACTATGCCTTTGAAGGCACAATCGATAGTTCCTCCGGAGGCAACGGCAGTGTTTCAAATATAGATTCGTTTTCAGGACGCTTTGTATACGATTCTTCAAGGAATGCGTTTTCACATAGCCATGACATGAAATGCGCAAACTATAATTTTACGTATTTTGCTGTGACATTTAATGGGCCTGGGATATGGTTGACCTATCCGGATTCGAGTTTCACGCGCAGGCATGTGCAAGTCAGAAATATAGCATCTGATAGTTCCGACTGTATTTCGTTCCTGGCAGATGACTGGACTCCGGGAAGACAGCCCTTGATTACACTCAGGTGCAGAATCGAGCTGAAGGATTTCCACAAAACCGTATTTGAAGGCGATGCTCGCTTGCCTGAATCGCTGAACTTGTCAGATTTCGAACTACGCTCGTTCACCGGAATGGACAACTCATGGCAGTTTCAAGGGACGATTACGAGCCTTACATTGATACCGGAGCCAACTACACTCTTGCTCTTCGGCCTCGGTGCTTTGGTTTTACGCGGGAAGACACAGTTACTACGAGAAGGCCTCTGTCGGCCTCTGTGAGCGGTTTTAAGGAGCCTACTTCTGTGCAGGCCATGCATGGCCAGATGAATCGGCCTCTAGAATTTCGTAGGATGCCTATGGGTGTGCTCGTTACGCTGAAGCATTAAGCTAAGTCATCCTTAACGGTTTTCTACAGACGCGTTTTTCCCCTTCTAACGGCCCAAATAGTCGCGGCGATGAAATAAATCAGGGTTGGCCAGATGAGCATCATCTTGAAAGCACTAAAGCGCTCACCATACATGTCAGCAGCAGCCACATACACCCAAATCGGCAGGACAAGGCACGTAAAAAGTGACACAACAGCGACAATTCCCGAAACCCATACGATGACATCAGTGTGCCTTTCAGGCGCATTTGCAGTCCGGCTCTTTGCCGGTTTGACAGGCGCCTCAGTGAACGCACGCCCGGCGGCTTCGTCATCGCTGAGCTTTTCCCGCGCACCGGCCATCGAAGCAAATAGCAGATACAGCACGGTGGTTAACAGCCACACCGGCACAAACAAGAGGAACAGATGAACCGTTCCGGTCTTTTCAAGTATCAAAGCAACTGCGATTGCGATGCCCCAGCTAAGAAGAGCCGGCCAACTGACCAGCAATTTTCTGCGGGATGCCCAGTACTGAGTAAGGCCTATCTTCGGAAAAATCCAGTGCTCGGCAAACACGATTGCGCCGACAGGCATCAGCAAAAGCCCGTAATAGCCGACGAAATCGAGCAGTTTTGTAAACACAAACGGAAAGCAGGCTATGGCGGTGGTGGCGACGCCGGCGATGAGTGTCACCAGCCATCGAGGCCAGCCGGGCGTTACTGCCTGAAACGCCATCCCGGCCCGATACAATGTTGGGTTTGATGTCGTCCAGCCCGCAATAACGACCGCTACTATACCGGCTAATCCCAGCGCTTCAGCGGCGACCCCGCCGGCATCCAGATTACCGATATTGGTCTTGAGCATTAGCGCCGCCGCAGCACCCATAATGCCGGCGCATATCCAGGCCACGTAATGTCCCAGAAACATTCCAAATGCAGAGTACAGGCCGTAGGACGCCTTCTTCGCATACCGGAACAGGGCCATGTCGGATAGTCCACCGTGCATCGCCAGATTGCATATCCACGCGAATGCAGCGACCTGCCAGAAGGTTATTCGCACCTCGCCCGGCGGTGCGGCCCCCGTCCAAATCGTTGACCTCGCAAGCGCCCAAAAGTCGGCAAAGCCGTGGATTTGTCCGATTCCGGCCAGCTTTGCCAAGCCCGGAAGCGTTGCAATCGCGCCGCCAACGAACATCAAAAACAGCCAGGGCGAACAGACCGAAGCAAACTGCGCCAGCTTCTCGAAGCCGAGAATCGCTAATGTCACCACAACCGCGCCGACACATATCACGACCAGCACAAAGGCAAAACTCTTGGGATACCAGTCGGTCTGAGCGGCTATGCCGAACGGAATGCGCACCGCCGAGGCCGAGACGGTAATCATACAGCCGGCAAGGATGCAGAACAAAATCGCGTTGAGCACATTATAGATAACCGTTACGACAGGCCCGGCAATCTTGCGAAGATACCAATACAGCGTCAGCCGGGTCCCGACAGCGATTGGGGCACAAATCAACGTCCAGGTCAGCACAGCAAGCGTATTTCCGATAAGGAGCCCCACAAATATGTCGTATGCGCTTGCGCCCCACTTGACAAACATTGCCCCGATAACGAATTCGGTGCCGGCAATATGTTCGCCTGCAAAGAGGCTGGCGAAATGCCTGCCCGGCTGAAGTTTCTCCTCGGAGACCGGCTCCCGCTCGAACTCATACAGCTTATCGAGAGCTTCTATAGCCCTGCTCCTGCCGCTGTCCGACATCAATGTCCTCCGCGCTTTTGATTCAGTTTCAATTACCTGTTACGTCGACTTGCTCACCTGGTATAAGGCACAGTTCCTGTTGCGTCTACTGTATAGCCCCACTTCCTGATATACTCCGGGCTGGGAAGGAAATCGTCATTAGTGGCCTTTAGTTTCTGCAATAAAATGCCTTCCAGTTTCTCCTGAAGTCCGCTGTACTTCGGTTTGTTGCAAAGATTATCGAGTTGATACGGGTCTTTTTCGTTGTCATAGAGCAGCCACGGGCCATTTAAGTCACGCACGTAGGTGTACCGCCTGGTCCGAACGCCGCGATACTCTTTGCCGCCGTGTTTTCTCGACCACTGCCCGAATGGTGCCGGGCAGCTAATCAAAACAGCATCATTGTTCGGCGTCTCGATTCCTCTCATAACGCCGGAGAAATCGGTCCCCTCCACGCTGTCGGGTATCTTAACGCCGCTAAGACCCAGCAATGTCGGCATAATGTCGACAGCGCTGAACGGCATATCGATTGTTCTGCCTTTGTTGCCCAGCACCGCCGGGTAGCGAAGAAGGAACGGAACACGAATCGACTCTTCCCACGGCTGCTGTTTCTTACGCCGGCCGTGCGAGTAAAGCATGTCCCCGTGGTCCGACGTGAAGACCAGTATCGTGTCTTTTTCAAGACCGCATTCTCGCAGTGTCGCAAGAATATCGCCAACACAGTCATCGAGCGCAGCAATATGGGCGTAATAACCCCGAAGACAGCGCTCCGCCTTTGCCCGAAACCTCGCAGGAACATTCCGGCGTAAAAAAAGCCCCTTTTCCCTGAATAGCTCCTTGTACTTTTCCGGTGCCGTATCATACGGGCTATGCGGCGGACCCCAGGAAACAAAAAGCACGAAGGGCCGGGCACCACTATGGCCCTTGATATATCTTTGTGCCTCGCGGGTCTGAGCAATGGCATCGTAGCCCTGCCACTTGAGTTTGACATCTTCATCAGCGTAATAATAAGAGTTGTTGTAATCGTGTGTACAGTCCATTACTCTCCAGAAGTTAAAACCCTGACGTCTCTCCGGCGGTATGAAAGAGCTTCTTTCGTGCCCATCCAGATGCCATTTTCCGATATAGGCCGTTTCATAGCCGGTCTGGTTGTATACTTCGGCGATGAATGTCGCCTCCGCACGCGGACGCACATCGTTCATAAAGACGCCGTTGGTCAGCGGATATTGGCCGGTCATCAAACTCCCGCGATAGGGACTGCACACAGGACAGCTGGAGACAGCATTAACAAGGTTGACGCTTTCTTTGGCGAGTTTGTCGAGATTCGGCGTAACTGCGTTGGCATCTCCCGCGTAGCCGGCGGCCTGTCCGCGCCATTGGTCTGCAAAGATATAGACAAGATTTGGCCTGCGGTGCGCGCGACTCTTCCCCGGATGTTCCGCTGCCGCGCATCCTCCCAGGCCTTCACCAAGAGCAGCCGAAGCCGCTCCGGCTACCACTGTCTTTATAAACTCTCTTCTTCCAATATGGCAGTGCAAAGAAAGTCAACCTCTCTTACTTGTAACATTAACTTCGTAATCCTTAACAGCCTTTAGCCAGGCCTCTGCCGCCGGAACGTCAGACTTCAGGCAATAATAGTCCCAAACGGCTCCGAATGGCAGCGTTTTTATCTCTTCGAGCATAGCAAGCCGCGACGTCAAATCGCCGCTGTTCTCGAACCGGCGGAGTTTCTCTATCGGTTCCAGCAGCGCAAGCAGTAATGCCTTGATTGTGCAGCGGGTCCCGATTACCCACGCAGCTATGCGGTTAATGCTTGCGTCAAAGAAATCCAGACCAATATGGACCCTGTCAAGGTATGCACCTCTGACGATTTCCTGAGCAATGGCCTTGAGCTCGTCCGACAGGATTACCACGTGGTCGCTGTCCCATCGAACCGGACGACTGACGTGAAGCAGTATCTCGTCGAGAAAGCTCAGTACCGATGATATTTTGTCGGAAATAACTTCCGTAGGATGGAAATGTCCTGCGTCCAGACAAAGCAGTATGTTATTGGCGATGGCATAACCCAGATAGAATTCGTGCGACCCGACGACGTAACTTTCCGAGCCGATGCCGAAAAGTTTGCCTTCCACCGAATCCAGCAGATAATTGCGGTCGATTTTTTCGGTAAACATCTCATCGAGCGATTTCTTCAATCGCTCTCGCGGCCCTTTGCGGTCTATCGGGATGTCCTTGCAGCCGTCCGGAATCCACATATTTGTTACACACGCGCTGCCAAGCTCTCGTCCCATACGCTCGGCAATTCGCCGACAGGCCATCCCGTGCTCCACCCAGAACCTTCGTATGCCCTCGTCGGCGCTTGACAAAGTGAAGCCGCTTTCAGCCTTTGGATGAGAGAAAAACGTTCCATTGAAGTCCAGGCCGAATTCGTTGGCCTTCGCCCAGTCTATCCAGCCTGAAAAGTGCGCCGGCTGCAACTGGTTTCGCTCAACGCCCTTGCCCCCGGTCTCTGCGTACATAGCGTGAATACTCACACGGTGACTGCCCGGTATCAGGCTCATTGCCTCCTCCAGGTCCATCCTCAGCTCCTCGGCTGTCCGGGCCTTTCCGGGGTAATTCCCGGTCGCCATAATTCCGCCCCCGCTCAAGCCGTCACCGGTTTCAAACCCACTGACGTCATCGCCCTGCCAGCAGTGCAACGACACCGGTATCCCGGCCAGGCGCTTTATGGCCTCATCCGTACCGACACCTAATTCGGCATAACGCTGCCTTGCCATTCCGTACGCTTTTTCGATTGTGCTCGAATTGCTCATCCTGTTTCCTCTCTTCCTCGTTCGCACTGCGCCAGCGAGCAGACGAAGGCCAAGGTCTCACCTCTTTTCTGTTTTTCCGTATTCTCTCGACCAGATTTCGGTTTCCTGCGGCTCGTACACCTTCATTTCAAAAGATTTCCGCACAATATCTCTGCCCTGCGCCAGCGAGTTTATTTGTCCGCAGGCTATCGACTGCACCAGAATATTCCCGGTCGCCGTCGCCTCGGCAGGGCCGGCAATTACCTCTTTGCCCGTGGCGTTCGCTGCAAACCGGCATAGAAGCTCATTCCTTATCCCCGCCGCCGACAATGTGCAGCAGGTCAATCTTCTCCTTCGTAATCTCTTCAATAGCATCCATTACAGAACGATATTTTAACGCAAGACTCTCCAATATCACCCTGGCCATCTGTCCTTTATCATCCAACGGTTTCTGCCCCGTCTGCTCCAGATACCTGTTGATTTTCGCGGGCATATCGCCCGGCGCCAGAAACCGGCCGTCATTCGGGTCTAAATACGCCGCAAAAGGCTTGGCCTTTTCCGCCATCACCCCCAACTCCTCGTAAGGCAGCTCAGTTCCTTCCCGCTGCCATTGCCTTCTGCACTCCTGCAGCAGCCACAGGCCCGCTATGTTCTTCAGGAAGCGGATGGTGTCATCGACACCGCCTTCGTTTGTGAAAGAGTGCTCAAAACTCTTGTCGTTAATAATCGCCTCGGAAGTCTCGACCCCCATCAAACTCCACGTGCCGCTCGAAAGATACGCCCAGCGGCATGGCTTACTATGTTCATTTTCTTTTGCATCACTCCGCCGGTCTCTGCTGGGTACCGCTGCAACCGCACTGGCCGTATCGTGCGACGCTACGGCAATAATATTGATTGGGCCGGTTCCGAGTTCTTCACAGACCTGCTCTTTTAGCCGCCCTGCTACTGTCCCGGGTTTGACGATTTCGGGCATAATCTCCATCGGCAGGCCGAGCCCCGCGAATATTTCCTCCGACCACTGCCCTTTACTCATATCAAGAAGCTGAGACGTGCTCGCCAGCGTATACTCAGCATAGGCTCGTCCGCATAAATGGTATGACACCAAATCGGCCATGAATACCAGTTTTTTCGCTTTGGCAAAGACCTGCGAATTTGCCAGACGCATCGACAGCAGTTGATAAATCGTGTTGAACTGCATAAATTGCAGGCCCGTCTTCTCATATATGTCGCGTTTGTCCATCAACTCGAACGCTTTTTCCATTATCCCGTCGGTTCGGCTATCACGATAATGATACGGATTTTCTATCAGTTGGCCCATATCATCGAGCAGGCCGTAATCCACACCCCAGCTATCAACGCCTATACCCGAGATTTCCCCGTCGCTTTGTTTAATTGCCTCGCCGATGCCTCTGGTAATTTCTGAAAACAGCTTGCCAAAATCCCATCGCAGAGTGCCGTCTTCCTCGACCGGCCCGTTCGCAAATCGCCGGACTTCCTGCAGCCGCAGCTTTTCGCCTCCGACAGTGCCCAACATTATTCTGCCGCTTTCGGCACCGAGGTCAACGGCGATATACTGTTTCTCTTGTCCCATCCCGGATTGCTTGTCCTTTCTTTGCCTCAAGTCTGGGTGTCTTTGTTGAGCCAACAGTATAAGCTGCCTGTCATATCCGTCAAGAGCTTCTGAAACCCTCTTTCCGACGCAGCAGCTTACCAAAGAAGGGATTGATTGTGATAACTAAACCTGGATTTCCCATTCTGAAAACGTGCAAAAAGTCATAAATTTGACAGTATAGCCCCTGTCGAATGGCTTTAACCGAGGCTTTGTCATCCCTTTGAGAATAGCGGCATCGCGTCCCCGGAGCTGGGTAATGCCAAAAATCGCAGAAAAACTTTCGAGCCGCAGCTAAAAAAGCTTGACTTTTCAAGATAGACCTGGTACTTTATTAGAAGTGAGGCTCAGGAACGCATCTGAGCACGAGTAAATGGGAAATTCCTGCTAAAATAAAAAGTCAGGGAAAAGTGTGGAATAATCCACGAGATATTTAGAGGAGGTAATGATTATGAAGTCATCGAAAAATAAATTGCGACATTGCATCATTTGTATTGGCTGTATAGGATTAATAATCGCGGCACAATTGCCTAACGCAGCCTATGGGGATGAGTTTTGGCAGGCAGCCAAAGACTACTCGAACAGTATGGCCAAGCTGGTTACGGATGCCGTCGAGAAACTCTCCGACGCCAAAGATTATCTCGAGGCCGCTCAGGGCGTACTTGCCGATGCCAAAGGTGCTGTTGGCGCAGCGGGCAGCGCAGCGGTTGTGGGCAAAGCAGTTGCCGCGGTTGCTGCTGCCGAAACTGCTGTCGCATTCGCTACGACAGTAGTTGCAGTTGCGACTTGTGTAGTGGCTGCATGGGTTGCCGGAACGTTAGCCGGACAGGCGATTGATTACGGCATCAGCCAGATATGGGACCCCATCTGCCCAATCGAAGTGGGGGACACATACTATATATATCCTACCGACACGGAAGTGGATTCCTGGATTCCTGTGATGATATTGAAGGGGACCAACGTATCTTTGACGCGAGCTGATTTCGATTATGCCGATACTATTGTCCCCGGTTCAGGAACGGCCTGCTGGGACTTTATGCGTGAGGGGACACGAGGCTTCGCGATTGCAATGCGGGGCGCCGGAGCATATACAGACGGACGGTGCAGCGATGTACTGCAGGCTGCCGCCGACCTTCAGGGATTACTTCCTGTATTCACCGCAGCCATCCAAACATTTGCCGACCTGCTCGCAAGCACACCAACCTTTACCGGAGACCCTATGGCTGCTATTCATAACGCACGCTTCGAGCTGGACGCACTTGAAGCGGGTTTCCCATGGACGCCCGCTGACGTTCCCGACCCAGGGGCGTTAATAGCTGCAATTAACTGGGCCAGGGCCGGGTTGGACCAGGCAGAGGCGGCGCTGCAAGCGGCCGGGGACGGAACCGGAAACCCCATCATGTTAGACGGGGACATGTTTCAACCGCTTACCTTGCTCGAATTCATCCAGTGGCTGGACGATTGCAGGGTAAACGGTGTTGCCTGTTTACCAGTGGCTGAAATCAAAATTACGGATTACCTGATGAATGTGCTGGGAGCCACCTATGATGGTGTTGCCTCGATAGCCGGCCCGATGGCGGAATGGGACGGGTTGGGTGATACGGGAAATGAGGCGGCGCTATTTACCGCCCATGGTGGAGCGCTGAGCATGTCACAGGTACTTACCACCGCCATTGCAAATCACTGGGACAGGATTGATTTGTCCTGGTCTCCACTTATCCAATGCGGCCCTGCACGTATCCTCGACCATCCGGCTGATGTAACCGAACCATACGGCGCTGTTGCCACGTTCACAGTGCGTGCAGCCGGCGATGGGCCTATGACATACCAGTGGAAGAAAAACGGCGCAGCTCTCAGCAACGGCGGTGATATCTCGGGTGTCGACACACCGGCTTTAGAACTACATAATGTCCAGCTAACCAGAGGAGTGCAAGACTGTTATAGCTGTGAGGTTTACAACGCTCTGGGCAACACCGAATCAAACTGTGCTGCGCTGACGGTACCATGTTTCTTCGACATCCCGGGCGACCTCAATAAAGACTGCGTAGAAGATATGAAAGACCTCGCTGTGTTCGCCGTGGATTGGCTGAAAGACAGTAGTCTACAGCCTTAAACATTCAGAAGTGAACAAAGGGGTCAGCCGTTTCTAAAGGCTGGTCCCTTTTTGACTCCAGCCCCCACGTAACCCTGCTCTGATACCCAACACTCGGCGGCCTCGATGAATTAGTCGACATTTTGGTCAACGCAGGGCCGCCATTTACCGTCGATTGCCCCCAGTAACCTCGGCACGTACCTTTCAGTGGCGTTCTGTTTGCAGCAACACCCTTCACAAACACCCATTGCAAGCTGAGAAAATACTTGACTCAGTATGTGGACTTATGGCAGTATTACGACTGATTTTGTAAAAAGTTGTGAAAGCTTAACACGTTTATCTGCACAGGACTTTAGAGAATTTCGATTATGCAGGATTCATTTGAAAAGATTATATCGGAAATCGTCAAAACAAGCCGCGATATGTGGAGCAAAGGCTGGGCCGAAGCAAATGCCGGAAATATCAGCCTAAGACTCAGGCCCGAGATTGCCCAAGACAAAACGACTTTTCAGCCGCGCTCGGACTGGGTCGCACTGGATATGAAATTCCCCAACCTTGCCAAAGAGCGCTTTCTAATCACCGGCACAGGTATGTATCTGCGCAATATAGAAATCTCACCGGCGAATAACGTTGGGGTTATTGAACTCGATGATTCCGGAGGCCAATACAGACTGTTGTGGGGATACGAGTCGGGGTGTGACCCTACGTCCGAACTATCGTCACACTTAGAGGCACAAGCAGTGAGAAAGCGAGTTACCGACGGCACCGACCGGGCCGTCATTCATACTCACAGTCCCAACCTGACGGCCTTGACCTACGCTCTCGACCTTGACACGCTACGCATTTCAAAGCTGCTTTGGGAAATGCACACCGAGTGCATAATTATCTTTCCTGAAGGAGTTGAATTCGTTCCCTGGATGCTGCCCGGCTCGTTGGAACTCGCCGAGGCGACAGCCAAGGGACTTGAAAAACGCCGCGTGATTCTGTGGCAGTTTCACGGCATCCTCGCCACGGGAAACAATCTGGATGCGGCATTTGGCCTCATTGACACAGCCGAGAAAGCAGCCGGAATTTACTTGAAAGCTGCTTCCGCAGGCCCAATCAGCAACAAGCTCAGCACAGAGCAGTTGCAAGCTCTCGCCAGGCGCTTCGCTCTAAAGCCCGACCCCTCAATCTTGAACACACGGATATGAGCCTGTCGCTAACAACCCGCCAAGCGCCAACTGCAACTTTTATTTCGAGAAGAACTTGCTCAATTAACCCTGAGAGGTTACGATAAGCCCCGGCCATAACAGGTTGAATGAACGCGTTACAGCAATAAATGCCAAGGAGCACAGCAGAATGGCTAAGGATATGGAACAGTTGTACGCCGAACGCCTCAAACGCTACGTCACAGCAATGCGCAATGAAAAACCGGATATGATTCCGATTCGACCGTTTGTCGCCGAGTTCACGGCAAAATATGCCGGCTATACCTGCCAGGAGGTAACAGAGGACTACAACAATGCCTTTGTGGCGGCACGCAAATGCGCCGCCGACTTCGACTGGGACGCTGCCGTTTCCAACATGGTTTACGTCTGGACAGGCCTGACGCAGGCCATAGGCCTGAAGTACTATGGCGTCCCAGGAATTGACGTACCGCCAGACACAGGTTTTCAGTACCTCGAACCACCTGAAGAGGCGGCATTTATGAAACCGAACGAATACGACCAGCTCATCGAGGATCCGACCGGCTTTCTGTTCAACGTCTGGCTGCCGAGGGTATCCACCGATGTCACTGAAGCGGGCCGGCCAACATCCTACCGAAGCAACCTGTCATTTTTGAAGGGCGGAATGGCAATGCTCAATTACTTCAACGCCTTCGGAACGCAAAACGAACTGTTGCGCCGAGAGTCGGGAACCGTCTCGGCTATCTCGGGGATTCTCAAGGCCCCGTTCGATATCCTCGCCGACAAACTACGCGGCTATCTCGGCCTAATACCCGACCTTTTCGAGCGGCCGGACAAGGTCCTTGCCGCCTGCGAAGCCCTAATGCCGCACCTTTTGCACGTGGCACTTTCCGGCGCAGACCCCGAAAAGAACGTCCCCATCGGCTTTTGGATGCATCGCGGATGCGTGCCCTTTATCTCACAGAAACATTTCGATACCTTATACTGGCCAACACTTAAGCCCGTCATCGAGGAGATATGGGCCCATGGGCACCAGGTGCTTTTCTACGCCGAGGGCAGTTGGGATGCTCATTTGAAATCCTTCGCCGAACTGCCCGACGCGAGCATTGTTTATCACGTCGACCGCGGTAACATCCTGGACGTCCACAAGGCCATCGGTCACAAGTTCTGTATCAGCGGCGGCATCCCGAATTATCTGTTGGCTGCCGGCACGCCCGATGAGGTCCGCGACTGCTGTAAAAAGGTCATTGACACAGCGGCTGGTGACGGCGGGTATATTATGGATGCCAGTGCTATTATCCAGAACGACGCCAAAACCGAAAACATCAAGGCTATGACCGAATTCACTCGCGAATACGGCCAGTACTGACCAGGGCCTCGGTAAACTAAAGAAACAGGGAATTATCACAATGCCTCAGAAAAGCAAAACCGACAAAAAGCCGGGCGTTTGCATCCCCTGGGAGGAAAAACGCAAAGAAATACCCAAAATCTCAGGCGACGAAAACCTCATCCGGAAAATATGGCAGGGCAATGACGCCCTGGCCTATACATACATCTGGCATTGCCTGCTGTCGTTCTGACAAAAGGTGTAAACATATGACAAAGGCAGCTTGCTCGCCCCGTCGCTGCTTGCCGAAATGATTGGGCCGCAGTTGTCACTTAAGCTATGTTCAAACAGGGAGGACAACAAAATGTCGCAAAAAACAAAAAATACAAGCAACAATAGTAGACACATGACGCGCCGCGGCTTTATCGCCGGCGCCGGTGCGACAGCATTGTCGTTTACGGTAATCAAACCTGAGCTTGTCCGCGGCTCGGCGGCCAATTCCAGGGTAAATCTGGGAATGATTGGCTGCGGCGGTCGCGGCACATGGATTACCGACCTCTTCCTCAAGCACGGCGGATACAATATCGTCGCAGCAGCCGACTACTTTCAGGACAGGGTCGATAAATTCGGCGAGAAATTCAATGTGCCCGCCGCCCGTCGTTACACAACCCTCTCCTGTTACCGCAAACTCTTGGAGCAGAAGCTGGACGCCGTTGCAGTCGAGCGCCCGCCCTATTTCCATCCTCAGCAAGCCGCAGCCGCCGTCGATGCCGGTCGGCATGTCTACGTTGCTAAGCCCTCTGCCGTGGACGTACCTGGCTGCAACACTATCGCCGAAAGCGGCAGCAGGGCTACCGCCAAAAAGCTGTGCTTCCTTGTCGATTTCCAGACCCGGGCAAATGAGCTGTACTGTGAGGCGATAAAGCGTGTCCACGCCGGGGCCCTTGGCCGCTTCGCATTTGGCGAGTCGAGCTACCATTCCAACGGCCCCTGGAAGCACCAGAAAAAGTTCCTGGAGGACGACCCGACCAATCCCGAAAATCGCCTGCGCGCCTGGGGTTTGAGCCGAGCACTTTCCGGCGATATCATTACCGAGCAAAATATCCACACCCTCGATGTAGCCAGTTGGATTATGAATCAGGAGCCGGTGTATGCCGTTGGCACGGGCGCTCGCAAGGTGCGCAGTGTCGGAACCTGCTGGGACAACTTCACCGCCCTGTACCGGTATCCCGACAATGTCGGCATCACTTTCAGCTCGAGGCAGTTTCCCGGTCACGGCTCACCCGGCGGCATAAGGAACCGCATGTTCGGCCCCAAGGGCGTGCTCGAAACAAAATATGGCGGGACCGTTATCATCCGCGGTGAGAATTTCTACCGAGGCGGCGAGACCAACGGTATATTCAAGAATGGCGCCATCAATAACATAGCGACGTTCCACGACTGCATTACTCAAGGCCGTTTCGATAATCCGACAGTTGCGCCGAGTGTCCGCAGTAACCTTGTGACGATTCTTGGCCGTACCGCTGCTTATACAGGCAAAAGAATCTACTGGGACAAGCTCATTAAGAGCACCGAAAGGCTGCAACCAGACCTTCGAGGCTTAAAAGCATAACCGAGAAAGTCAACACAAAAATGTTGCGATGATTTTCACACACTGTGGCAGTGTCTTTTAGAGGTGTCGATATGCGTAATTCAAATATGAGTCGTCGCGAGATGATGTTAGGTTCCGCCCGCGCTGTTGCCGGGCTTTCGTTAACCCCTTTTGCCACGTCCTGCCGGTCGGCATCGACCAAAATGTCACGGCGTAAGTCAGGCCATAAAGGCTTTAAGATAGGTGCCTGCGCCTGGTCGTTAGGCAAGGCATCCGACCCCGCTTGTTTTGAGTTGGCCAGGCGAATCGGCCTTGATGGCGTCCAAATAAGCATGGGCAGCGTCGAAAACGATTTGCATCTCCGCAGGCCCGACGTCCAGAAGCAATTCCTTGAGGCCGCTAAGGAAAACGGTATCGAAATTGCCTCGCTGGGCATCCTTAATCTAAACAGCGTGCCGTACAAAAGCGACCCGCGCACAGTTCAGTGGGTCTCTGACAGTATCGACGTCTGCAAAGCCATGCATCTGCCGATTGTCATGCTGCCTTTCTTTGGCAAAGGTGATTTAAGAAACGACAAAAAAGGCGTTGATGTTGTGGTTGAGCGTCTAAAAGGTGTCGCGCCGAAGGCCGAGAAAGCCGGCGTGGTTATTGGACTCGAGTCCTGGCTAAGTGCCGAGCAGAATATGGACATCATCAACCGTGTCGGTTCGCCCGCTGTTAAGGTCTATTATGACGTCGGCAACTCGCACAAGAGGGGCTACGATATCTACAACGAGATTCGCTCTCTCGGTGCCGAGCATATCTGCGCGTTTCACGCCAAGGACTACGGAAATCTGTTCGGCCGGGGCAAAGTCGATTTCAAAAAAGTCCGCCTGGCGATGGACGACGCCGGCTACCGCGGATGGATTCAAATCGAAGGGGCCAAACCCCTCGGGCTCGAAGCCAGTTACAGGCACGATGCCCAATACCTGCGCAGTGTTTTTCCCGCTGAGCCGATTTATCTGATTGGTGATGACTTTTCCGCGTGGCGCCAAAACACCGGCACCTGGCGGATTGTTGGCGAGGCGATTGTGGACCCGGAAAACAAAAAACTAATCGCTGCCGGCCCCGGAGGCGGTGTCATCGTTAATGGGTCTAAGGGAAAAACCGTAAATCTGTTCAGCAGGAAGCACTTCGGCGACGTTACAGCCCACATCGAGTTCATGATTCCGAGAAAATCCAACTCAGGCGTCTATTTCATGGGCAGATACGAGATACAGATATACGATAGTTACGGCGTGAAAAAGTCAGAGTACCCGGGCATCGAATGCGGCGGCATTTACCAGCGCTGGGACAAAAACAGAACGCCTAAGGGCTTCGAGGGTCATTCGCCGCTGGTCAATGCGACTTTGCCGCCGGGCAAATGGCAGAGTTTTGACGTTATTTTCCGCGCGCCGCGCTTCGACAAAACCGGCAGGAAAATTTCCAACGCTCGTTTTAAGAAGGTCATTCACAACAGCGTACTTGTGCACAAGAACGTAGAGCTGACCGGCCCGACCCGCAGTGCAGCCTATAGCGACGAAAAGCCGACCGGGCCTCTCATGCTGCAGGGCAACCACGGGCCGGTGGCATACCGAAATATCCGGGTCACGCCGCTGGCTTGTGAAGAATAATGCAGGTCAACGCCGCCTCGAACATCTGGAGGTTCTTGATGTTATGAAAAAGGCTGTTACGCGTCGCACTTTTCTCGGGAAAACCGCAGGTCTAACCACCGCTGCGATAGCATTTCCATACTTTATTCCCTCGTCTGCCTCAGGTAAGGCAGGGTCGGTCGCGCCCAGCAATCGCATTACGTTAGGCTGTATTGGCGTCGGTGGCCATGGTACGGGCGTAAATCTGAAAAGCTTTCTCGCCAATGCGGACGCCCGCGTTATAGCGGTTTGTGATGTCGACACTAACCATCGCGAAAGAGGCCGAGATATTGTAAACCAAAAATACGGCAACAGTGATTGTGCAGCCTACAACGACTTTCGGGACGTGCTGGCCCAAAGCGACATCGACGCAGTGATGGTTTCGACACCGGACCACTGGCACGTTCCGATTTCGATAGCAGCGCTCAAAGCAGGCAAAGACGTGTGCTGTGAAAAGCCGACACTGACCATCCATGAGGGCCGGGTCCTCAGTGACACGGTCAAACAGTACGGACGAGTGTTTCAAACGTCAACCGAGGACCGGTCGGTCTACGTATATCACCGAATGGCCGAGCTGGTGCGCAACGGCCGAATCGGCAAACCCCATACCATCCGTGTAAACTTGCCCGGTGGTCACCGTATCAGAGGCCACTACGGCAAAATCCAAAAGCCTCAGCCCATCCCCAACGGTTTCGACTATGATATGTGGCTCGGCCCGGCGCCGAAGGCGCCATACACACCCGGACGCATTCACTGGAACTTCCGGTGGATACGTGACTATTCCGGCGGTCAGTTGACCGACTGGGGCGCCCATCTGCTCGACACCGCACAATGGGGAAATGACACAGAACATACCGGCCCTGTCGACATAGACGGAAAGGGCGTGTTTCCCAAAGACGGACTTTACAATACCGCAACGGAATATCATATCGAGTACAAATATGCCAACGGTGTCACGCTTATCGTTTCATCGGGGGCCTGTGACATCCGCTTCGAGGGAACCGAAGGATGGGTGGGCAATCATGGCTGGCGCGGAAAATTGCAGGCCGCCTCCGACAAAATCCTAAACTCCGTCATCCGGCCTGACGAAACTCATCTTTACACCTGCCCTGCCGGCGAGCATCGTAATTTTCTCGACTGTGTCCACGCACGCAAAGACCCGTACTTTCCCGCCGAAACAGGCCATCGCTGCTGCACGGTTATGCACCTGGGCAATATCTCAATGCTGCTCGGACGAAAACTCAAATGGGACCCCGACAAAGAAACCTTCCCTGACGACGCCGAGGCCAACAGGATGCTCTCGCGGCCTATGACAAGCCCGTGGAAACTGTAATAAACCCGACAACGCAAGTGGAGAAAAAACTATGACTCGTTGGACAAAAATTATAACCGCCTTTACCGTGCTTGCCGCCTGTTTGCTTCTATCCTCGTGCCGGCCGCAGGCTAAGCCACGCGGACTCACAAATCCCTTTTTTGCAATGGATACCGGCACGGACAGGAAGCATCTAAGCGCGAAAGAACAGGCCGAGATGCTCAAAGAGCTGGGCTATGCGGGGATAGGGTACTCAGGGCTTGAAGGCATAGACGAAATGCTCAAGGAGCTGGATAAGCGCGGCTTGAAGATGTTTAACACCTATCTGTCCGTCGCGATTGACCCGGGCACTAAAAGATATGACCCGCGGCTGAAGGAGACAATCAAGCAGCTCAAAGGAACAGATGTCCTGCTCTGGCTGACGGTAAAGAGCAGAAAATTCAAACCTTCCGCCACAGACGGCGACCCATTCGCAGTCGAAGTCATCACAGAAATAGCCGATATGGCTGACCAGTCGGGCCTCAAGGTTGCTCTTTATCCTCACGTTAATGCCTGGGTGGAGAGCGTTGAAGATGCGGTACGCGTGACAAAAAAGGTCAACCGCAAAAATGTGGGTGCAACCTTCAATCTCTGTCACTGGCTGAAAGTCGACGACGAGAAGAACATGAGGCCGCTGATGGAATTGGCGATGCCTTATCTGTTCGTCGTAACCATCAACGGTGCCGACAGCGGCGATACCAACAAAATGGCATGGGACCGCCTGATTCAGACGTTGGACCGCGGCTCATTTGATACTTATAAATTCCTGAAAACCCTGAAAGAACTCGGCTATACCGGCCCGATAGGACTCCAGGGATACGGCATAAAGACAGATGCACGCGAGAACCTGAAACGGTCGATGCAGGCCTGGCGCAGCCTTTCAGAACGGATGGCAGCGGATGAGATTTGAAAAGCCCATGTCCCGTCGGTAAGGATAGACCGGAAAAACATGCCGTATGCCAAGGGAACGCTCTATGAATCGTAACAGACTAACAAGACGCAGCTTTCTCAAAAATGCCGCAGGTACGGTTGTTGCTGCGGCAGCATTTCCATACGTTGTGCCTTCGTCGGCACTTGGAAAAGCAGGGACCGTCGCACCGAGCAATCATGTGACGGTCGCCAGTATCGGCGTCGGCGGCAGAGGGGCCTTCAACACGCGCTCGCTGATGAATTACGGCGGGCAGGTTCTTGCGGTCTGCGATGTCGACCAGCCAATACGCAAAAAAATGAAAAACATTGTTGAGGCCTTCTACGCCGACGAACAACGTTCGGGCAGCTACAATGGATGCGACGACTACAACGACTTCCGCGAACTCCTCGCCCGCAGCGATATCGATGCCGTGATGATTGCAACGCCCGACCATTGGCACGTCCCAATCGCAATTGCAGCCGTAAAGGCGGGCAAGGATATCTACGTCGAAAAGCCTCTTGGGGTCTCCATCGAACAAGGCCGGGTACTGAGGGACACCGTCAGGCGGTTTGGCGCCGTTTTCATGCACGGCACCGAACAACGCTCAATGAGCCAGTTCCGCTTCGCCTGCGAGCTTGTTCGCAACGGCCGGATTGGAAAACTCCACACCATCAAAGTCGCTTGTCCGCCCGGCCAGCAGACCGGCGTCTACCCGCCTATGCCTGTCCCGAAAGGCCTCGACTGGGACATGTGGCTTGGCCCGGCTCCCTGGGTACAATACACCAAGGCCAGACTGCGCCCCGGACCGGGACAAGGCTGGTACTTCATCTCCGACTACGCCACCAGCGGTTTTGTCACCGGATGGGGTGTCCACCACCTCGACGTTGCCCAATGGGCTCTCGACGCCGACCACACAGGCCCGGTTGAGATTGAAGGACACGGCCTGTTTCCCAAAGACGGCCTGTGGGACACACCACTGACCTGGAGCATCGACTACACCTATGCCAACGGCGTCCGGATGAATTTCACCGACAACCACACCAATCGTCAGGGCGTTCGCTTCGAGGGAACCGACGGATGCATCCACGTCACCCGCAGTTCAATCGACGCACGCCCGAGGTCACTGCTGCGCTCGACCATTGGTCACGACGAGATTCATCTGTATAACTGCGACAGTGACGACCGCAACTTCCTCGATTGCGTCAAGACCCGCTCAGAGACCTGTTCGCCAATTGAGGCTGCTCATCGCTCTACCGCAGTTGGCTACCTGGGTCATATCTCGATACTGCTCGGGCGCAAGTTGAGGTGGGACCCTGACAAAGAAACATTCATAAACGATAAGCAGGCCGACAGGATGCTCTCGCGACCTATGCGGAGCCCCTGGGCCTCGTAAGGAACATACAAACACTAATTTCCTGGCCGGACCGTCTGGCTGCGCAAAATCCCCTCAGAAACAATTTGCATCACGTATTCACGCCGACTCGTGTATCGCTTTTCCCGCACTAATCCGCTTCTTCAATCTTCAATCGCCCGACCGGGCAAACGTAAGCACAGGCCCCGCATCCGATACATTTCTCTGATATTTTATTAAAGGCCGGCTGCACCGTCCGCTTAGTTCCCCGGCCTGAGAAACTTATCGCGTGTCTCTGGCTGATTTCGGCACAAACGCGAACACATAAGCCGCACAAAATACAATTCTCTTTCTTCTTCAGTTTAATTCGGGTGCCGGTTACCCCGTATTCTCTCGCCAGCTCCCTGATTTTTTCCGAATCAGGACATCGAGCCAGCAGAAGTTCAAAAACAATCTTTCGAGCTTTCTTAACTCTCTCGGTATCAGTCTTGACTTTCAGCCCTTCCGTAACCTTGTAAACACACGATGCTTCAAGCCCCAGCCTTCCACCGCCTACTATTTCGACCAGGCACAGCCTGCACCCGCCATAAGGCGTCAGCTCCTTGTGGTAACACAAGGTCGGTATCTTTATACCCTCATCCAGGGCCACCTCAAGTATCGTCTTGCCTTCTTCCACCTGAAGCTCTCTGTCGTTGATAGTAAAGTTAATCATAACACCGCATTCCAAAACAATTCAGACGCCGACCAATTTCATATCCCTTACCGACCATTCTTCTTTTCCGCTATTGTTCTTCAGGCTCCTCAAGGTCGCATCTGAAACATCGTCTCGCTTCTCTAACCGCCGCCTCCTCGTTGAAACCAAGCTCCACTTCTTTGAAGTTCTGCTCCCTCTTTTCTACCGGCAGAACCGGCATTACAGGTACTTCCATTGCCTC
The DNA here is from genome assembly GCA_030608075.1 of Phycisphaerae bacterium. Classification (GTDB taxonomy): domain Bacteria; phylum Planctomycetota; class Phycisphaerae; order Sedimentisphaerales; family Anaerobacaceae; genus JAUWIU01. The sequence continues at coordinate 79,979 of JAUWIU010000001.1, forward strand.
GATTTCCTCCTCCGTTAATTCAACCGCTTCCACTCTCATAGCCGGTTGAGTAACCTTATACTCCCTCTTGATAGCCTCACCATTGATATATTTTCGTATCATCGAAGCCGCGATTTTCCCGTCGGAT
>JAUWIU010000003.1 GCA_030608075.1 Phycisphaerae bacterium
AGATTGACCCGTACCACAACCTGCTGAGCATCCATCCGGCGACGAATGCCCGTGATATGTCCGAAGACCCGACAGTGTTCGATTTCGAAATGCTTCAGACCGGGCATAGCGGCATTGACAGTATCGGGCATACTGCATCTGCGGTAGCCGGGTCGGTCGCGCGTGAACCTCGGATGCCGGTAGTGAACTCAGAAGTAAATTACGAGGGCATCCGTGGTCAATGCTGGCAGGACATTGTGCGTTTGTCGTTTTACGTCTCGGTCTTTAACGGTACTACGGGGCATACTTACGGCGCCAATGGTATATGGCAGTTCAACGAGAGGGACAAGCCGTACGGGCCCTCACCACACGGACGCAGTTGGGGGAACATGCCGTGGCAGGAGGCGGCACAACTTCCCGGTGGTAAGCAGGTGGCTCTGGGAGGCCGGCTCATAGCGAAGCTGCCCTGGTGGAGAATGAAAAAGCATCCTGAATGGGTAGAGGACAAGAGGCAAGAGACAGACCCTAAGGCAATTCGGTGCATCGGCATTGCCAGAGAGGTGCGTCTGGTCTACGTGCCAATGCTATGGAAGGCACCAATGTTGAAGGGTATCGAGCCTGACGTGCAGTACCGGGCCTATTATTTCGACCCGTGCACCGGTGCTGAGCACGATTTGGGCCAAGTGACTGCGGACGCTGGAGGTAATTGGCGGCCGGCGTTTCCTCCTGAAGCGCATGATTGGGTGATTGTTCTCGAAGCGAAAGACAAATAGTCCGGGAAGCAGCCGAAATTCAGGAAAGTGTACTTTCTCAGTGGTTTTAATGGGTTTACTGGTGAGGTTATAAAATGGGCAGAATAATCCTTGTTTTTGTTTTTAACGTGGTGTGGTTGATGGGCAGTTCGTTCGGGGCGGAAACTGCCGGCGCCAACGGCAAAGAAATTGATTATCTTGGAATTGTAAAGGCCTACGCCGGTGCTATGATTGAGCACGGCCGAGACACTTACGGTAAAGAGCACTCTCCGCTGTTTGCCACGATGCTGGACCGTAAGACTATGAGGATGTTTTCAGAGGCCGAGCAAAAACGACTGTGGAGAATACGGTTAGACGACTGGGAAAACTGGGGGATTCGAAATCGTGACCGTGTTTTCAAGGGTGCCAACCCTATGCACGATGAGAACCTGTACCAGGTTCTCTACGCCCTGACGGAAGCAACCGGAGACAAGCGTTATGCCGATGAGGCGGACAAGACACTCAAATGGTTCTTCGAGCACTGCCAGAGCCCGGTTACCGGCCTGTTGGCGTGGGGAGAGCACATGGGGTGGGACTTCAATACCGAGACTATCATCTGGAAAAAAAGTCGTCATCACGGCGCTGAGCTGCTTGAGTGCGTTACTCACGAGTTTGCGTGCCCGTGGGTGCTGTGGGAGCGGTCATTCGAGTTAGCACCGGAGGCGTGCAGGAAATTTGCACTCGCCTTATGGGAACACCAGATTGCCGACCATATCCAGCCGGCCCTTATCACATGGAATACCTGTTAGTAACCTTATCCAGACTCAAATGGATTCTAACTGGTCTCTCTGTACTTCAAATACCTACTCATTTGGGCTTAGGGAATCCCCATGCTTTTAGCCGCCTTTGTAACTCATAAGATGTCCAGCCAATGCCACAAATTGCTTCGCTTTCGTAGCTATCGCAAGCGATGGGTATGATAAATTTGTATTTACCTGTCATTATCTGCATCCGATCATAGTGACCTAAAACAATTTCCTCGTTGGCAAATCTGTTTCTTTCTTTTTTCATCGCTTTACAAAAAAGCCTGATGGTTTCACTTATCCTTTTTGGCTCGACGATTTCAGCCCATAAGTTGTGCCAATTTTCCGGTTTGCTCGTATTCTCATCCATAACATTTTCATAAAAAGCGATCCTCTGAACATTTTCTTTTTCAAGATGCTGCCAAACACATTCCAGCCGGTTACATTCTGTCCACTCTTTTGCTAAAGGATGAGGCTTGCAAAAACAACAACCAGCAAGGGTTAGAATAGAATCTTCAAATTCTCTCAGCGGAACTTCTTCAACCGGCTCATTATTATCCTCACCGTAAAAAACCATCATCTGGATATTTTGCTCTCGGAAATTATTGAATAAAACTTCCAATCTTTGACATTCTACATTCTCGCTGCATGAGACACGCCGGTTATTTTCTGCGCAGCCTGTAATTCCAAGTAGTGTAACAAGACTTATAATCAAAATATTTTTCATAGGTCATTCTCCATTTATTCAACCCTAAGATCAGTAATGTCACCCTGACCCATTAACCTAAAATTGTCGTGAGGGCCATCAGGAATCCAATCTGTTTCATCGATAGCATACAGCAACGCCTGATATAGATTATCACCTTCTCCAAGTTTGGTCCACTCATGGTAAGCAAAATGGTTGTATTTTGAAGTGCCTCCTTTTGGCACTTCACCCCACCAGCCTTGATAAATCTGTGTGTATGAGCTTGACATTTTCAACGCCCAACTCATATCACCGTGAAAATAAGACAAAAGACCTTGTGACCCTTCCGGGCCTTCAATTAGTCGGTTGTCACCTGTTATTTTCAGACGCCCAGTCAGACAGCAGTCAAAGTGGAGGAGTTTCAACTCACCCTGGCTAAATCCTGTTCGTCTCAATTCTTTATCAGCCAGATTGCCGACCACACCCAGCCGGCCCTTGTATTTTAAGCAACTTCTTCCTATTCATTCAACAGGATTCTTAAATGCTTAAGATTATCACTCAGGCTGATTTACTTCTTCTATTTTCTTCTGAGTCTCTGCTTCTTTTTCTACTTTTCATTGTTCAAATTTTTAATAGCGACTTTCAAATCTTTCCACTAAACTAGCATCTGTTTTTTGATATATTGTGCTTCGTATCATATTGTGTTGTTGAATAGGCCAGTAAACGATATCTAACTTGACTGCTCCGCCCTCATCTTTGAAGTTCTCTCCAATGCTGTAAAGTTTGAAGTTATCTTCGGTAAGTTTATAGACTAACGCCCCATCACTGTAAGAGTCCATTGGGACAGATTGGAGATAACTGGCGGAAACAAGCTTATCAAGCGATTTTGGAAATTGGCCGGTATCAGCTTTATAGCGCAAAATTGCGAGAACGGCAACTAAAGCATCTGTTTGAGCTCTTGTTTTGTGATATGAATGAAAAATGCTCTTCGGGGTTGTCCCGAAAATTTGCAAAAACCAATTGCCGTTATTAATGTTCTTGATTTCTCCAAAATAATCGTATGCTTCGTTTTTGATCTGCCAAGGCGTTTTAGCCATTATCTGACCGGATATAGTTAAGATTTTCTCAATTTGCCCGACTATCTCATTTTTGGTCGGGCCCGTAAAACAAGCGTATAGCCTTCTTCTAAAGTTGTTCCGCTCGTCGTACAGCATCTCATAATACCAGCCTGTTCTCCAAGCTAATCGCCCAGTACCTTTGCCATTGTCGATAAAAGTTCGCTGCAATGCGTCATAGAGAAAATACTTTTCTGCTCGTATATCTGGTATATAATCGTCGTTGTTAAGCTCTGATTGTAAAGCATTCTGAAGGAACCTCAAAGCTTTATCTTCAACCTTCGAGTTATCCAGAATGATGAAAGCACTACGGACAGTGTCTTGTTTAATCCTAAGGCCGGTATGCTGCCCCATCAAAATTAGGTTTGGACGACATTTATGGTTGCCTGCCTTATAGCAACCAAGAATATTTTCAAACGCAAGTCGAAACCGGCCTTTGAAGGCATTTAGTTTTGCGTCCCAGGTAAGTACCTCAGTTAATTTCCGAAGTTGAGCTAAATCAGGTGTTGTTATACTGCCTATATAGTTGTCTTTTTTGGCCCTTCTCTCTAACCAATAATAAGGTTTATTCAAAGCTCCTCTAAAGTATTCGAAGGCCAGTGTATTTGAAATGACCCATTTTTGGAGTAGTTCCCGTTCAATATCATTGAAATCTGCGCACCAGTTTATATATGGCTTCTGCAGTTTGTCAGGCATATCTACAAATGCATCAAAGGCCTTTTGATAATATAGCGCAGCATTTTCATTCGGATCGTAATTTCGTGGGCGAGCCGTTCGGTTGTATTCAGCCAGATAATTGACTGTAATTTTGGGTTCAGCAATCAAAAGCAATAGTATTTTCAGAATTAACAGAGCCAGCAAAAGTCCAATAGTTGCTAATAGCCACTTTTTACTTATCCTTAATGGTTTCATCTTTGGTATCTCAAATTATGGGTCTAACTCCATTTGATTGATCAAGCCATTACCCCACAAGAAGATGTTATCATCTTCTTCAGGTTGACCAATATCAGGAAGGCCATTTACGCCCCACATGGCTTCTTGCATTCCTATGCTTCCATGCACGTAAGTATAGTAGAGAGCATCATGAACGTCATCGCCATAACCCATTCTCTCCCAGAACATCCTCACACCTTCAGTTGTGTTACCCACGATTTGTTCCATAATACCTGTAGTAACAAGGACCTTTATCCGCCATCCAATATAGATCTGATCAAGACTGCCTTGGCCCTGTAGCGAGAACGCCCCATAAGCATCAGCCATATCAGGAGGTGCAGTTGCACTTAAACAGCCGTCAACAAAAACAATCTTTTTGTTCCATGAATCATACATACCAAGTGACCACAAATTAAATCCACGCTCATCCCAGTCATCTGGAAGCGGCTCTTCTGAATCAAAATAAGAAAACACACCTATTTTATGCCAGTTACTTATAATATCCCACCAGCCGGCCCTTTCACTGAGATCAGCTTATTTTTCCAAATGGCCTTTAAGTCGTTTGAGTCGTTCCTCAAGGTGTTTTATGTATTCATCTGTACCAAGCATGTAGGCTTTACGAGCTGATAATTGTGTTTCAATGTAGGCGTCAAGATACTCAAGGTTGGTATATCTTTCAATATTAATTTCTGTTTTTTTTACAGTCGGGCAAGGGGCGTAAGGCGGAGAGGCGGTGGATCAACGATTCTGGGTCTTCCTAGTTTACATTAGGTGTGGTGCGGGCTAATAATCCGGAACCTGCAAACTGGAATGAGATGAAAGAACAAATGCGGCTTATAGCAGGTTTGTTCGTGTAAATCAAGTCCTTCGGCGGAAAACGTATCCCCGCTTGCGCGGGGACAAGTTTACCCCTGCGCAAGCAGGGACATGCACTTGCAAATGCTATATTGCACTTAGCTGGCGGTCGGGGCTGGACAACAAATCTAACGGGTGGTATTATTGTCTCTGCGGCAGCGTCGACTCACTGGTAAACCCAACGAGTGCGACTGAAATTCAGGAAGGGTTGATTGAAGATGGCTGAAGAACATCCGACGGCGCGTAAGAAAAAATGGCTTGTGGCTGTGTCTTTTCTCGCAGTTTTCGCTCTTGTGATTGTTTTTGGTCCCGGCCGGTTAGTAAGGCCCAGGTTTAGTTTCGCCTCGCAAGACGACAAAGCTGACCCAAATAATGCGACTGAGCAGGAACTAAAGAAAAGTGCAGAGAACAAGCCCCCGCGTCCGCTGCATACGCATCGCTCTTTCAGCGAGCGTATTCATCAGCGGCAGATGATGGTAGCGAGGCAAATCCGGGCGCGGGATGTGCAGGACGCGAATGTGCTCGCCGCAATGCGTACTGTCCCTCGCCACGCTTTTGTTCGAGGCCGGGACCTTCGCAGGGCGTACTATGACCATCCGCTTGCAATAGGTTACGGCCAAACTATAAGTCAACCATATATTGTCGCTTATATGACTGAGTCTTTGAAGCTTGACCCCAATTCCACAGTTTTGGAAGTGGGCACCGGCTCGGCATACCAGGCGGCAGTCTGCGCCGAGATTGCCCGGGAGGTTTATACAATCGAAATCATCGAGGAATTGGCTGCTTCGGCCAAAAGCCGGCTCAAAGAGCTTGGCTACACAAACGTCTTTGCCAGAGCGGGCGACGGGTATTACGGCTGGAAACAAAAAGTGCCCTTCGACGCCATCATAATAACCGCTGCGGCGCCTCTGGTCCCGCCTCCGTTAATCGAACAGCTAAAGCCGGGCGGGCGTATGATACTGCCTCTCGGAAGCCCATACGGCGCCCAAACACTTGTGCTGATTACCAAGGATGACAAAGGTAAAATCCGAAGCAAGAGCCTGCTGCCGGTGCGATTTGTTCCTATGATTGGCCACGTTACTAAAGCCGACCAGTCGCCTGAAAAATGATACTGACCTCAATCGCAATCTTTTTGATTTCTGCAGCGGCGCTGGCGCTGGAAGTTGTTCTGGTGCGGGTGCTGTCCATTGGTCACTGGCATCATTTTTCGTACCTGGTCATCAGTACGGCCCTTCTTGGTTTCGGCTCGGGGGGAACCTTTGTTGCTGTCGGCCCGAAGGCCCTTGTAAGGAACTATGCTAAGAGCCTGTGGGGCTTTTCATTGGCGCTGGGGGTAAGTGTTCCCTTTGTCTTTTGGATTTGTCAAAAGGTGCCGCTTGACGAATTGCAACTGATATGGGACCGGCGGCAGATACTTTATCTGTTTGCATATTATATGCTTTTTTTCATTCCATTTTTCTGTGCCGGTGTATGCGTTACCATAGCGTTTACAGCTTGCGCCGAAAAGGCCCACAGTCTGTACTTCTACAATATGGCCGGTTCCGGCGCCGGTGTCGCGGCAATCGTGGCGATGATGTACTTGTGTCGGCCCGAACAATTGCTGCTGCTGGTCAGTTCGGTGGCGTTTGCTTCGGCAATGATTTTGGCGTTTGGAACGTCGCGGCGGCTGGCGGCAGGCACTTTGGCTTGTGCGGCCATTTGTCTTTTGGTCTTTAGCCGGGCGGGGCCATTGGCACTTGAAATCGATATTTCGGAAAACAAGTCCTTGACTTTCTACAGGGCCTTGCCGGAAGCGGAAAACCTCGCTGTCCGTCACAGCCCATTAGGCCGGCTCGATTGCATAAAGGCTCCGACTATTCGCCATTTCCCCGGCCTGAGCATGACCTACCGGGGCGGATTACCTGAACAGATTCTGATTATCACCGACGCCGACGGCATCTCGGCTGTGAACAACTTCAAAGATTTCGAGGACCTCGGCTGCTATGACTATATGACTTCCGCTTTGGCCTACCATCTAAAAAAAGAGCCTGATGTGTGCGTTATCGGGGCCGGTGGCGGCTCGGATGTCGCCCAGGCTCTGGCTCTAAACGCTGCCAGCGTCACCGCCGTCGAGATGAATTCGCAGACAGTAGATTTGGTTCACGAACAGCTCAATGAATTTGCGTCCGGCTTGTACAGACGCGATGATGTTGAGATTATCACTGCCGAGGGCCGGAGTTTCCTACAGCGGACAAAGCGGCTTTTCGACATTATCAATATTTCATTGCTCGACTCGTTTAGCGCATCGGCTGCGGGACTTTACGCTCTTAATGAAAGTCACCTGTATACCATCGAGGCGATAAAGCTGGCCCTTAGTCGGCTGCGGCCTACGGGGCTGCTGAGCATAACGAGGATGCTCAAGACTCCCCCAAGGGACAGTCTCAAGGCCTTTGCCACCATAACCGAGGCACTGCGGTCAGCGGGTGTTGCCGATGCAGCCGAGCACATCATAATGATTCGAAGCTGGGCTACTGCGACGATTTTTGTCTCGCCGCGGTCTTTTTCCGAGGGACAAATAGCCGCCGCGCGACGCTTTGCCCGGCAGCGCTGTTTTGACCTGGTACATCTGCCGGGCATTGACCGGAAAGATACAAACCAATTTCACGTGCTTGACGAGCCTATCTACTACGAGAGTGTGCAAAAAATTCTCTCGGCTGACCGTGACGTTTTCTTTCGCAGGTATAGCTATAATATTCGTCCGGCTACTGACGACAGACCTTATTTTTTCGATTTTTTCAAGTGGAAGGCTCTGCCGTATATGATTCGCGCCGTTCCAGGCCGATGGCTGCCATTTTCTGAATGGGGTTATCTGGTTATGGCCGCCACTTTGCTTCAGGCCGTCTGCGCCAGCGGGCTGTTTATCCTGCTGCCGCTCGTCGTCACAAAGCCGATTAAAGCGGTCGCTTCAGGTAAGTCTGCCACATTCGCCTATTTTTTTCTGCTGGGTCTTTCGTATATGTTTCTGGAAATGGGTTTTATTCAGAAGATGACGCTGTTAATCGGCCATCCTGTTTTCGGAGTCGCCGTCACTTTGCTTAGCTTCCTGGTCTTTTCCGGCTGCGGCTCGCTGGTTTCAGGGCGGCTGCTCAAGCTTGCGAAGCGTACTAACGGCGGTTACCAATCGAGTGTCCGCGCAGTTCAGATTACAGCGCTGGCCGTTGTTACTATCGGCATAGGCGAAATAGTCATAATGAGGTTCTGGTTTGGACCATTAGTGGGATTGTCACTGCCGGCTCGTTTATTGGTGGGATTGCTAATCACCGCTCCGCTGGCGTTTTTTATGGGGATACCTTTTCCTACGGCTCTCAAGCAGGTTCACAGACACAGGCGGCCGCTCGTTCCCTGGGCCTGCGGCATTAATGGATTTGCTTCGGTAACCGCCGCTGTTCTCGGGATGTTTCTGGCGATTTCCTTAGGCTTTACGGTTTTGAGCCTCATAGCATTGACAGGCTATGTCTTAGCTGCAATCATTGTAAGGCGAGTGGTCGCTTGAGCCGCGCTAACGACACGATGCGGGGCTGTTACGGGAAATCAGGCTTGACGGCTTATTCAAAGAAAGGGCTAAAAACTCGGCTATGGGTAAGCACAGTTTTGACATGCGGATAGGTACCTCCGGGTGGCATTACAATCACTGGGTTGGGCCTTTTTACCCTGATAAGCTGCCCAAGAGCAGGTGGTTTGAATACTACGCTCAGAATTTTGATACCGTTGAAATAAACAATACGTTCTATCAGCTTCCGAAAGACAGCTCTTTTGAAAAATGGTACGCCCAGGCACCGGAGGGTTTTGTCTATACCGTAAAGGCCAATCGTTATATCACTCACATAAAGAGAATCAAAGACGTGTCGGATGAGCTTCAACGGTTCTTTGCAAGGGTTGTGATATTGAAGGAAAAACTTGGGCCCATTTTGTATCAACTGCCGCCGAGCATGCAGCAGGACCTTGAGCGGCTTAAAAATTTCATAAAGCTTCTGCCGAAAAATCGGGAAGGGGTTTTTGAATTCAGGCATAAGAGCTGGTTTTCGGAGGACACCTTCAGATTGCTTAACAAGTTTGGGCTTGGCTTTTGCGTGCACGATTTGGCCGGTATTTGCTCGCCTCGTGTTATCACCGGCGAGATAATCTACGTAAGGTTCCACGGCCCAACGGGAAAGTATCAGGGAAATTACTCTAAGGCCGCGTTGAAGGACTGGGCCCAGTGGATAAAACAGCATAACAAAGAAGCTCGCAGCGTTTATGTTTATTTCAATAATGATATTGGTGCAAATGCGGTTCGGAATGCGAAGACTTTGAAGCAATACCTGGAACCTCGCGCTAAATGAAAAATGAAAAAGACGATATTGCGGCAAGGCTGGCGGTCGATTTTGTATTGCTGCCCTCAGAGCAGATGACCGAGATAGCAATCGAGGCAAACAAAAAACTGCTGCTGAATAATCACGCCAAAATAGCTCTTAATAAGCAGGACTGTCTGCCTCACATCTCTTTGGCTATGGGCTGTATTTACGAAAAAGATATGACGGCTATCGCCGAGATTCTGGACGATATTGCCAAACGCAGCGCTGTTGGCCGGCTGAAAGCTGTTGACGTCCACGTGGACACAAACTCGGTCGGCGAAGAGGTCTCGGTTCTTCGAATAGAGAAAACAAGCCGGCTTCAATCACTTCACGAGACCATAACCAGAGAATTTACGCCGTACTTGAGCTATGATGTGGCCGCTGAGATGCTAATCATGCCGGATGAGGTCAGGGAGTCGACATTGCTTTGGGTAAAGAACTATCGCCGGCGGTCAAGTTTTGCCGCGTTCTTTCCACATATAACGATTGGATACGGCCGGCTGGAAAATATCGACCTTCCCCTACAATTTACCGCTTCAAAATTGGCGCTGTGCCACTTAGGAAATCACTGCACGTGCAGGAAAATCCTTGTATCAACTGAAATTGACAAATAGGTTTGTGCGGACAGCAGGTGAGGAGCTTTTCGTCATCCTTTTATGCAAACCATAGGCCTTAATTTGGCCACTTTGCGCGACAGTTTCGCCTGGTGCGCTGCTTCGACAACTACGTTGACATCCTTGTATGCGTCAGGGGCCTCTTCAGCGATTCCTCTAAAGGAGCGACTGCGTATCAGGATTCCGCGGGAGGCCAATGAGTTGACTACCTCTTGGCCTCGCCACATCTTTCTGGCTTTTGAGCGGCTCATACTTCTTCCTGCGCCGTGGCACGATGAGCCGAATGCTTTCGACATGCTCTCATCGGTTCCGGCCAGTATGTATGAAGCCGTGCCCATTGTGCCCCCAATCAGGACAGGCTGGCCTGCACCGTCAAACTCTCGTGGAAGCTCGGCGCAAGACGGACCGAAAGCCCGTGTGGCGCCTTTACGGTGAACAAAAAGCCGTTTGGCTTTGCCGTTGACCGTATGCGTCTCTTGCTTGCAGGTATTATGGGAAACATCGTACAGCAGTTTGAGCTCGGCTTTGGGAAAGACGCTGGCAAGGGCCTCTCTGACCAGGTGCGTGAGTACCTGACGGTTTGCCAGTGCGCAGTTGATGCCGGCTCTCATGGCGCCGAGATACTCCCTGCCGACTGGTGAGTCGACAGGCGCACAGGCCAGCTCGCGGTCAGGCAGTTCTATGCCGTAGCTGCCAGCCGCAGCGACCATCTTCTTAATAAAGTCGGTTCCTATTTGATGGCCGAGCCCTCGCGAACCGCAGTGTATCGTGATTAGGATTTGACCTTTTCTCAAGCCGTAGGCCTGTGCGATTTTCTCGTCAAGAACCTCGGCTACTTTTTGGATCTCGAGGTAGTGGTTTCCCGAGCCAAGTGTTCCAACTTCATCGCGCTGTCGTTTTTTTGCCTCATTTGAGACATACTGCGGCCTGGCTGCGGGCATACAGCCCTGCTCTTCGATGTAGTCGAGGTCCTGCGTTGTTCCGTAGCCGTGCTCAACAGCCCAGCGTGCGCCGCCGACAAGCATATCGTCCATCTCGGCAGGGCCAAGCACGAGCTTGCCTCTGCTGCCTACACCGGCAGGAATCTTTCGGGCGAGCAGGTCGGCGAGTTTGGTTTTTACAGGTTCTATATCCTCGACAGTCAACTGTGTTCTGAGCGTTCGCACGCCGCAGGCGATATCGAAGCCGACGCCGCCGGCTGAAATGACACCGCCTTTATCCGGGTCAAAGGCGGCCACGCCTCCTATGGGAAAGCCGTAGCCCCAGTGCGCATCAGGCATTGCATAGGAAGCTTTCACTATCCCTGGCAAGCCTGCCACATTGATTGCCTGTTGACAGACGTTCTGCTCCATCGCTTTAATAAGAACTTCATTGCCGTAGAAGATTACCGGGACCCGCATTTTCCCGAAGGGCTCGATAACCCACTCGTATTCAGAACGTTTTTTTAGAGTTGTTTTTGTATCCATCTTTATTCTCGCCGGCCATTCACACGTCTACAACACATTGCGCAACCCATGTTTGGTCGTGGGCTTGTCGCACAGTCAGAGCGGTATAGGTAGCGGCTTTGACTTCCACTGTGGGCTGATGCTTTTTGACGTCGGTTTTTTCACCCCAGGCCGCAGCGTTAAGATGCTGTTTGTCAATATGAACTTCAAACCGCCCAAAGAGCATTTTTCGCGTTGCCATCTCGTAAACAAGGCTGTTGAGCCAGTCCACCAGCAGGGTTTCATCTTCGCAGATTCGTAAGGTTATTTTCACTTCTTGCTGCGGGTCGACCTTTTCCGGTTCGGTAATCACAGCGGTCAAAGCGACGGCAGCCTGCTCAAAGGCCTGCTCTTTAGTTGCCCCAAAGCCGCGTATTCCAATATCGGCCCTGTGTTCAAAGTGTTCCCATCTGTGCTTTTGCTTTTCGCGCACAAGTTCCAGCCCCTGCATTTGGCGCCAAATAACCGTCTGTAATGCGTGCGTCGGACCAGGCAAAGAAGCTGGCGGCAAATCGCCCACAAAAAATCCGCCAATGACCCTTTTCAAAGTGCTGTACGTATTCTATCATAATGTGTGGTAAAGCAACACCGACTTATTTTCCCGAAAACTCCATAAACGCTGGGAGCTTAAAAATTGGCTGGGCCGTATAAAGAAAAGCGAAGTCAGAGGTGTTCCGTAAAGCCGGCTTTGGATTTGACCGACGACTTGAAGCTGCCTGTAAATACGATGGAGGTCCTGAAGCGGCGGTACCTGCTGAAAGACGCCCGGCAAAACATCATCGAGACGCCTGCGGAACTTTTCAGGAGAGTTGCACACAGTATTGCCGAGGCCGAGAATAATTTCAAATCAAAGCTCAGCGCCACCGACGTTGAAGAGACGTTTGAGCAGATGATGGCGAAGCTCGAATTCCTGCCCAATTCTCCGACCTTAATGAATGCCGGTACCTCTCTCGGTCAGCTTTCAGCGTGTTTTGTCCTGCCTATCCGCGATTGCATGGAAGGCATATTCGAGGCGCTCGGCAATATGGCGAAAATTCACCAGAGCGGCGGAGGAACCGGGTTCAGCTTCTCAAGCCTGAGGCCGAAATCCGACATCGTCGAATCCACAAAAGGCCGAGCCTCCGGGCCGGTCTCGTTTATGACCATATTCGACCAGGCCACGGGCGTCATCGTGCAGGGCGGAAGAAGACGCGGCGCAAATATGGGAATCTTAAGATGCGACCATCCGGATATAGTCGAGTTCATAGAGGCAAAAATGCGCGATACGGCGTTCAGCAATTTCAATTTGTCGGTCGGCGCCACCGACAGATTCATCCAGGCGGTCAAAAGAAATACGAATTTCAGCCTGCTCAATCCCCGCACGGGCAAAGTGGTCGAAAAGGTAAAGGCCGGCGGTTTGTTTGACGTGATTGTCAATGCAGCCTGGCGCACAGGTGACCCCGGGCTGGTATTTCTCGACGAGATAAACAGACGAAATCCCACGCCGGAGCTGGGACAAATCGAGGCTACGAACCCATGCGGAGAGCTGCCGCTGCTGCCGTTTGAGAGCTGCAATCTGGCTTCGATAAATCTTGCCAAAATGGTAAGGAACGGCCGCGTAAACTGGCGAAGGCTCGAAAAAACAATCCACTGGGCAGTCAGGTTCCTCGATGATGTCATTGAAGTCAACAACTTCCCGCTTGAGCAGACCAGGCAGATTACCCTGGCAAATCGAAAAATCGGGCTGGGTGTAATGGGTTTTGCCGACATGCTTATCAAGCTCGCAATTGCCTATAATAGTCCGCAGGCGGTGGGCCTTGCGCGAAAGCTCATGCGTTTCATTCATCGGCAGTCTTTGGCCGCTTCAGCAGCCCTTGCCAAACAGCGCGGCGTATTTCCTAATTTCAAACGGTCAGTCCACGCACGCGACAATTTGAGGCTGCGTAACGCTACGGTAAATACCATAGCGCCCACCGGGACGATAAGCATAATAGCCGGCTGTTCCAGCTCGATAGAGCCCCTGTTTGCGATAAGCTTTGTGCGAAATGTCCTGTCGGGGGCGAAACTCTTTGAGACGAACGCGTTGTTTGAACAAGCCGCCAAAAAAGCAGGGATTTACAACAAAAGTCTCCTCTCCGAAATCGCCCGCAAAGGTTCCCTGCAGAACATAGGGGCAATCCCGCAGGACTTAAAACAAGTTTTCGTAACCGCCTTTGATGTAAAGCCTCGCGAGCATCTGGCGATTCAGTCCGCCTTTCAGAAATACACCGACAACGCTGTTTCAAAGACGATAAACCTGCCGGCAAACGCCACCGTAGACGATGTCAGGGACATATATTTGACGGCGCACAAACTTAAGTGCAAGGGCATAACGGTTTACAGGTATGGCTCAAAGGCCGGCCAGGTACTTACCTTGCCTGACGCCGATGATGCTGCGGCATCCGGCGGCGAAGTCGTTACCGCAGGAGCCGAGTTTTCAGGCGGCTGCCCGACAAGCCTATGCGTTTTCTAAAGAGCATTGTTACTCCGGGACAGAACACAGTGCCGGGTGATAATTGCTCGCATAATAGGTGAGACGCCGCTAATCGGGCAGCGGCTTGATTTCGCAATGGTCGACATCGACACTGCCGCAGCTCATCATAATATAAGCCGCGGCCGATTCGCTCAAAGCTCTGCCGAAGTAGATACCGGCCTTGCTGTGCGGAAGCTCGGTGGTGGCTTCGGCACCGTTGAGGCCGTAGAATATGCGGACACGCCGGGTCTTTTCGTTGTAGATGAACTTCAGATTAGCTGATTTCGGCGCGACAGAAAAATAGACGTTGTAGTTACGACCCTCGGGAAAGGGAACCCTGTCTTCCTCATCCTGCAGGCCCAGGGACAGGCGATTGTCCCTGACGTAGAAATGCAGCCTTCGCATCATTGCATCCTTAATCCAGATGGTGATACCGGGTGAAGCCGTCGGCCCGCGCGGATTAAAGTGGATGTTCTTAAACGCCATATTCATCTCAAACGAGCCGGCGCCGATAATGCGGTTCATTCCCTGAAAATGTGACTTCGACAGTATGGTATATTGTCCCTTGCCGTTGAAGCCGCCCGAGTGCCCGTGATAGGGCTGCCAGCCTTTGGCGTCAAAGTCGGGGCCTGTGAACGTTTCGACGGCGGGCATCACCGGCACAATACGCCTGGCCGGTGGTTGTGGCGTTTTGAGCCAGGCCAGGTTAAAGCTGTAATGCTCATAGCTGCTTATCAAATGAATGACGCCGTCGAGGCCCTGACAGCCTGACATATAGCCGCGGTATTCGGCTGTGCGGTCTCCCATAGTGAAAAATCCGCCGTTAGTAGTTTCGACGGCCCTGCCCGAGCCGTCGGAAATCAGGCGTATATAGGGCCAGGTTTCTCCGCCGTCTTCTGAGACTGCGCCGAACATTCCGCGGACTTCTCGTTTTTGTCCTGCGGCATCTGTAATGATTATTCCCCTGTTTGCAAATGAAGCCAGGAAGAGCGGCCCTTCTTTGAGGCGGAGCAGGACCAGACGCTGACCGCCGTATATACAGGGGAATACGCTCGCAGTTTGAGTCCAGGTTTTGCCTCCGTCGGCGGAGATGGACTTTTTCATCCTCCGGTTTCTCGCCTTGTGGGTCAATGTCCTTCCCATATCCTGGTAGGTGGTTATGACCTCTTTTGCTTCGAGCTCGTGGTCGCGGACAAATCCGATAAGCCTGCCGTCGGCAAGCTGGGTGACACCGGGGTGATTTCCGATGAGCGTACCGCCGCAACTATGCCAGGAAAGTCCTTCGTCCGGGCTTGTCCACAGCGTTGGGAAACCATCAGTGACAATCGCTATGGCGCCATCGTTCATTCGGAAGACGGGTTCACTGTCCATATGTCCGCCTCTGGCGTTTGCATGTCCGGGTACAATTATTCGCGCTCTGGACCATGTCGCTCCGCTGTCGGCCGATGAGCGCATTATCATTGCGAGTGTGCCGTAGGTTGCCCCTGCTGAAACTCCACAGAAATGGTAGATTTTACTTGTTCCATCAAACCACAGTGTTGGGCAGTGGTCATTTCGGTCTGGAACATCCCAGAAGGGTGAAGCCTGCTCCCACTGGTCGGTGCCGTATCTGAGCCGGCTGGCAGCCTGGCCCAGCTCGCGGTCTTTTTCCGAGACGCACGTGTACCATATTGTCAGCAAATCACCGTTGGGGCACTCGACAATTGCGGGATTATGATTGTGCCCTGCAAAGACCGGGCCTATTGAGGCCGGCGGGATATTCATAAATCGCCGCGGCCCGCTGAAATATGGTTTATTCCGGTCAGGCCCTCGGCTGACCTCTGCCCTGTCACGGGCAATTACGTTTTGCTGATAGAGTGCCGGCTTTGGCGGCGGTAGCGGCCTGGTTTTCGGAAGTTCCCCGATTACAACCCTAAAGCCGATGAGCCAGTGTTTGTCCTCCGGCAGTGCTCCCATCCGGTTAGCCGACCTGAGGAAGTACGGGCTTGTCGCGTAGCTTCCACCCCTGGTAACACGAAAATCACCCTGTGCATAGCCGACCGGGTCGACCTGGCGACCCTTTTTGTAGGGGCCGTACCAGTCATTGCACAACTCCTCGATATTGCCGTGCATATCGTATAGTCCCCAGGCGTTTGGGGTGGTCTTTCCGACCTGCAGAGGCCTTGCCCCTGGCATTCGGACCCTGCCGGGCTGTTTCTGAAACTCTCTTGGTAGAATATCGCCTGTATAGTAGTTCGTGGCGGTGCCGGCTCGGCAGGCATATTCCCACTCAGCTTCGGTGGGCAGTCGATACGGCAGGCCCTCGATGTCACTGAGCCATTGGCAAAAGGCCTGGGCGTTGTACCAGTTGACATAAATAACGGGCTCATCATCATCGACAGAGACCTTATCAATGCCCCGCTTTCTTTTGTGCGAGGGGTCGAACAGCTCGTACTGAAAATTGGTTACCTCGCAGGCAGCCATATAAAATGGCTTTGTGATTGTGACGGTATGGACGGGTCTTTCATCGTAATCCCCATTGTCCAGCAGGTCAAATCTGCCGCCACGGTCCCCGCCTTCGATGAGCGGCAGCACTTCCGGCTCCAGTTTCTTCAACTGGCCCATCCTGAAGGTGCCCGGCTCAATTCGCACAAACTTCATACCGAGCGAGTTGGTGAAGGTGTTACCCCGTGGGCGTTTTCCCACGGCCGGCGCCAGCCCTGCGGCAGAGCCAAACACAAAAATACACACAAGCAGAAATTGTCGTTTCATCATAGAGCCCTTTAATAAAATCCAGCCGCTATCATAAACGGCAAATCTCTGCCGGTCAACTAATTCTTGCCATTTGTTTTGCCGGGCATTTTACGCCCGCAGCTTTTTTTCGCCCTTTTAATCTATTGTTGCGTCTGTAGCTATCCCGGTAAGGGCCGGTTCCGCTGCGCACGCCTCTTGCACTTTCACCCATGGTTAGCTCCTTTTTCCTATGTTAAATGTCAAGTATTAGGCCCCGGTGCCAACGGAAGGAGCCGGGTGAGTATTCTATTGGCTTGGATTTCGGGCATCAGGTTCCTCGACAAGTACGCCCAACAATCGCGACTGTAATTCCGGTATAAGGGTGTCGGCGCATTTTCTTATTTCTCCCGTGTGTGTTCCTTGGGTTAAGGTTCCCACATAGGCGTTTGCTCGCCGTAATCTGGAATGGAGTCAAGCCCTACGATTTTCCTTTGTTCATCGCGAATATACGAGTAACAGCATTGGTCATAATCAACCCTCTCCAGAGTCAAGACGCACCACAAGTCATCCATACCAACTGCTTTTCTTTTGGAGTGTATACAGGTTCCGCAGCATTCACGAGATGCCGGGCTTGGGTCGTTTTTGCCTTTAGTCTGCATGATTCTTTTTACCGATGTATCCCAATTCCTTTTTAACGATTGCCATAAAAACTGCCGCGAGGTTCCGGGATTTAGGGCCGGACGCCTCCGATGCAAAATCTAACGTTCTGCGGGTTACTATGCTGATTTTTGGTCATTTTATGTCATTGCGAACGAGGCAGAGCCGAGCGCGGCAACACCGGCCTGCGAAAATTCGAGATTGCTTCGGCCTAAATGCCTCGCAATAACACAAAAACGCCGTTTTCCCCCCGTGAACGCTTCCCTTTATTTTTCATCGCAAATCCAAAACACGCTTTCTCGAATACGTACTCGAAAGTTCTTTTCGCTCTCTCGAATACGTATTCGAAAGTTCTTTTTGTTATCTCGAATACGCATTCGACTTCGTAATAGGAGCAACTTGCGCGTTTGATTCGAAAATCAGCCGTTTGGCCGAGAGCAAATAATTCGTAAACCTATGTACAGACTACAGTAATAATTTTTTCAAAAATCTTTTTTTTTGGGCAAGCCCCCCTGCGCAATCGATGCTATATTGTACCTCCTGTGTGCACGTAGCTCAATTGTTTATTGGCTAAGGAGATTTTGTTATTATGCTGTTAAGAAAAGCCGCTCCTGGGGCAGGGAAAAATAGTTTATTGCTGTTAATTTTTGCGTCGGCGCTGGTGTCGGCCTGCTGGGCCGCACAGGCCGAAAAAGATTACTTTCCCTCGTTTGCCGACAAACACACGGTGGGGCTGTGGCTCTTTGACGAGACGTACTATCCTTACACCACGCTCACCGACGCCAGCCGGTACGAGTATGACCTGCGGTTGATGAAAGGTGGCAAGCTTGTACCGGGTAAATACGGTAACTGCTTAAAGATGACACCGGGATTGGACTACAGCACAAGTTTTGCAGCCTGGCAGGGTTCGGTTGGCTTTAGAAAAATGAGGGAGATGAGCGGAAAACCCGGCAGCGGCCTGTTCGGGCCAACAATCGTACCCAAAGAAATCCTCCAGACCTTTGCCGAGCGAGATTTTACCTGCGAATTCTGGCTGCTCCTGATGTCAAAACCTACCTGGGATGTCACCCTAATTGACCTCGGCAACAAATTCGAAGCCGGCTTCGCGATAACTCTCAAGGTCGACGCCAAAGGCTTTGCAATCGAAAACGCCTACGCCGGATTTAAGGCTGTCTGTCCCATCGTGCTTGACCAGATTTGGGGTCGCACGTGGCATCATGTCGCATTTACTCACGCCGCTGGAAGCAAGTCTCTCGACTATTTCGTAGACGGCGTGCGTCAGCAGCCGGCTGAGCTGGCTCCGATTCAAAAAGCGCAAGTCCCTGCTTCAATTCGTCCACCATCTATCAGCAATACCACTTACGGAATCTTCGAAAAACAAGACCGGACCGAAAAATCCGATTACGCCGTCCGCATCAAGAATCGCTTCAACTTCGCCATAGGTCATGACCGCCACGGCAACAAGGACTTTAACGGTAACATAGATGAACTGCGTTTTTCAGATGTCATCCGCTACACACAGAGTTTCTCTCTGCCTGACAGCTTTTCCCGAAACTACGGCAAAGGCGCCCCGGCTCCTGCCGTTGCCAACGGGCCGCCGCTGTTGTTCGCATTGGACAAGAAGTACCTGCCCAACGAACCGGTTATGCTTGGCCCGCGCAAGCACGTATTTATTGACGAAGTAATGGTCGACAGAAAACAGAACGTAAAACTGATGCTTAATCCCCCCACCGATGCAGTGAAAACCAACGAATACGCCGCGTGGGACGCATCCTTCTTTGAACATGAAGGTAAGATATACACGGTCGTCTCAGAGGGCTACGAAGGCGACGAAGGCCCGATCAACCTCCTGGTTTCAGAGGACGGAATCAATTTTGAGAGACCAAGCCTGGGCCTCATTGAATACAAGGGCTCAAGGGATAATAACCTGATAATGCTCGGCCTGCCAAGCTGGGGAAAGTATTTTAAGGATACCAATCCCATCTGTCCCCCGGAAGAGTTGTTCAAGGCGACGCTTTGGGTTGCGCAGAGAGGTATTTATATGTATTTCTCGCCGGATGCGGTCCACTGGCGACGTAACGAAACGTGTATGCTGCCCTTAGTAAGCGGCGGTGGCTGCGAAACCTTCTGGGATGACCAGCAGGGATGCTACTTCAACTACATAAAACGCGATGGCAGCTACAGCACCGGCCTTTTCCCACACTACGGGCGAGGCACCACCATGTTCAAAACCCGCCAGGTAAACAAACCCTGGCCATTTAACCCAGTACCAGACCCCTACTTCGAGGGCTGGCCCTTCCCCGCTGTCACTGGCGAAGGCCTCACCGTCTTCGACCCGGACCTTTTTGACCCCGACATGGGACAGGTCTTCAGAAGCCGCCCGCAGAAATACCTCTGGGCACCAGATACTTACGTCGCGTTCTTGGTCCGCAACGGCAAAGCCGACCTTGCAACAAGCCGAGACGCCGTCCACTGGAAACTCTGCTCCGAGCAAGGCCTCGGATACTACGCCGACTCAATTATTGCAAATGGACTCATACGTAGAGGCGACCAAATCTGGCAGTATGGAAAGGACCGCTTTGCCGATAGCGGCAGCAAAGGAAGACCCAGTGTGAGGCTGACTCAACGCCTCGATGGTTTCCTTTTCCTCGATGCCGGCGCCCAACCCGGCGTAGTTGTGACCCGACCTTTCGTTTTTCAGGGTGATAGGCTCTCTTTGAATGTTGATGCCAAGGGCGGTCGGGTGAAAGTCGCAATCGTGGCCCTCCACGGCAAAGAGTACACCGGCTATAACGTAGCGTCAACAAACCCGCCCAAAGAAATGCTGCGGGGCTTTGGAATCAAGGATTGCGACCCCATAAAAACCGACTCCGTACGACACGTCGTCACCTGGAAAGGCAGCCCTGACGTCGGCAACCTTGCCGGCCAGGTCGTCCGCCTGCGATTCGAAATGCAAAACGCCAAGCTTTACGCCTTCAAATTTGATTAATAGTCAGGAGACCAGGGAACATGTCGCAAGAGCACGTGAAACAAATTTATCTACTGGTTTTGGCATTTGTGATTGAAGCGGGTCTTGTCTGTACAGCAAGTGCCGATGAGAATCATTTTCCGTCATTCTCCGACACATATACTGTTGGCCTGTGGCTTTTCGATGAAACTGATTACCCGTACACAACGCTCACCGATGCAAGCCGATATGAATACGACCTGCGCTTGATGAAGGGTGGCAAGCTTGTCCCCGGCAGGTTCGGCAATTGCCTCAAACTCACGCCCGGCCTTGATTATGCCGTCGGGTACGCCGCATGGAAAGGCATGGTGGCGTTCACCCACATGAGAGAGGTCAGCGGCAGAGCCGGTAGCGGACTATGGGGACCAACGGTGGCTCCTGGGAAGTTGCTCAATGCGCTGGCCGGCCGTGACTTTACCTGCGAATTCTGGCTGCTGTTGATGTCCAACCCAATTCAGGATGTGGTCCTTATCGATTTGGGTGATAAGTATGAGCACGGTTTTACTCTGACCCTTAGAAAAAGAGCAAAAGGCTTCGTCGTGGAAAATACCTACACCGGCTTCAAGGCCGAATGTCCAACTGTCCTCAACCAGCTTTGGGGCCGAGCGTGGCACCATGTGGCCTTCACTTACTCGGCTGGCAGTAAGAACCTTCGATACTTCATTGACGGCCAGTTTCAAGCAGATATTACGCTTGTGCCTGTGGGCAAATCGAAAGTGTCGACCAGTATCTGGCCCGAATCACTGCACAACACAACTTACGGCACTTTCAAAAAGCAAGACAGGAAGGACAAACCCGATTTTGAGATACGCAGAAAAAACCGATTTAATTTCGCATTGGGACATGACCGCCACGGCGACCATGACTTCAACGGAAATATCGACGAGCTGCGGTTCTCCGATGTTATCCGTTACAAGCAAGATTTTCCCCTGCCGGCCAGCTTCTCCCGGAACTACGGGCCTGATGCGCCGAAGCCCGCCGTGCCTAACGGCCCGCCGCTGTTGTTTGGGCCGGATAAAAAGTATCTGCCCAATGAGCCTGTCAAGCTCGGCTCGCGCAAACACGTTTTTATCGACGAAGTCATTATCGACAGAAAACGCAACATCGAACTGACGGTCAACCCACCTGTCGAGCCTGTAGTTACCAACGCACGCACCCGTGGTGACACACCCATATTCGACCACGATGGAAAAGTATGGATGGTTCGCACGCCTGGATACGGTTCCGCCGAGGGCCCTATCCGCCTGTTGACCTCCGAAGATGGAATTAATTTTGAAATGCCGGACCTTGGCCTTATAGAGCATAAAGGGTCAAGACACAACAATTTGCTCTTTATCCACCTGCCGTGCTGGGGCCGCTTCTTCAAAGACACCAACCCAAATGCAAGGCCCGAAGAACAATTCAAATTTACCGGCTGGATTGCCCAGCGCGGAATTTATCTGTATATGTCACCCGACGGCATACATTGGCGGCGAAACGAAACCTGTATGCTGCCGCTGGTCAGCGGCGGAGGCTGTGAAACCTTCTGGGACGACCAGCGCGGCCTCTATGTAAATCTGCTCAAGCGCGACGGTAGCTACAACACCGGCGACTTCCCCGCCTATGGCCGCGGCGCCACCCTTTTCGAAACCCGCGAGGTCGCCAAGGCCTGGCCTATGAAAGATGTCCACAATCCGTACTATGAAGGCTGGGCCTATCCCGCCGTCACCGGCGAAGGAATCACCGTCATGGGACCGGATATATTCGACCCCGATGAGGGCCAGGTCTTCCGTACGCGCGCAAGGAAATACCCATGGGCTCCGGATACGTACGTGGGTTTTCTGGCGCGGAACCACCATACAGAACTGGCGGTCAGCCGCGACGGCATCAACTGGCACATTTATGACCGCGACGGCGACCTGCCATATCTGCCAAAAAAGGTGCAAGTGGGCGGCACAAGCGTCGGCCTAGGCTGGCCAACGGATGGATTGATTCGCCGTGGCGACACCATCTGGCAGTACTCCAATCCCGAGGGCCATCCGCGAGGAAAAACCGTCCGCTTTTCTCAGCGGCTTGACGGTTTTGTATCTCTCAACGCCGGCGACCAAACCGCAACCATCATTACCCGCCCGCTTATCTTCGAAGGTGACACACTTACTGTCAATGCTGATGTTAAGGGGTGGATGAAGGTGGGAATCCTGAATCTTTCCGGCAAGGCGATGACCGGCTTTAACGTGGGACTGACGGATGAGCCTAAGAAACCTGTGCCCGGTTTTGCCGTTAAAAATTGCAACGTCATCAAAGGCGATTCTGTCCGGCACGTCGTCGGTTGGAAAGGTGAACCCAGTCTCGGCAACCTTGCCGGCCAGGTCGTACGCCTCCGCTTTGAAATGCAAAACGCAAAACTTTACGCCTTCAAATTCGATTGAGGACCGGCCTGTTTTGCGCCTTTCCCGGACTCGATACTTTATGGTTGGTATGGGCCGCTTAAATCATAAGCAACATAATCGACCACGGCCTCGGCGCTTTTGCCAAGACTAAAATGGATGTATGCATCACGCGGCGTTCGGTATTCGTAATTCCGCACGCCTAACAACTTTCCATCTCGATAGATTTGAGCAACACGGTCCTCTCGAACGGCTAATCGATACGTGTGCATTTTGTCGCTATTGTCCAGGCCCTCTGCGACCGGGGTAAATTGGTCGAACGGAAGTGTCGCGGTGCCTAAAATAAGGCCCTCGTACCAGTACACGCCGTTGGCCGTAATTGTCATTGCGTAACGCCCACATCCACCATCATAAATCTCAACGTTCACACTGCACTCATTCTCCGCTCGTTTCACGACCTTAGTCCTGATTTCCGCTGTGAGGCCTTTTCTTTCGCTGACCGCCGCGAATTCATCTTTTCCGCCCATGTTCGAAGGCAATTGCTGCCCCTGGCTCATATAGATATTTGCCAGCTTTTTTTTGACCGCCAGCAGCCTCGCCCGGGGCGGCGGCGGCTCCGATGGAGCCGCTGGCGGCGGCGTCAAGAGCCACTTGAGATTAAAGGCGTAGTGCTGCCGGCTCGTCAGAATGTGGATAATGCCGTCGGATGACTGGCAAACCGTCAGGTAGCCAACCGATTCGGTATTGTATGGGCTCATCGTAATAAGATTTCCGTCCATTGTCTCTATATCGCGGCCCGGACCGTCATCGGTTATCAGCCGGCGCGACGGCCAGGTCTTGGCCTCGTCACGTGAAACCGCCCCGAAAAGCCCCGATACTAAGTGTTTGCCGCCGGAGGAATCAGTCACCTTCATCCTCTTGCAGAAAGAGGCGAAGAACAACGGCCCCTCTTTCAGCCTCAGCAGAACGCTCCTCTGGCCCCAGCAGACAGGCTGAAACTCACTTGCCGAGTATTGCCAGCTTTTGCCCATGTCCGCCGAAATGCTTATTGGCATCATGCCGTCGATATTCCTCTCACGGCCGAATGCTATCAGCCGTCCGTCATTTAACTGCGCAACGGTGGCGTGTTTTCCCCTGATGTGTCCTTCGCTTTTACACCAATGCTGTCCCTGGTTGCGGCTGACCCACAGCACGGTCGGGCCTTTGTCGCAAACAAGTGTGTAAAAACCTTCATTCATTCGGAAAACCGATTCTATCGGCATCCGGCTCGGGCCGTGTCCACCGCTGATTATTCTTGCTTTGGACCAGGTGACGCCATTGTCGCTTGAGGTTCGCATTATCAAAGCAACGTCCCTGACCTGTGTTGCAAGTCCCTGGAAATGATAAATCGCATCTTTTCCGTCGAACCATAATGCATGTCCGTGGTCGTTTCGGTCGGGTGCATCCCAGAAAAGCGACGCCGGCTCCCAGTCTTCCCGGCCGTAGCGCAGTCGGCTGCCGGCAACGCAAAGCTCACGCCCCGACTCGCCTATGCAGGTATGCCAGATGGCTAACAGGTCACCATTGGGACAATTAACCACGGACATAAAGTGGTTATGTTTTGCAAACAACGGGCCCCTGTTGCCTTTCGGCATCTTCACAAACTCACGCGGCTTATGAAAGTAAGTCTTGTCCGGGTCTGGGCCTTGTGCAGCATCCGAAGGCCTCTTTTGTCTGACGTTTCTTTGGTAGAGCTGTTTTGCAGGTTTGGGCAGCGGCAAACCTGCCGGCATCTCACCGAGTACCACGCGAAAACCTATCAGTGTGTGTTTGTCTTCCGGTATTGTCCCCATTCGGTTGGACGAGCGAAGGTAGTAAGGCTCTGTGGAGTGACTGCCGCCCCGCGTAACCTTGAAATCGCCGTCGATTCGTCCCACGGGGTCAACCTGCTCTGTGGCTTCGTAAGGACCGTACCAGTCCAGGCACCATTCTTCAACGTTGCCGTGCATATCATAGATGCCGCACTGATTTGGCGGCTTCTGAGCCACGGCCAAGCGCCTCGCTTGTCTCTTCCCGTATTCCTTCGGAAGTGTCGCGCCGGTGTGATAAGCGCCGGTCGTACCCGCCCGGCAGGCGTATTCCCACTCCGCCTCGGTGGGCAGTCTGTAAGGCCTGCCCTCTTTTTCGCAAAGCCATTCACAAAAGCCGACCGCGTCATACCAGTTCACATCCACAACCGCCTCGTCATCGCCAGCCGAAGCGCTCCTGCCTCGCAGCTTTCGGTGACTGCTGTCGAACTGCTCATATTGTGCGTTAGTGACCTCGCAGGCAGCAATGTAAAAAGGCCTGCTGATTTTCACCCGATGCGTCGGATGCTCATCGAAATCCCCCTCGCGGAATTGTCCCGCCCCGGTTACCACTTCATCGGCCAGAATCTCTCCGCCGAAACCCATTGCAAAACTGCCCGGCTCAAGGCGAACAAATTTCATACCGATGGAATTGACAAAAGTTTTCCTTGTTGGCGCTTCTGCCGCAACGGCGCTCGTTACACAGATAAGCCCAAAAATACTGCTGACAAGAAATTGCTTCTTCATTATGACACTCCAATAGAACATTAACCTTCAATCCATCCTTGTATTGCTTTTTGATTATAACCGAAATGCTTTTTCGTAGCTAACAATTCCGCTCTGCGGCAGTTAAGAAAGGGGCCTATACCCGCTAACAGGCATAGGCCCCGAATTTAGTGTGCTTCAAACACGCCAAGCATCGAGTAGCTAACTATTCACACGGCACGATAAACGGAGGTCCCGCATTGACTAACAGATTGACCATAGCATCGAGGTCCTGCAGGTCTACCTGTCCGGTCGGCTGAGCCATATCACCGCAGTGACCCGGCTCAACCGGAACGATAAACGGAGGCCCGGCAGCAACCAACATATTGACCATCGCATCCAGGTCCTGAAGGTCTACCTGACCGGCAGGCGCAGCCAAATCGCCTAAGCACGGACAACCAGGTGCCTCAAGCAGTTCCAGCTCAAAGGCGTTGAGGATACCCCGTCCACCAAATCGCGCCGGCCTTGCGCAGTCCAGGAAATGATAATCCTGTGCCTCATAAATAACCAGCACTTCCAACCCGTTGGTTTCAAACACGACCCTCGACTTGGAAACTTCATCATCGTCCAGGGTGGCCGTGACCGGCACGTTATAGGCATCCTCGATAGGCATTACGCCAACGCCGGTACCGAGCAGGCACAGACCACTGTAATTATCTTTGCCCGGCGGCTTACCTGCAACCGGCAGGGGGTGAACAGTGATAGACGGTATAGGAGGCCTGTCCGTGACACAGTCGCAGCAATTGCGGTTGCTCTGGCCCGGGCCAGGTTCCCAGTAATTGTGGTAGCTGGTCAGCTCATAGGCGCCAGCCGGCAAATCGGTGAGAATAAGCACAATATCACCAGCCTGCGGACCAACCCAGTCGACGCCGTAGTACCAACTATTGGCGATTGGGTCGCCTATCGGACTGCCGGTCGGCGCACAGTCGCCGGCTAGGTTGCACCTGCACATACCTTTGACGTGCAGTCCACCCTGGCCCTCATAACCGCAGCTGAGCATGGCGTGAACGCCGCTGCCCGAGATGCCTGCTGGGTCTTGCGCGTCCTTCTCCCACACGCAGTCGTGGGCGTACATGTCGTACCAGCGTGAGGCAACAAATGGGTACCAGCCTTCCTTGAGGGTGCCGGGACGCGGCTGTGTGCTGCTGCCACTAACCGGATGGGCCAGGTCAACCCTCAGATAAACGCGGCCTGCGGCCTGGAAACTCCAGACGTCACCTTCGACAAATGTGGTCTGACCAACCTCGTCGATACGCCAGAAGTAGGTTGTGCCCTCCTGCAGAGGAGGCGGATTATAGCTCGTGGTGCTCTGGTTGCCTTTGTATTCGTTCGACGCGGTAGTTGCATTTGCCACAGCGGCCTCGTTGGTGCCGAAGTAAACGTCGTGCGACATTGCAAGGGCTCCTGCTGACCATTGAAGGATGTCACCACTAATCAGCTTGCCGTCATCTACGGGCTTGGGGTCGCGCGCTTTTCCACTATCGACCGGAAAGCTCCAGATATCTCCTGCCAGAGTTGTGTCACCAATCTCGTCGATTCGCCAATAGTAAGTCTGGCCAAAATCCAAAAGGCCGGGCGGGTCATAGATGGTTTCAGTCTGGTTACACACGAATTCGCCGGAAGAGGTGGTTGCATTTGCCATAGCGGTCTCGTCGGTTCCCAAATACACGTCATGCGAAACCGCACCTTCTCCAGCCACCCATTCAAGGGCCACGTCCGGCGATACATTGTTGGCTTTATCATCCGGGCTTGGATTGGAAGCCAGGGCTGGTCGCACAGCAGAACACAGCCTAAAGGCATTGATAACGGTCTTGCTGTCGAACTCGGCCTCGTAGGTGATGGTTACCGGGCCGGAGCCGTCCGCGTAGAACTTAACCACTGATGGGATAAGCTCGTCATCGGAACTGACGCTCTGGATGGGCACATCGGTAACCGGTTCAACCTGGACAACGCCTTCACCAGTAGCCTTGATAGAGGGCATATTGAGCAGGTCGCCCCAGTTATGGTATGTATACAACCAGTATTCAGTGGCGACAAGGCCTTGTCCGCTTAGCCTGATAAACAGGCTGCCGCCGGGGTCGCCGGTGCCGCCGGTGACGTCCTGGAAGGCGGTGCCTGCGATAGGATCGCCGCCGGCCGCCAACACGTTCACGTTACCGCTGCCGGGAACGCTATCAATATCGACATTTATGCCTGTACCACCAACATCGGAAAGACCTCTGCCGTCGTGGGGCTGGCCGTCACACCATTGAGTGCCTTCGAAAGGTATCCATCCATCTTTATAAGTCGTCTCATTACCGGGGCAACCTATATCAACCTTGAACACCTCATAGACTATTTTTGCCCAGGGGTCGCGCAGCATAACAGTGTGCTGCGATTGACTTCCCAGCCGCAATTTGTTGCTGGGGTCGGGGTTCGACAACGTCAAAACAATCGTCTCGGGCATTTCCCTTACGCCATCGTCAATTGGTTGTATGTCGAGCGTTTTGGTTGTCTCACCGGGAGAAAAGGTGAATGTTCCTGGTAAGAAGCCATAATCCACGCCAACAGTGGCCGTTCCGCCAGTGACATGATAATCAACGGTTACGGTGACTTCAGCGGGTGTAGAGAGACTGACCGTAATATCGTGAGGCGAGATATTTTCCAAAGCCTCGCTGCTATCAGTATCGAACTGTACCGCTGGTCTTGGGTCAATAATTGTATAGGTGTGCTGCTTTATACTTCCCAGTACCGCGCCTCCACCGCTGGGATTCGACAATGTCACGATGATTGTTTCATCATCTTCATCCACACCATCGTCAACAATGGTAACAATAATATCTTTACTCGTCTGGCCGGCACTGAACGTCAACGACCCAGCGCTCAGCACGTAGTCTTCGTCCGCGACAGCCGTTCCACCGGTGACGGCATAATTCACAGTATATGCCTCGTTCTTGGCATCGACCACGTTAACCGTCAGACCGGCTGGACTTACACTCTCAAAATCACCTGAAGCCTCCAAGTCAAACGTTATCTTTGGAATTATAGTAGCAGATATTTCAGTCTTACCGCCGACACTTCTGATGATTATTGGGCCGAAGCCTTCGGCCGGCACAATTCCTCCCTGGTTAAGCCAGTCGCGAGGATTGTGGCGGTCACCACTCGTTGAATCGAGCAGCATTTTGCCGTAACCAACTATAATCAAGCTGTCACGGTCGACGAAATTTTCACAGTTGTTGCAGGAGAACACGCCGTCATTGAGAATAAGCCGACAAGGGCCCCCCGTATCCGGGAACTTGTAATCCCCATTAACGCGCACCGAACCCCCTTGGTTAATGATGATATCGCCCCCGTCATGATTAAACCTGTCGGCGACATTGACCGTGCCGCCATTGACAATCAACTGGCCGCCGCCGCAGATGCGCTGCTCGACACTACCGCTGCCGGTGCAGTTCAGCACTCCCGTCGGACAGACCTCCCAAACATCCTGTGGGCTGGTCAAATCCATCAGCTCAACATCTAACGTCTCGTCGCAGACCAGCCTATACCCGGCCGACGCTGCGCCGGCCAGACCCAGCACCAAAACAGCGCCAACTAAAACCATCATTTTCTTAAACATAGTTTTCCTCCTTTATCACAAGTTAGAGGTTTGTGTTATCGTGCCCGGAACATCGAGCAAAACACTACTTTCTTGACAAGCATCGTTTTTTCATCGCACGCCAATACGATGGGCCTTCATTATTAATATTCGGCGCTTGTCTTAATCGGCTTCCAGACTTTTCCAGAGTTTTTGCCGGCAAATCTCTCGGCGCCGGATTTTCACCTCCTTTCATCGGGAATTTACCGCACATACGGCCTCCCGTCCGTGCCGAAATCATTCTCTTGCCACAGTAAATAAAATTATACAGGTTTACGTCCAATAAAGCAACCCTTTTTTCCCCAAAGGGCAGAATAATTGCTTGCTTGTATCCTGCCCGGCGACCAGCAAAGCGCCGTATCGGTGGTGACGCTTTCGGCGCCGTCGGCTGGCATGGGTGTAATGCCGGGCAGGGCTGAAAGCTCGGTATAGCCGGCCTTGCCCTCGACCACCAGTTCAACATAACCGAAAGCCAGATGCACCATCCCTTCATCAATAAAGAACTGTGGGTCGCCCAGCTCGTGGCTCTCAACCTGCAGCACACCACATCCCACCGTTATCCAAGACGTGGGAGTCGGTGCAGGGCCGCTCTGGGCGGTTGCGACGGGATATTTTGGGCGGTTGTGGATATTATAATTGGAGTTAAGGTGTGATTTCGCAATTCGGCGAAAGAAGGTAATCAGCGCCCCGCCCCCCCTTTGACAAGGCGCTGACATCAATACCTAATTGCCCGTCAGGCATCACAGAAACCCCAGCCGACCTTTACTATCACGCGGCGTATTATAAGAAAACGGCCAAAAAAGTGCACAAAGGGAAATACGATATATGGAGGGATAAAGTCCGTGAGCTCTGCGCGGCATAGTCTCGTCCGTCTTCGGGAAAACTCCTCAATCAAAGCAGATGCCCGTATTTGTAGATAGCAAAATGAGCGACCGGCATGGTGCACGTCGGCGACAGATGGGGGACAAGCCAGGAACAAGAATACTTATCGGACGCCAGGTCTGAGGCATTTTGGCGCAGGAAAACGGCGCGATGAAACGATGGACGAAGGAGAGGGTGTCCGTGTGTTTGATTGGTTAGACCTCTACGGAGGTCAGGCCTTCGCGGATGGCATATTTTGTGAGCTCTGCAAGGCTGCAGATGCGCAGTTTCTTCATGATGTGTCGGCGATTTGCATCGGCGGTTTTGGGACTTATACCTAAATGTGAACCAACCTGTTTGGTGGAACGACCTTCTGCCAGGAGGTGAACGATTTGGCGTTCTCTGTCTGTGAGTGTGTGGAGAGGATTGTCTTGCATCGTGGTCGGGTGCTTTATGTAGTTTTCGACAAGAACATCGGCTACTTGAGGGCTTAAGTAGCGTTGATTTTTCATTACGGTACGTATTGCCATTATCAGTTCATCGAACAGACAGGATTTAAGAACATAGCCCAAAGCGCCTGCTCTGAGCATTTCGATGACCAGGTAGTTGCTGTGATACCTCGACAAAGCTATGATGCGCGCATCAGGAATATGGCGGCGAATAAGCTGCGTGGCTCGGATTCCATCCAGGTCTGGCATCTTTATATCGGTGATAATAACGTCGGGCAGGAGCTCTTTTGCCAATCGCACTGTGGCGCGGCCATCTTGGGCCTCGCCGATTACTTCCATATCGTCTTGCTTCTCGAGCAGAACTCTGAGCCCCTGCCGAACAATTCCTAAAGAGTCTGCAATCAGAATCTTCATATTCATACCCCCAAACTAAGGTTCTCGGCTTATGCTTCAGCGGTGTAGTTTGGTCCGCACCCCATACTTGGCCTGGCTTGAAATTGCTTTTTCAGCAGCAGCGCAGGTGCTGCAGGCCGTCGCACATTATTTCCGTGCCGATTGGAAGAGCTCTTCGACCTCAATGCTCCACGCCCCCATGTTATTTGCCTTTGCATGCTTGGCAGCATTGGCCACAAGTTGCCCGACAGGCTCAAAACAAAAGCATGCAAAAATCATCATCAAGACTAAGAACCCAATTGTCAAGGATAATTTTCTAATTTTCTGGGTTCTCCAGGGAACAGCGTATACCTCTGAGAAGGATGCGATGTATGACCAAAAGGCTCTAAGAAAATGGGCTATCCGGCATATTGAGAAAAGTGGGGTTCATAAGATAAGCGAGGGAAAGACAGATGTAAAATAAAGAGGGCTGTGGGGTGCGGACACCCACAGCCAATAAGGAGTACACATGTCAGCAATTCCAAGATTCCGTGCTGAAATCAGCTATGATAGAGCTTAGAGGTCTGTTTTGAGCTGCTTTTCTTCGAGCTTTTGCTTAATAAACCTGCTGGCATGCTTAGTGGCATCCTTAGCAACTTCCAGACATTTGTGCATCTGGACGTTGAAAGAATGTGCGAACCCGTCCGAGTTGAACACCGACGCCGCAAAGGTGCTTTCGCCGGTCTGACCTGGTTGATTTTCGGGAACAGGTGCCAGGCAGTAGACCGCGGTTGCAAAACCTGCAAAATAGACTATCAGCAAGAATATGAATTTAATTCTCCACCCTCTCATTCAATGTTTCTCCCTTCCGAAAAATCTCCTTCAAAAACATCACTTTTTCTACAATCTTACACAGCCGCGCACAGAGCAAGGCATTTTTATCGGGCACACAGGCCCTCGTGATTCCCTCTATAACAAATATAAGATAAAAAACCGTAAGGTCAAACTGCTGAAAGATTTTTATCCAAAGATTCTTTCAGCCGGCTGCACACAATTGCGACTTCATCTTTGGTCAGATTATTATAAAGCGGCAGGGCAATAGTACTCTTGCACACGGATTCAGTGACAGGGAAATCGCCCTGTTTGTAGCCGAACCGTTCAACCATAAACGGCTGCAAATGCACGGGCGGGAAATAGTTGCTTACCTGAATCCCCCGGCTTTTCATAGCCTGCAAGACTGCGTCGCGATGTTCCCGGGTAAATTTGTCCGTCAGGCCAACGACAAAAACGAACCAGCTCATGTCGCAGCCGTCGGCCTCGACAGGAACTATCAACCTGTCGTCATCCGCCAGCATTTCCTGATACCATTTTGCCACCCGACTGCGTTTGGCTTTGATTTGTTCAATCCTTGAAAGTTGGACAATTCCAAGGGCACAGTTGATATCGCTGAGTCGGTAGTTGTAACCGAGCCGTTCGTGCCCCAGCCAGCCACCACTTTTGCTCCTTCCCTGATTGCGAAGGGAGACGCACATATCGGCTAAATCATCGTCGTCAGTCAGTATCATTCCACCCTCTCCTGTGGTTATCTGCTTGTTTGGGTAAAATGCGAAGAGGCTCATTTCGCCGAATGTACCGACCTTTTTTCCGTTCAATGCCGAGCCCAGCGCCTCACAACTGTCCTCAATTACGGGAAGGGTGTGATTTTGAGCCACTTGGCAGATGCTATCGAGACCCGCGGGGTTGCCGAAAACCTCCACCGGAAGAACAGCTTTTGTTCTGTCGGTAATCTTTGGCTCGATTTTTGATGGGTCGATGTTCAAAGTTACGGAGTCTATGTCAGCGAAGACGGGGGTGGCACCGGCCATCATTATAGACGTCGCAGTTGCAATGAAAGTGAAAGGCGTAGTAATGACTTCGTCGCCCGGTCCGATTCCGAGCGCCAACATACATAAGAACAGACCGCTGGTTCCGCTGTTGACGGCAACGGCTCGCTTTTTGCCGATGTATTCTGCGAAAGCCTCCTCGAATTCGGATACTTTGGGACCAAGTGAAAGGTCCGGACTGCGAAGAACAGCACAGACTGCCTCGATTTCCTTTTCGGTAATATCCGGTCTGGACAAATATATTCGCATAATAGAATTTGCTCTTCAAAGACAACTCGAGATTGCTGACATCTAATAACATTGTACTGCTTACGACTGGATAAATCAAAGATATTTTTGAATGTGGTCGCGTAAGCTGACGGCAAAGGTACGGAGGCTTCGGCACGTATTAGGTCTGTGCGCAGCAACAGCACTTATGGGACGTGCTGTCAGGCAGATAGCGGCTTATTGGGCTATGGGTTGGAAGTTGGAAATTCTGCGTTAAATAGTACCGCTTTTGAGCCGAATAACGCTTATAGCATGTGGAGTTGATAGGTGGCATTGGAGATAGAGAGATGACAAAAGGCAAAAACGTGCTGACGACGGGTGATGTGGCCAAGATTTGTAACGTAGCTCCTCGCACAGTTTCAAAGTGGTTTGACAGAGGTGAGCTCAAAGGCTACCGTATTCCAGGCAGCAAGGACCGTCGCATACCCGTAAGTGAGCTGATTCGATTTATGAAAGTGAACAATATGCCTGCGACGGAGATCGCCGCCGGCAAAATACGTGTGTTGATAGTAGGCGATGAAAGCGATGCGACCTCAGCTTTGTCCGAGGCTTTGCGAACAAAGGCCGATTATGAAGTGGAGACGGTGCACGGCAATTTTGAGACCGGCGTAATTGCACAGAAATTTGCTCCGCACGTCTTGTTAGTGAATCTGTTGGCCAAGGGCGTAGACGTGACAGACATCTGCAAAAGCATTCGGGCAAATGAAGACCTGCAGACGATGAAGATTATAGCTATTGCCAACGAGTTAAGCGAGTCCGAGGCTGCCGCACTGTTGGAGAAGGGTTTCGACGGCTACGTAGCTGATATAGCCGATGGCAGTGAGGTCATCAAAAAGGTCGAGGAAACAACTGCGATTATCTATTAGCCGGTGTGAACTAACGTCAACTGCGGATTCAAGCCGGCGGAATTGTCGCTATTTACTTTTTCTGCAGCATTTGAGCCTGTAGTTCTATTAGCTCTTCGGCGGTGACCGTCTCTTCGCGATAGTTGCCAAAAATCACTTTGTACTTACCGTCCGCAAGTTTCCAGTGCATCAGCAGTGCGTGGGAATCGTCCGGCGGAATACTATCACCGTAACATACGACCTCTGTGCCCCGGTTAATCAAATGCTGCTCGAAATCATTCAGCAGATTGCTTCGTCCCGAATCGCCGACTCCGAGGCAGTACTTTATCAATAGTTTGCTCTCTTTGTATAAACCATCGTTTGGCGAGTCTCTGCTGCCAAGAAAATTCAGGAACAAAGCGGTCGTCACAATTATTATCGCGGCCGCCGCTAATCTATTTATCCTTAAATCTATTATGATATTGATTGTCCCCGTGCTGCTCTTTGATGGCATGAGCGGCTGCGGAATCTGGTGCTTTATAGCTTCGGCAAGCCCGGGGCTGACAGGCTCTGTTGTGGCATCTGCCAGTTCAGTTAGCAGTTTTTCCAGTTTTTCTTCTTTCATAGCTATTCCCCGCTTTCAGCAACAATCTGATTTTTCAGAGCTGTCACTGCCCTGTTGAGCCTGCTTTTGAAGGTGCCTTGTCTTATTCCAGCCGCCTCGGCAGCCTCGGCAATAGTCAGGTGCTGAAGGTAATGTAGTGTAAGCACCTGCCTGAATTTCATCGGCAGTTGTGCAACGGCTTTTTTCAACAACGTAAGCTGCTCTGAATGTTCCAGGTTGTCAGGCTCACTCTGGCGGTTCCCCGGAACGTCAAATTCTTCAAGACTGACGGCCTTTTTAAGCTTATGCCTTCGCCAGTAGAGCTTTGAAATATTGGCTGCAATCCGATATAGCCAGCCGCTCAGCGACTTAGCTTCTCTCAACTGACCTATATGCTGCCAGGCCTGGATAAAGCTTTCCTGTGTTAGGTCCTCACTGACCTGACGGCTGTGCCCGAGTCTTCTCATAAACAGGTATATTTGCTGATAGTACATATCAACCAGCTCCGTTGCAGCGTCCTGATTTCCAGATTTCAGTCGAGCCGCGAGAGAATCCTGTTCTTGCTCCGAGCGTTGATTATTCATGCGGACGTCTCAACACCTGTTTATAAGATGCGCAAAACCGGGCCTTTGTTTCATTTAATCCGTTTTTTTTTCAGTTTTTTTGCCTTCACCCGGCGAAGAAGCAGTCTATTGCAAATCCGGTTTTCCTGCAAGGCCGAGACCTGGGCGTATTAGAATGGCTTTTTGCGTTCGATGTCCGTCCGTTCGTCCCGCGGATTAGCGGTCGAAATAGCCCTGATGGCTGACAAAAGGGCTTCAATGTTTGTGGTAGCGACGTCCGGGGGCATGCCCCCTCCGCAGGAAATGATAATGCGGCTCCTGTCCTCAAGGGATTCGAAAGCTGCTTTGACGCCGTGGCGGACCTCTTCGGCTGTGCCCTCGGCAAGAATGTCACGTGGCGGGATATTTCCGAGCAATGCGATAGTATTGTTCGTGAGTGCTTTCATTTCGGTGAGGCTATGCTCGAAACTGAAGTTGAACAGGTTGACGCCGATTTCTGGCAGATACGGCGCACACACCAGGCCCCCTGCATCGTTGTGAAAGAATTTGACAGTAACGTCGAAGGATTGAAAAATGCGATTGAGATAGGGCAAGGCGACTTGTTTGAAATCGTCTTCGCCGCAGAAGCCCACAATATCGTCGAGGATAAATATGCCGTCGATGGAAGGGAACGTTTCGGCCTGCAGCCTCAGCCAGTCAATGATAAATTCCGTCACAATCCCCAGCAGCTTGTGGACCTGGTCAGGGTTGATTCGGATGGCCGTGAGGAATTCGCCACTGCCGAGGAGAAATGTTGCCACATTCAACGGCCCGCGAGAGACGGCGAACCTGATAGCGTGCCCTTCCTCTTGGATTCGCGACTGGTAATGTTTCAGGCGATTGAGGACTAATGGCGTCAGGCCGTCGGTGGCCGGATTGGGCCTGCCAAGCGAGTCAACACTTTCGATGTCCATAATCTTTTCGGCAAAGGGTAGCTGCGCATCGGACCACCGGCATTTGGTGCCGAACGCTGAAGGCTCTGTGCACATTCCGAACTCGGACCAGAACCCCGGAAAGAACATCACCTCGGGAAACCGGCGGACGGCCTTAAGATTGGCCTCGAACCACATCTGTTCGCTGGAGAAGTAGTCCATAAGCGAAATCCCCGCCCATTTCGGCAGCCAGGGGCTGTCGATGATAAAGCCGGCCGGCAGCGGCTCGAAGACTTCGCCGTTGATAACGGCCTGCAATTTCTCCCATTGCTCGCCCGTCATTGTGCCGTCGCTCGCCTCTTTCGTTTGCGAATGATATGTACCACCGCGGCCAGCCCGATGTACGCAGCGACCGCAGCAACACCATACCAACCGGAACCAAACCGCTTCTTGGTTACAGACCATACAGCGTACGGACAAGCAAGCATGACTGTACCGGTGGCAATTACCATTAGCACGTTCCACGCAAGGCGCTTACCACCTCGGGGCATATAATCACCCAACAGTTTCTTCTGGTTCATAAGCAGCAGGAACGCAAGGTACGCAATCGGGATGAGTGTGAACGCGAACACCGATGTCGGCACCGCCAGCCACATCTTAGCGTCTTTCCAGAAGAGCGGCCCAAGAGCGCCCACCGAAACCATCAAAGCGCCGATTCGCTGCGTCCAGCCTCTCGGCGCCCTGCCCAATAGCTCGCATAAACAAAGCCCGTTGATTGTCATCAGCATTGTTGCGGCGCTCATCGCCATCCCCATCACGCCGAGGCCAAACAGATATTGCGAGAGACCTCTTTCTTTACCGACGCCGAATAGTGGTGCCAATGTGTCGGCCAGGTTAAAGGCGTCACGCTTGACGAGCGTCGCAGCCATCCTTCTGTCTGCATAGGACAGCGCCTTTGTTCGCTCGGTTCGTTCTGCCCCGGACAGCTCTTGAAATTCTTCGATACCGATTTCGAATTTCAAACGTTGTGCAGTCAGATTATTGAATCGGCCCACGAGCTCTTCGTCCACAGCTCTTGTTTGCACTTCACCAAGTAACGCCTTTTCCGGCACAGCGTGGAACTGAGATGCCGAAGCAATGACTACACAGCCGGTTGCAATAATAAACGGTATAAACAGTCCTGTCGACAAGTCGAAAATTGCCAGACCACGAAAGTCTTTGTCCCATCCTTTGCGCAGCATCGAGTAAGGCAGCAGGAAGGTCATATTGATGCCGACCGCGGTGGCCGCTGCGCTTATCATAACGTCGCGCTGTTGGCCAACAATCAAAGACGTCCAGAACCCCTGGAATTTGGGGTCGACCTCAGCGATAAACTTCATAATCTGCTCGGTAGGCCTGTATAGCAGTCGCAGGTCGGGCACCAGCCCTCGCAAAATCTGACCCCAATCCAGGCCGCCGGCTTCCACCGGTACCAGGCTCAGCTTGACTACGACGCCGAGAAAGCACAGCACAATCATAGTAACTACTGCTTTTATGATGATTTCAAATACTTTCACACCTCGGCCCCCGGCACCGTAAAGGAACGTTACTGTAATGCACACCGCCAGAAAGCAGCAGCCAACCAGTATCTTACCCCACGGGTCCGGCATCGCTTCCGGCCCAACGAGTTTGGGAAAGATATTTTGCTGAATCGCCGCTGTTCCCAGCGCAAATTGGGGCAGAGACCATACGAGGTTGGCTATCATCGAGGCAATCAGCCAGCCCCACCCAAGCACGGGATTGACGTGTTCATTTATCGCACGAAGCGGACGCTGGCCCGTAGATAGTGTTACATACCCAATCGCGCTGAGCATAATGATACCTAACATCATTGCTAACGGCTGCAGCCACATAAAACTAAAGCCCACCAGCACACCTAAGTACAGACTCGACGACAACGACCCGCCGCCTAATGTAATTCCGCTTTGAAGCCAGCCGGGCCCGGACAACCTTGCAAATGTCTTGAAAATTGCTCCCCGGCCTTTTTCCCTGGCACTCGCGAGCATTTGCCGGTCTTTTTCGATGCGTGGATTCATGTGCATAATTTGCTGCTCCTGGCTTGGGGAGCTTTGTTCTGTTTCGCCGTTTCCAGCCATTTTTTAACCTCCTGTTTTCGAGAAGTTTTTTTAGACGTCCCTGGACAAAATATATTCTCTCGTTTTCAAAACCATTTGCGGGTCTGCTTCAAAGGGAAGGCAGCCTGTTCCCAGGCAGACCTTCTCTCTATTCGCTGCCAACGCCATAACCCGGTCGACTTCACCGTAGGCAGCCGCGAGGTCACCTGACGCTATTATTCCGGGGTCCATATTTATCCGAACCATTACCTCGGGATGCGCCTGCATTTTTTTCATAAACTCCTGCTGGTCTGTTTCTGACGGACAGCAGACGTATCCGGTTCCCGTTTCCAGGATTGAGTCAAGAATCGGCGTCGTGTTTCCACCCATAACACAGGGGACGGGATGGCCGAGGGTCGCTGCTGCAGCTTCGATGATGGCTTTCAGGGCGGGAAGCTCAATATCTCTAAACTGCCTGGGTGACATCAGCGGAGGCACCGCAGCCGACTCAAAAAAGGCAATATCCAATCCCTGGTCGGCAATCTCCTTAGCAAAGTGCACTTGTCCGGCTACAAGATGCTTAAGGGCCTGACTGACCGAATCAGGGTCGGTGGCTATCGTGGACAGCAGATTCTCAAATCCAATCAGGTTGGTCGCCACGGAAAATGGCCCTGCCAGAGGTACTCGTACATCAGCTTCCGGACACTTCTCTGCGACACGTTTGGCCGCTTTTATCACCATCGGGATGCGGCCGTCGGTTTTCGGATTGAACGGTTTCAGGGCCGGGATTTCTTTTGGCGCCGAATATGGATGCCTGGAAATAGCGGGGATGCCATTTCCCAGAGGCCTTTGAACGGTTGCACCGTATGCTTCGGCTTCCAGGTTGTATATGTCTATACCGACTACCACGGGACGATGGCGGTAAAGACGAAAAGCCTCGCAGTTGCCTTCAGCAAGCAGCTCGGCACTTCGCGATACCTCCCACGGACTCTTGTTAATGACTCTTGCAGCGTGTTCATATACCGAAGGTGAAAATTCCATTTAGTTTTTGTCCTTTCAAAAACTTTTTGCCATTATTATTTCAGCAGTGCAAGCATCACGAAAACGGCTGCGGCGCAAAATCCTGCCGCGACAAAGAAGCCGACCCACGCTTGCCGCGAGGGTTTGACGATGACCAGCCCACCGGCGGTGAGAAGGCGCTTTGCCGGCGGCACCACCTCGTCAAGACTCAAACCGAGCTTTTCCTCCTGGCCGACAGGCACATAGATTTTCGTGAAGAATTTCTCGATTACCCCACGGGCCGGGGCAGCAGTAATCAAGCTCCCGACAATAGCACCCGCCAGGCCCGTGACCAGCGGCAGCAGGGAAGCTAAATAATCTGGGATGAAATAATAGCTGGTTTTGCTGCTAAGCAGGATAAGTACGTAGACGGCTGTTGCCGGGAGGATACTGCAGAATACGCCGGCACTGTTCATTCTACGCCACAGGATACCCAAAGCCACCGCGATGCCTATAAAGCTTAAGATTCGGAAATATGCGATAATCGATGCCACAAAGGCGTCCTTGCACAGGACGGCAAAGGCCAGCGATATCGATATAATGACGATGCCGCCGATGCGAGTAACTCGTATCTGTTTGGCCGGGTCCGCATTTGGGTTGATATAGGTGCGATATATGCTTTGGGTAAAAAGTCCGGCGACGGTAACCTGCACGGCGTCTCCGGAGGACATCGCTGCGGCGCAAATGCAGGCGAGCATCAACCCCTGAGCTGCTGCCGGCAAAACTGAACGAATGCAATCACCGAAAGCCGCATCGGGATGGATTTGCGAACCGGTTTTTATCAGATATGCGAGCCAGCACAGGCCTAAAATTGACCAGCCGATGGTGCAGATACGTTTGAGCATATTGCCGTAGGTAAATCCCATGCGCCCGGCCCATTCGTTCCGACCGGCACCACAGACGCTCATCAGGTGCGGCAACGCCAAAGCGGTAAGTGGTGCGCTGATACATAACGTGATTACTTTCCACAGACTGAATCCACCCTGTGAGCTGAACAGGTTCAGATAGCTACTATTAGCGCCGGCAAGCGTTTGGCGCATTCCGGATAAGCCACCCACCTCTTCGAGCCTAAGAACTGGGCCGATTGCCATAACCGACAGGATAATAATCATAAGGCCCTGAATCATATCGGTGCGGATGGCGGCGATGATACCGCCCCAATAGCCGTACACCACGAAAGTTACCGTAGTAACAAGCAAAATGCCGTAAAACCACCAGTCAACCTGCCCGGGTCGGGCAATAAATCCTTCGCCCATCATTCCCTGAATGGTACGG
Source organism: Phycisphaerae bacterium (assembly GCA_030608075.1). Taxonomy (GTDB): domain Bacteria; phylum Planctomycetota; class Phycisphaerae; order Sedimentisphaerales; family Anaerobacaceae; genus JAUWIU01. The sequence goes on from JAUWIU010000003.1 coordinate 40,174, forward strand.
ACCGTACCGAGCAGAACGCCGGCGAAGAAAATGGTCATAGCGATGCCGGAGCTGATGGTGTAAAGTACCGCGGCCTTTTTGCCGAACCTTTCCTGAAAATAGTCGGCCATCGTCAAACAGCGCATACGCCGCACGACCGGGGCAATGAGCCAGTAGAAAGGCGTGCCGAACATCCACATCCAGGAGACCCAGATACCCGAGGCCCCCGCCGAGACAGTCCTGCTGATGGTGCCGGTTGTGTCACTCGGATTGGTTCCGGCGCCGAAGGCGTGCATTATCATATAGGCGACGCCGAACTGGCGGTTACCGAGCAGATAGCTCTCGGTATTTTTGATTCGGCGTCTGCACGACCATCCCACAAGCAGCATACCGGCAAAGTAGAACGCCAATACCACCCAAATCGCATAGTTCAAACCGAGAAACTCCATAGCGACTCCCAGATTGCCGCGCCGAGCTTCAGTCGGCTCGCAATGACGGGCAAACGGCACACACGTCATTGCGAGGAGCGAAGCGACGAAGCAATCTCAACCACCGATACTCACGTGGCTGTTCAAACGAGAGGATGGTACACGGGAAGCAGGGGTTTGTAAACATTATCCTCAGTGTATCAGAACGTTTTGATTTCGACCTCGGCGCCCATTTTCTCCGCTGAAACGTACGCGCTGTAAATAGTGGAGATGCAGTCGGCAGCGAGTCGGCTGTCCCTTTCGACCGGCTCACCATAGGCTGCGGCGCGGTAGAACGCCTCAATTTCCTGGGGATAACCGGTGAACCAGTCTTCGTCCGGGCAAGGATTAGACCAGCCCTGCTTGGTGCCGATTTTCTCGACTACGTAGATGTCGGCGAAGTTTTCGTCGACCGGGTTGTAGGTCTGTATTGCGGAGGTGGGGTTTATATTGCAGATTGTTCGATGATTGTTGGCTGCCACCTCAAGCTCGTTGTGAATACCTCCGAGAATAATGGCTGATGCGACACTGTCGACGAGCGTACCATCCTCGAAGACGACGTGCATGAGCGAAAAGTCGTCTATATCATAGTAGTCGGTGCGAATATGGCCTTCGTCCCTGAAGCCGGGCATTCTCGTTATTATATGTGTCCGGGCCGAAACGGAATTCGGGTGAATGACCCTGCCGCTGCGAGCCTTGCCCTCGACGCGCTTCAGATAAAGCGCCGCGGTGAGGGGGTGACAACCCTTGCCAATCATAACACCGCCGCCGGCAAACTTCCAGAAACCATAGTACTCTGCGTGCGAGCCCGAGTGCGATTCCTCGCCGTGCATCCACAGTATCTGAGCGCCGGTCTTCTCGATAATCTCGCGCTCTTTTTGAATTGACGGGGCATAAACCCAGTTCTCGGCGTAGAGGATTTTGCTTTTGCTTTTCGCTTCGGCGGCAATGAGCCTCTCGATACTGGCTAAGGCCTGGTCGAGCGCTTCGGTTTTGGGAAAGTCTTGGCCGTTGAAATCTTCCGACCCATCTCCGAAATAGCCGGTAAGCGGCTTTTCGACAATAGGAAACTTGTCCTGCTCAAGCACCGCAATTGCGATGGACTCGTGAGTCGAGGCCGGCGCACAAACATGAACAACATCGACACTGTCTATAAGCTGCTCTAAACTGCCGAACGCGCGAATCCTGCGCTTTTTGGCGTATTCCTTCGCCTGCTCGGTGTCGAGCGCGTACACGCCCTCGACCTGAACGTTTGTGCCGTAGACCTTTTTCAGGGCCTCGAAGTGAAATGTTGCGGAGAATCCCGCACCAACAATGCCCGCACGAACAGTTCTCTTATCCATCCAAAATCTCCTTTTAGCTTATATCTGTAAAGAACTTGGCTTACAAATGCCACGGGCTGCGCATAGGTCTTGAGAGCACCCGCGAGGCTGTTTCGTCGCCGATGATTGCCTCTTTTTCCGGGTCCCATTTGATTTTTCGTCCGGTTCTGATGGCAATATCGCTAAGCTGGCTTATCGTGTCTGACCGCACCGCCGCTGCGATGGGGCTGATGGGCTCTGAGCGCATCCTGATACAATCAAGGAAGTTTTGTTTGTGGTCGGTGCTTTCCGGCAGGCGGATTTCATTGGGTGAAATGACCGACCTCAGCAAAGACGGCGGGTTGGCATAGGCTCGGCCGCGGTCTACGTTGACCCAGCCTTTCGTACCGACAAACAACGTCCCGTAGCTGCCGAACCTGCCGTAGCGGTTAAGGGTCGGCTGGGCGACACCTGCGCTCATAAAATGCAGCTTCACGCCGTTGGTATATCGGCACCACACATCCCAGTCCGTGGCCGTATCGTACAGACCGTCCGTGGGAAAGACGCCGGCTCCCTCGTACTCAATGGGGCTGGTGTGGTCCGTATTGTTGCCCCACTGAGCGATGTCAAGCGGGTGGGCTCCCCAGCCGGCGATAAAGCCCAGAGCGTAATCGGATATCCAGTTCTTGCCGCGATTAAAGCAGCGGTCATTGTTGAATGCGGCGACAGGCGCCGGCCCGAGCCAGAGGTTATAGTCGAAGCCCTCGGGAACAGGCTTACCCTTTAGGGCCCCGCCGGGCTGACCGGCTGCGCACCATACTATGATTGTCTGAAGCCGGCCAATCCGACCATTGCGCACCAGTTCGCAGGCAAACCGAAAGTCCCGGCCTGACCGCTGCTGAGTACCATACTGCGCAACGTTCTTATACCGCCTCACGGTCTCGCGCAAGGTCCTGTCCTGTTCAACGCTCAGGCCCAGGGGTTTTTCGACGTATATGTCCTTGCCGGCACGCGCCGCGGCCAATGCAATCGGCACATGCCAGTGACACGGTGGTGCAATGACCACCGCGTCAATATCGTCGCGCGCAAGCACCTCACGAAAATCATTATATGTCGCACAGCCGCTGTATGTACCGCTTGTGCTTCGTTTAGCATAATGGGCATCGATATAGTCGGCCCATGTTTCCCGCCGGGCTTTCAGCGGGTCACAGGTAGCTACGCATTGGGCATCGTTGTGCATGACAAATCCGCTGACGTGACCGCCTCCCATTCCGCCGACGCCGATGTGCCCGATTGTGATGCGCTCACTCGCCGGCGGTCTGGCGCCGCTGCCAAGTGCCGCTGACGTGATGACATAGGGAGCACCGAATGCCCCCGCCGCTGCGACGGCCGAGCTTTTCAGGAAGTCACGACGGCTAAGCCTGCCGGCGCTTGTCTTTGTTCCGCTTTTCACGTTATTTCCCTGTACCATCTGCTATTTTCTGTACTTCGACTTCCGGCGGCTCAGCAAAATCGTGCCAGATGCGCTCAGCGTCTGCAGCGCTGATTTTACCTTCGTGAACGTAAAAACGGTATCGAAAAACGTATTGTTTTGCCGGTTCCATAATCCAGTCGCCGAGCTGCTCCGGTGCGAAACCGAAGAATATATCCCCCGCTTCCCAGATTCGCATAGGTTCCGGATGCCGGAAATTGTTCGGGTGGCTCATTGTTGTCACGCCGTTCCAGCCTTTTTCCACCAAACCAAACGTGTCGCACCAGCGTGCCCGTGTCCCTTGCCCATCCTTGCGGGTTTTGCCTTGCGAGGTCAGGTAATCGGCGTGTGTCCATTTGTCCGTTGCTCTAAAGCCGAGTCCGCCGTAGTGATGCTTGAGGATACGTAAAGGGCTTTGGGTAGCGCAGCTCTGCGTCGACACCAGGTCCCACAGCCGGTAACCCTTGTCGCGACCGCCGACGTTGTATACCCGGACATCCCACGTTTCGTTCAGCGCAACTTCTTCGCCGCCAGGCGCCTTAAGGTCGACATGCTTATGCTGCACCACGAAGCGACCAAAGACAGGCCCGCTTTCAATAGAGTCGAGGTGAGCGAATCGCACAGTACCTTCGCCCTTCTGGAGATTCCAGAAATCGATTTTTCGGCCCTGGAATTTGGTCTTCGTCCACGCCATCCAGATTCCCATGTGATGGATATGGTGCTGCGGATGAATTTGCGTCAGTACCGTGCCTGTCGGCGACCAGAGCGGATGGATGAATCCGCTGCGGGCATACACTGCATCGGCGCCCTGCGGCGGTGGGACAAGAGCATGATTGTATCGCAGGACTTTGTCTTTTCCTATTTGGATTTGTAAGCATAAGTCGCTCTTTATGACCTGGACGCCCGATGATGGTGACTTTGTTTTCGATGCCTTAACCGAAAAGCGATGTTGGATGCCGGGCTGCAAACTAATGGTGATGCCTTCCTGCAGGTGCTTGCCCGTATAAATCTCTTTCGAGTTGGTTGTCAGGTTTTCGACGGAATAATTCTTTTCGCCCTGAACGGTAAACCACTCGGGGAACTGGTTGATACGGGGCCAGTCAACGGGCATGTTCATATTTGTCTGATGGCGAGGCCTGTCGAAGATGACCCTGCCTTTCCACGGCCTTTCAGCGATGATACTGACATTGAGGCTGGTACCATTTTGTTCGGCGCCAAAGATGACATCGTCTCGCCAGGGTCGGATTGTTAGCCCTTTTGTTTTCCACAGACAATACATCAGAGTCGTTCGGGCAAAGTTGCCGTCGCCGTGCCATCCTTCGATGACTCCGTCAGGTTTCTGCTTGTTCCACATCACCTTTATTTCGCTGTCAATCCAGTCAGCACTTGACGGCACGGGTTCGCGATTATAGAGGTTGATGGCACTTTCAATGGAGTCGGCATATCCGTCGGCGCCGTGGCCTTCCCACAGGTAATTCCTGTAGTTTTGATTAATGTGCCCAAGCGCTTTGAGGACGGCCTGCCGGTATGCCTCGGTCCCGTCTATCAGATATACCGTGTAATATCCGTTCAGAGTATAGCCCCAGGTGTCGCAAAGAGCTTCGCTGTGTGAGCCATCCTGGGGATTAATCGAATCGTAGAACAGGCCATCGTCGTTACGGCCAACTTCCAGGATGCGGTCGAGCATTTCGTGAATGGGTTTTTGGTATGATTGCTTTTTGTCCTGTCTCGCAAAGTGGATGGTGGCGTACAGCTCGCACAGGCCGGAGACGATTTCGCAGCCGTGGTCTCGCAGCCTGAGTTTATTCTCATCGCGCGTGGGATGATGGCTGTCCAGCAGGTAGTAATCGCCCAGGCGGATTGCCCAGTCCAGATATTTCTTCTCGCCGGTCATCCAGTAGATGCGAGAAAGCGTCTGCAGCATTTCGCCGTTGATTTCCTGGTTGCCGGAAACGATTTTCCCATATTTCGTCTCAATCGGCGCAAGTTTCCACATATCATCGAGCATGGAAATCATTCGCTGCGACCAGGGACTCGGTCCCAGCCATTCGGTGACGGGCAGCAGGCCGTCTTTAATGTATTCGGAGGCACCGAAGATAATGCGGCCAAGGTCAGGTTCGGCGTCTCGGAAACTCTGCCTGCAAAAAAGGTATGTATCCGGCAGGGTCCCGATGCGCGAGGTAAGCCTTGTTTCGGTGCGCAGCATATCGAGCATTCGTCCCTCGAAGGCAGGGCGGTCTATCATGGCGGCAGTTAAGACCATAAAGGGGTAATTATCCGCGGCGCTATTTGCCGCGTCCCAGTACAGCTTGTTTTTGTCTGTGCTGATTTTTCTGGGAATCAGCCCGCTTTTTGGGTCGGCGTGTTCGAGCCAGCCTTTGACATATCTCTTACAGCGTTTGAATCCTTCGTTGGCCAGCCGTCCATTTTCCAGGGCCTGACTGAAGGTCGAGGCTTCGCTCAGAAGTTCAAAGACGCGTTTGGCACCGGCTGGTGTCGTACCGGAGAGTATCCAGGATAGCTGCTCACCGCCGGCCTGGTTGATTTGTGTTGGAACAAACACCCGTTCGGAATCTTTGATTTCTTCCAGACGCAATGCAGTGGTCGCAGAACAATTATACACCTCATCAAGCGGCATTGAAATCGGCGTATCAACGCGAACATGCTCTCCCGCATCGACAATAATCTTTGCCACTTTCTCGGCGACAGTTGCGGATTGAAACACCAGGCCTAACAATAAAGCAAGCACAGCACTTGAGTCAGCGGAAAGAAATTTTGAAGTTTTCATTTGTCGCTCTTGCTCAATTAGGTCCGCAAGGCTTTCAGCCACTTTCAGACCCGTAAACGACGGTATTAATCCTGTCGTTGCCGGCAGCGCATTGCCATTTCGGGGCAAACCCGGCAACTCCATTACAGAGATTGGACAAGCCCTTCTTTTAAGACAGCTATACGGCAAGAAGAATAATCAATAATGGAAACAATAGCAAGAACGGTTCGATAAAACGTCCAGAATTTGGTTTTTCGCGGTATAGCTTGGAAGAGCCGGCAATTTCGTCGACTGGCAACGTTAAAAGCAACATTCCCCTGCACAAAGAAAAAAGTGTCCCCGGCAGCGATTATTTTCTTGACAAATGATGGATAATGTGTTATAGATATTTTAGAGTTTAATTCAGGCAGGGAGAGCAATGCGTGTAATTGTGAAACAAAGTGACGGCACTATCAGCCAGTTTCAATTCACAAAAGGACCCGTCTCTATAGGCAGACGGTCCAGCAGCCAGATTGTCCTGCCTGACAGGGCGGTCTCAAAGGAGCACGCGGTAATATTCGTTACTGACGGGGGGAAATGGGTGGTTGAAGATATGGATTCGTCCAATAAGACGTATCTAAACGACGACGTGGTCGACAAAGCGGAAATTAAAAGCGGTGATTGCCTGCGCATAAGTGATTTTACGCTCGAGGTCAACCTTGAGGACAGTGCCGATGCCGACGAAGTCGTTGGCGCCGAAGATACGCTTCATCTGGAAGCGGCGCTGGCGACCCCGCCGCACGAAATAGTAGTAAGGAAACCGGACGCCGGTCACGCCCCCGCCATGAGATTAGCAGCCAAAAGACTGACGGATTTTTCGCGAGCCACCGAGGTAATCTGCCAGGCGGCCAATCTCGAAGAGTTGCTTCAGGTATTAGTGGATGTAACGTTGCGGCAATTCAGTGCTTTCCATACCTGGTGTGCTCTTCGGGAACAGCCCAGCGGCCCTATCACCTATCATGCAGGCAAGAGAAGGGATGGGCGAAAAGTAGAGTTAAGCAATATTATACTTGGCGACAAAATCAGTGATGCGATTAAGAGAGGTCAGTCCATGGTTTTGCCGCGAGTTGCGGCACAAATAGAGGAAAAGGAAAGGATTCGTTCGGCGCTGATAGCGGCTATTATGCGTCCGACGGGCTGTTTCGGCGTGTTATACGTCGACAATGCTATGATGCACACGCACTACAGTCTCAGCGACCTGGACTATCTGATGCTGGTCGCGGTCCACACAGCCGCGGTACTAAAGAAGCTTCTGAATTTGTGAGTTAGGCCTTCAGCCCGCAAATAGCACCCGCGCAGCCGCCTGGTCACCTCCTCCGATTTAACGTTGGCATCTCTCACGCGATAATGATAAGCTCTGGGCGTGATTAAGTTCGGTACTAAGATAATTAACTTGATATTTACCGTTGTCAGGTGGTGCCGAAGAAAGCGCGCACTAATATTTCTCGCGGGGATGGGCGCAAGTGTATTGTGCTTTGTGGGGATTAACGCTGCAATGAGACCGGTGTCGCGGTCACAGTACTGCGGCAGCAGGTGCCATGAAATGAATACCGCATACCAGAGCTGGAAGGATTCCTCGCACCGAGCCAACAGAAACGGCATTTGCGTTGAATGTATCGATTGCCACCTTCCCCCGGAGGACGATTATTTTGCTCATGTTGCTGTCAAGGCCTATTGCGGAGCCAGGGGCATCTATGAACACCACTTCGGCAGCGAGTACGACGTTGAAAAGACTCGCAAAGAGGTTCTCGACAGCATCGGTAATCAGAGATGTACCAATTGCCACAACGATTTGCTGGCCAAGCCCGGCTCAACAGCGGCGAGAGTTGTCCACGCTGCAATACTGAATCAGCCGGATGCACCTGATAGCAGATGCGTCAAATGTCACGAAGACGTCGGCCATAAGCGCCAAAACAAACTGCCCTCGCCGTAGATTTTGCAATAAGTTCCAAAATGGAGCTTGGTGATTTACCATGTGGGAGTTTCAACTGCGTACAATTGAGGATTTGAGGCGGTTGAGCCATCGGCTCAATTGTCCCGTTGACGCGACAGAGGATGTTTCCATTCTTGCCGAGCCGGTGCAGGCGGCCGGATTGATGCTGCCGAATTCCTTGGCAACTCATCCTATGGAGGGCGCCGACGCAGACGCGCAGGGCCGACCGGGAAAACTTACCTTCAGGCGGTATGAGAGATTCGGCGCCGGCGGGGCCGGGCTGATATGGGCTGAAGCAACCGCGGTAGCGCCCGAAGGCAGGTCTAATCCGCGACAGTTGTGGCTCAGCAAAAATAGCAAAGAGAGCCTCGCGGCCCTGGTTAAGAAAACAAAAGACGCAGCCAGAGCCAGCGACTCGAAACACCAGCCGATTATCGTAGCCCAGTTGACACATTCGGGTAGATACAGCAGGCCCGAAGGTATTGCACATCCTCTGATTGTTCAGCGTGACCCGTACCGGGATGCTATGTGCCCACAGCAAAAGCCTGCCACCGGTGTCGCGAGTAAGCTGCCGAAGGATTGGCCTATTCTGACTGATGAAGAGCTGGAGAAACTTGTTGATGCTTATGTCACCGCAGCGAGGATTGCTTTTGAAGTTGGATTTGATGCGGTCGATATTAAGTCGTGTCATGGGTATCTGCTTAATGAGTTGTTTGCGTCTCGACAAAGAAGCGGAAAGTACGGCGGCTCATTTGAGAATCGTACGAGGCTTCTGCTCGAAATAATCGACAAAATTCGGGCCCAACTTGGCCCAGATAAGCCGATTGTAACCAGGCTCGGCATCTATGACGCCATACCATATCCGTATGGATGGGGCGTTGACAGCAAAGATTACACCAAGCCCGATTTAACCGAGCCGAAGAAATTAATCGCCCTGCTGCAGGCCCGCGGCGTGAAGATTATCAATGTCACCATTGCCAATCCTTACTTTAACCCGCACTATGGAAGGCCATTCAACGAGCCGATAGCCGGAGGTTACGACTCGCCTGAGCATCCGCTGGCAGGCGTGAGCAGATTGATTCGACTCGCAGGCGAAATTGAAAGAGACTTTCCCGGTATCGCCATCGTCGGCACGGGCTATAGCTGGCTGAGGACACTCCTGCCAAACGTGGCCGCCGCAAGCAAGGCAAATGGCCTGGCCACTATCATCGGACTCGGACGGATGGCCTTTGCATATCCTGATTTTGCCAGGGATATTATCACCAAAGGCCGGCTCGACCCTGACAAGGTTTGCGTTTGCTGCAGCGGGTGCACGCAGATTATGCGCGACGGCGGGATGGTAGGCTGCGTAGTGCGGGACAACGAGGTCTACGGCCCGATTTACGAACACGGCAGATTGAGTGACAGGGATAACCTGGTCAGGCTCGCTTCAGCGTGTCGCCAGTGTCAGGAGCCAACGTGTCAGGCGGCGTGTCCGGCGGGTATGAACATATCGAGATTTATCCGACTGTTCCTGGATGGCGACGACAGGGCCGCATTCGAGGCAATGAGAGAATCGAACGTCTTTCCGGAGGTCTGTGCTTGGCTGTGTCCCGTTGAGCAGCAGTGCCAGGGTGGCTGTCTGCAGAGATTTATCGGAGACGGGCCTTTGCCGATTGCTGCCATACAACGGTACCTTGCGCGGAAAGCTAACAGTCAGGGTTGGTCCAAGCTGCACATACCGCAACAGCCGACAGGCAGGACCGTGGCAATAATCGGAGCGGGGCCGGCCGGCATGGCATGCGCCGCGAACCTGCTCGAAAGCGGCTGCACAGTTACCATATTCGAAAAAGCCAAAGAACCGGGCGGAATGATAAAATCCGTGATTCCCATTGACCGACAGGGACATTCGCTTGAAAATGAGATTACAGCCGTATTCAAAGACGTGCCTGCGGACAGGATGGTTTTAGAGCTTGGCAGGGAGCTGGACGAGCAATTTAATCTGGATGCGATTATCCAACAGGGCTTTGACGCGGTCTTTATCAGTATTGGCCTGCCGGGGTCGGTCACCAGCGGGGAAAATCACGACGGCTTATGGGATGCAATGGCATTTCTCGCCGCGGCAAAAGAGACGGGCAAACTCGATATCGCAGGCAAGTCCGTGGCGGTGATAGGCGGCGGAAATACCGCTATCGACGTGGCAATCACAGCCGAGAGTCTGGGTGCTGAAGATGTATACGTAGTTTACCGCCGAAGCTTTAAGGAAATGCCGGCATGGGTCAGCCAGCGCGACAAGGCGATGAACAGGGGCGTTCATTTTCTCATATTAACTCAACTCCTAGACTTCAACTGCGAAGCCGGCAAACTGAAAGGTATCAGAGTTTGTCCGACTAAGCTGGGCCGACTGGATGCGTCAGGCAGACGCAGCCCCCAACCAGTTGAGGAAATGGCTTATGAGCTTGATATGGATATTGTGGTCGAAGCAATAGGTCAGAAATCCGTGGAGAATCTTGACGAGTTCCTGCCGGGTGTGGAGTTGGAAAACGGCCTGATTCAAGTAAGGCAGGACTCATGCCGGACATCAAGACGGGCCGTTTTTGCAGGCGGAGACCTTGTCCGCGGGCCATCGACCGTAGTCCAGGCCGTCGCTGATGGTATGAAGGCGGCGAAAGAAATAGAGTTTTTTTTGCAGGAGCTTGAGGAAACAAGCGAATGAGACATGTGAGCTTATGCTGTTTGACTTTTCTTGCAATCCTGTCACCGGCCTGGCTGTGTAAGGCCGATGAAAACCCGCGGATTGTGCCCGTTGCCAAGGCCTGGGCGAAAACCTCGATAAACGCCATTATATTCAGAGGCAGCTCAATAACAACGCACGCCGATACTCAGTATTTGGCCTTTTATGATGAGCAGGCCCGGGTTGTTCTGGCAAAGCGCAGGCTCGGAGAGACGAACTGGGAGATTCGCAAAACCCGCTGCACTGGCAATGTCCGTGACCCTCACAATTCCATTAGTATCGCCGTAGACGGCAGCGGCGTACTTCACATGTCCTGGGACCATCACGGTAATCCGCTGCGTTATTGTCAAGGCGTTAGTCCCGGCTGCCTGGAGCTAACCGACAAGATGTCGATGACCGGCCTGCGGGAGAAGAAAGTGACATATCCGGAGTTTTACAATCTTCCGGACGGTGACCTGCTCTTTCTTTATCGGGACGGCGGTTCCGGCAGGGGCGATACCGTGCTGAACCGTTATGACGTAAGAACTCGGAAGTGGGCGGTTGTTCAGCACCCGCTTATAGACGGCCAGGGCCGGCGTAATGCCTACACAAATGGGATAGCCATTGACAGCAACGGCCTCTGGCATATCTCATGGTGCTGGCGGGAGACGCCTGACGTCGCAACAAATCATGACGTCTGCTACGCAAAGTCACCCGATGCGGGTAAAACATGGACCAAATCCACAGGCGCCGAGTATACGCTTCCAATTACCGCCGACAGCGCAGAATGTGTCTGGCCGATAGCACAGAAAAGTGAATTGATAAATCAGTGTTCAATGGCGGTTGACTCAAAGGGCCAACCTTACATCGCAACTTATTGGCGTAAGCCAGGCGAGAAAATCCCGCAGTACTATCTTGTTTATTGCGATGCTAAAAAGTGGAAAATCGCCCAGGTCGGTCAACACAAAACACCCTTCACGCTTAGTGGTCGTGGCGCTAAGTATCTTCCAATGTGTCGGCCGAAAGTCCTGCTGGACTCAAGCGACCGAGTATATGTCGTTTTTTGTGACGCTGAACGCGGCAATCGCGTTTCCATAGCGGTCAGTAAAGATAAACAGCGGAAAATATGGCAAATCAAGGACCTGACCGCCCAGTCGGTCGCGCAATGGGAGCCGAGCTGCGACATCACACTGTGGCAGCGAGATAATATCCTTCATTTGTTCCTTCAGAAGGTTCACCAGAAAGAGCATGGCTTGCTTGAGGACACACCGCCTCAAATAGTCTCTGTGTTGGAGGCAAAGCCCCAGAGGAGTCGAAAATGAGCGACAAACCCGTAGCACTAATTACAGGAGCAAGCCGTGGTATTGGAAAAGCCATCGCAAAAGAGCTGGCGTCTTTGGGCTTTGACCTGGTGGTCAATCATTTTGACGTTACCGCTAAGGGCCGGCCCGATGAATCCAAAGCAAAGCAAACTCAAAAGGAGCTTGAGCGTCTCAATACACGGTGTGAGATTTTGCGAGGCGATGTCAGCAGAGCCAAAGACCGCAGGCGCCTTGTTAAGCTGACGAAAAGTAAATTCGGCAGGTGTGATATGCTTGTCAACAACGCAGGTGTGGCGCCTGCAAAAAGGGCGGATATTCTCGAAGCAACGGAGAAAAGCTTCGACAGGGTAGTTGGGATAAATCTCAAGGGACCGTATTTTTTGACCCAAATGGTCGCTAACTGGATGATTAAGCAGACGGAGCAATACCCGCAGCGCGCTCTGCGTATTGTCAACATCAGCTCGATGTCAGCCTACACCAGCAGTCCCGGCCGAGGTGAATACTGCGTAAGCAAAGCAGGCGTCAGTATGATGACAAAGCTTTACGCCGATAGATTGGCCCAGTATAACATCGGAGTATTTGAAATCAGGCCCGGCATCATAGCAACTGATATGACACGCGTTGTGAAAGACAAGTACGATAAACTGATAGCCGACGGACTGACGCCGATAAAGAGGTGGGGTCAGCCGGAAGATGTTGCCAAGGCTGTCGGGGCTGTTGCACAGGGCAGGTTCGATTTCTCCACCGGGCAGGTGATTAACGTTGACGGCGGCTTTCACTTGAGGAGACTTTGAAGTGCAAAACATGGACGTCAAAAATACAGTTTCGACATTACTAAAAGATGGATTCATCCTCGTTTTCAATCAGGACAAACTCAACGTAGTCAAAACCGCCGAAGCCCTGATTAACGCAGGCGTTAATAATATGGAAGTAACCTGTCGAATCAATAAACCCTTGGAGAAAATTGCCCGGCTGAGCAGGGCTCTTCCCGACTTTGTCGTTGGTGCAGCCAGTCTAATCGACTTTCCGGAAATGCTCAGTGTTTACAATAAGGCCAATCCCGAGGACCCGCAGCCCACAGTCGACCAGGTCGTAGATGCCGGTGCGAGCTATATTGTGTCGGCAGGTAACTTCAGTGACGAAAGCTACGAGAAATTTGCCGGCACCGTTGCCATCATACCGGGATGCAGCACACCAACGGAGATTCTCGCCCAGTTTTCCAGAGGTGCGAATCTTTGTAAGGTTTTCCCTGCCAAACAGCTCGGCGGCCCCGCATACATTAAAGCTGTCGACCCGGCAATTCACAAAACAATCAGCCTTGTGCCGACGGGAGGAACCAATGCCGCCAACATTCCAGACTACATTAACGCCGAAATCCTGGTGCTGGGCGGCTCATTTAGTATGATTGAAAAACCTGTGATGCAGAAGATTATCGACCGGCAGGACTACGACCTTTTGTCTGCACAGTTGACAAAAGTCAAGCAGTTAATCGACAAGCTGAGGGCGGAAAAATGGCCCGACATCGATTTTGCCAGTGCGCCGGTAGAGCAGGTAAGTCGAGTTACCGGCCGAAACTTTAATCTCAATTAGGGGCTGAGCAACCAGTGGAAACCATACACATAGCCAATCAGGAAGTTATTATCCATCGGTACAACACGATAATCATCGGAGCAGGTGCCGCGGGGATGAACTGCGCCGTACACTTATATGAGTTTCTAAGCGACCAGGGTTTTAGGGACCCGCAGAACAAAATAGCGGTGCTAACAGCAGGGTTGTCCTTAGGGACGTCCCGCATGAGCGGTTCCGACAAGCAGACATATTACAAAATGGGTACCAGTTGCGAGATGGCCGACAGCGCCGAAGAGTTCGCGAAAACCCTGACCGCTGCGGGATGCTGTCACGGCGATTTGGCGCTGGCTGAGGCGATAGGCTCACTTCGCGAATTCTATCACCTGGTTCAGCTTGGAGTGCCGTTTCCCCACGACGCTATGGGCAGCTATATCGGCTATAAGACGGATAACGACCCTTACGAGCGGGCCACGTCCGCCGGGCCGAAAACAAGCAGATTTATGTGCGAATGCCTTCAAAGGCAGGTCGAGCGCTATGGCATCAAAATATACGACCATATCGAGGTTGCTGACTTGATAACGTGTGGTCAGGGCGACCAGAAAAGGATTGCCGGTGTGGTTGCTATCGATACAAAAGCCGTTGACAAAAACGACTATGCGATAAACGTTTTTTACTGTGCCAACCTCGTTTTGGCAGCCGGCGGGCCAGGCGAGCTTTACAAGTCCAGCGTTTACCCGAAAGGCCAGTTTGGCATCCACGGCATCGCACTCAAGGCAGGCCTGGCTTGCGAAAACCTCACCGAGTCACAGTTCGGACTGGCGAGTATAAAGTTTCGATGGAATGTATCCGGCACCTATATGCAGGCCGTTCCACGAATATTCAGCACCGACGGCGATGGAACTGATGCTCGCGAATTTCTCACCGATTTTTTCCCTGCGATGAGCAGGATGGCCACAAACATATTTCTCAAAGGCTATCAATGGCCTTTTGACCCCCAGCGCATAGAAAACGCGCAGTCTTCATTGCTCGACGTGCTTGTCTTCAACGAGACGCAAAAGGGCAGGCGGGTCTTTATGGACTTTCGCAGCAATCCAATTGGCAGCAATTCAATGCAACGGTTCGCCATTGAAGCTCTTGAGGCCGAAGCACGCGAGTATCTGGAAAAGGCCGGCGCACTTCAACGCACACCGATAGAACGCCTGGCCCACATGAATCCGCTGGCTATCGAGATTTACAAGGACAACGGCATTGATTTATATTCCGAGCCGCTTGAAATTGCCGTTTGTGCCCAGCACAATAACGGCGGCTTCGCTGTCGACAAATGGTGGCAATCCGAGATACCGCAGACTTTTGTGATAGGCGAAATGGCAGGAACACACGGCGTCAAGCGACCGGGTGGCTCAGCGCTTAACGCCGGCCAGACGGGCGGCCTGCGTGCCGCAGAGTACATCGCGAATGTGTATGGCTTGGACCTGCCGGATTATTCAGATGCCCAGCCCGAGCTCGACCGCCGGATTACGGACTTCATCACCACGCTCGACAGGTACAAAACTGCGTCAGGTTTGCAGCCCACCGAGGTAATGGAAACCGTTCAGAATCGAATGACCGCATCAGCGGCGCATATCAGACAATTAGAAGATGCCCGCCGGGACCTCAGGCAAGCCGTTGAGCTTTACAAGAGCATACAACAGCTTGGCCTGAAATCGAAAACCCCAAAAGACATCGTAACTGCTGTCCAGGCCGAGTGCCTCGCTTTGACCAGCGTTGCGTACCTGAAGGCGATTGTTGAATTGCTCGGTCAGGGCGGCGGTTCCCGCGGTTCCCGCGGTTCCCATCTTGTTCTCGGCGACGATGGTATCCAGATACATCCCGACATAATTAACAAAGCAACGCACCGCCCACTCAAGTTTAAGCCGGAGAACAAAGCATTAAGAAATTCCATTTTGCGAATCCGATATGACCCGCTTGCGGCTGATTTGTTCACCGGCGAAAGCATTCCTCTGAGGAAAGCTGCGCCTGACGGAAAGGCTTTTGAGCCGGCCTGGCGAGATTATCGGGAAGGAAAAATCTACACAGATTGACGCCTCGCCACGCCGGGCCCGCCAAACATAAGACAATGCACGCGGACCATTAGAGAGATTTGAGGTTGCTGTCGAACTGATAGCTTCTGCCCGCCTCGGTTTTTAGTTCAACCATCTTTTCTCCGTACCGAACCTTGCAGCTATTGCCGAGCAGCGAGCGAATCACAGCCTTGGTGAGTTTGCCGTCCTGCCAATAGATGTCCACCTCAAAGCCGCCACGCGCACGAAGGCCTTTGATATGGCCCTTAGCCCAGGCCTGCGGCAAGGCCGGAAGCAGCTTTATAGTCCCAGGCTCAGAGAACAGCAGCATCTCCATTATCGCCGCCGGTATCCCGCTGGCAGCCTCGAACTGCATCATCGGCGGTCGATGGTGGTATAGCCACAGCGTTGTAAAAAAGTTGGGCAGCACATAGCCCCGCGCAATTACCTCTAATGCTTTCAACGCATCCTCCGGCTGTTCCAGGCGGGCAAATATGCACGTCGCCAAAACGTACGACCAGGCACACGCATACTCCAATTCGCTCATTTTCTTGGCCATCGCGACCCGGCACGCCTGGAAAAGCTTCGGTTTACGCCACCGCGTCACCTCCAGACCCTGGAAAACCGGATACAGATATGAGAAATGACGATGTTCGTAATTATCCTCGAAATCCGGATGCGACCATTCCTTCAAGGCGCCGTCTTCGTTAATCAAATAGGGCGGCAGCTTGGTCAGCATCTTGCGCCAACGCGCAACACCGGCCTTTTCGATGCCTAACACTTCGCAGCCCTCACAGAGGTTACTCAGCACCTCCCGCGCAACGGCGATATCCATCGTGGCGTTGACCGTGCAGAGGTTTTTCGTATTGCGAGGAGTGTTCTCGGGAGAAAAGGACGGGCTGAAGATGTATCTCCCGTCCGCGCCTTCGACCAGGAAATCCTCATAGAACAGGGCAACTTCCTTCATAAAAGGCACGGCCCGCTTCTCGAGAAAATCACGGTCGCCGGTAAACAGCCAGTAGTCGTAGAAAAGTTGTGCCAGCCACCCGCCGCCCGCCGTCCAATAGCTCCAACCCAGACCCGCCACGCCGTGTGTTGTGCCTGACAGTGAGGCCAGTATGCCCCGACAGCCGGCGATGTTTCGCGCGTTGGTGCGAAAATCGGCCAGCATCGATTCGTAATAGTCAAAGTATGGCAGCGTAATCTCGGACATATTGCCGGGCAGCGCCTGAAAATAGTTCATCTGAATGTTTATATCGTTGTGGTAGTCCGCCGCCCAGGGCGGGCCGTATTCGCCGCCCCAGATGCCCTGAAGATTGGCCGGAAGACCTTCGGTACCGCTGCTGCAAATGAGCCCATATCTGCCGAAGTCGAACATCTTCTCCAGCAGCGCGTTCATAGCCTGGCCGTGATTTGCTTCGTTGACTAATTTCTCGTTTGGCAGACCACGGTTCTTTTCCCGCCCACCGAGGTCCAGCCGTACACGCAAAAAAAGCTCTCGGTGCAAGGTAATATGGCGCTTCAGCAGTTCGTCATAATCGGCAGGCAATTGCTCAAGCTGCTCGGCCAACCGTTTCACTGCAGGGCCGCCTTTTTCGTTGGTGAATAGTTTAATGATGACCAGCACTTCGTCTGCATGTGTTGTGCTTACCTGCAGGTCTTTTGTTTGGCCCCTGCCCCCCTTCACGGCGACCAGTGCACTGCCGCCGTACTCATCCCCGCCGACCATATGATATTTTCCACCGACGTCATATTTTCCAACAAGCACAAGCTGACTTTTGTCGGCTGAGACATTATAGGTTATTGGAACTTCCTTAAGTCTGATTTTAGCCACCCGTCCCATCGGAAACCGTGGCACACGGACATTTTTGCCGTCCCTGAGTTCGCAGCGTTTCAGACCCGTCGGCAGCAGGCCGACCTTGCACGTTATCATTGCCGGTTTTGATGCACCTATCTTCATAACTACAACGTCGTCTTTACGGGAGACAAACAGCTTACGCTCGTATGTAACATCTGAGTGCTTCCATCTTACAGATACCTCGCCTGTCTCGAAGTCGACCGCACGCCGCACATCGCTAATCTTGCCGGCAAACGGCATATCGACCGTAACATTGAAGGCCGGATGGAACGAGTCCGACCCTTGATGGTCATACTTTATATCCGTTCTGTCTTGAAAGTATCGCCCTGCCTGCTCGTATTGGCCTTGAGCTATCAGCTCTCGTATTTTCGGAAGGTGCCCGGAAACGTCCGGCAAATGGGGTTTGCGAGTGGTTATGAACAGAGAATCTGCGTTCAGGATGATAGTTTCGTTTTGAATGTTGCCGAAGACCAGTGCGCCGACACGACCGTTACCTGTGGGCATAGCCTGGTCCCAGTGCTGGGCGGCCTGGGTTTCAGGTTCGTGTCGCGAGACACGCCTGGAATAAATCATCTCGTGTTTTCTCTCGGCGCAGGCTTCTTTTGCCTGCCCTGCGTATGCCACGCCGAACAACACCAACAAGACAATTACCGTTCGTAAGACTAAACAATCGCGCCTTTTCATATTCGCTTACCTCATAATTTAGACCCTCGTTTTCGCGACCATTTGCGCAAACAGCTCGCGCTGCTCCGCCAGGGCGGCGACGCGGTCCTTCGGTTTGCTTATTGCTTCCAGCAGAAGCCAACCCTTGTAGTCCATCCGCACGAACAAGTTTATGAGATGCTGGTAGGGATAGTCGCTGCTGTTAAGCTCTCGCACGTGCGTGGTGTCACCGAACCGGTCCTTGACTAGGTCGAAATTATACTCAAGGCCCTCGCCTGACAGGTCCTGTCTATTGGAATTCCAGCAGACCCCAACACTTGGGTTGTCGGCAATATCCATGATGGCTTTGATTGTCGGAAGTTCCGCACACTGACCGTGTACTTCGAGGCGAATCTGCTGGCCGTAATCCGCTGCGAACTTTCCGACAACGTTCAGCGACCGCCCTATCTGCTCAATCGTTTTTTCACGCGGCCCGCCTTTGTGAAAGCTGTTCGGTTTTACCTTCACGCCGCTGCCGCCGCCATCATCACTGAGCTTGACGAAGGCCTTAGTCGGCTCGATAGCCTTGGCAAGTTTATCCGGGTCCGGGTCGTCGAAACGCTCGTTGGAACCAAGCCCCACCAGCACGACCGGACTGGCCTTGAAGCGTTTCCTGACCTCCTTACGCTGCTGACCGCTGATGCTGGGTTCCACACCGTGGGCGTGTGTGGTGCGAAGTTCGACCCCTAACACTTTGCTTTTTTCACAGTTGGCGATAAGCATCGGCAGGTCCCAGTCCTTACCCCACAGGTAAGTAACCAGGCCGAAACGCATTTTCGAGCCTGGCCGCCTCCGCAGGCCGCTGCACGAGCTAAGAGTTGTACCTGCGAGTGCACCGGCGGCGGTTTGTATGCTCCACGCTAAAAATTTGCGACGCGAAATTATCTTCGCTTTGCAGGACATTCGGCTTCTCCTTAAATCTATATTGCGCTCCCCATTTCCATTGGAAAATAGTCTTTGGCGTTATTAAAACAGATTCCCTCCACCATTGCAGCCAGAAGTTTCATGTCGTTAGGCACCTCTCCGGTCTCCACATCATTGCCCAGAGTATTGCAAAGAATTCTACGGAAGTACTCATGTCTCGGATACGATAAAAAGCTGCGCGAGTCTGTCAGCATACCAACGAAACGGCTTAGCAGCCCCAACGCCGAAAGCGCATTTATCTGTTTTTCGATGCCGTCTTTTTGGTCGAGGAACCACCAGGCCGAGCCGAACTGCATCTTGCCCGGCGCCGGACATCGCTGAAAATTGCCGACCATCGTCGCAACAACTTCGTTGTCGCCCGGATTAAGGTTGTACAGGATTGTCTTCGGCAGCTTGTTAATACTATTAAGCCTGTCGAGAAATCTTCCTAACGGTTTGGCTATCTCGAAATCTCCGATAGAGTCGAAACCGCAGTCAGCCCCGGCAGCGGCTAACATCGTCGTATTGGTGTTTCTAAGGGCACCGAGATGAAGCTGCTGAACCCAGCCGCAGTCATAATCCATAATAGCAAATTCAATCATCATCGCCGATTTGAACTTCGTCTGCTCCAAAACGTCTAACTGCTTACCGCCTCTTATCTTATTGAAGATAGCCTTGATTTCGCTTTCGGTAAATGTATCCGCATACGCCGTTTCCAGCCCGTGGTCGCTCAGTCGGCAGCTGTTTTGATGAAAATAGTCGTGGCGTTTCCGCAGCGCTTCGAGATAGCTCGTATAATCATTGACCTCCATATCCGCCGCTTCGCTGAGCTTATCAATCCACATGTTTAGTGCCGACACGTCTTCAACCGCCATTGCCTTGTCGGGCCGCCACGCTGCGTGTACCGCAATCTCAAAACCGTCAGCTCGAATCTTCTTGTGATGCTGCAGATTGTCTAACGGCTCTTCGGTCGTGCAAACCAGCTTAACATTCATTTTACGCATTAAATTGCGAACGGTAAATTCCGGCGTCCTCAACAGCTCGCTGCAGGTCTCGTAGATTTGCCTTGCGGTCTCCGCGTTCAGCAGCTCACTGATTCCGAAATAACGCTTTAGTTCCAGGTGTGTCCAGTGGTAGAGCGGATTTCGCAGGCAGTAGGGCACTGTCGCCGCCCATTTCTCGAATTTCTCATAATCGCCTGCATCGCCGGTAATGTATTTTTCCGCAATGCCGTTGGCCCTCATCGCTCGCCATTTATAATGGTCGCCGTACAGCCAGATTTGAGTAAGGTTGTCGAACTGATGGTCGTTGGCTATCTGCTCAGCCGGTAAATGGCAGTGATAGTCGTAGATAGGCATCTTTTCCGCATATTCGTGGTAGAGAATCCTGGCGGTTTCCGTCTGCAGAAGAAAATCTTCCGTCATAAATTCACTCGCCATTGGCTGAATCCTTGTACTCTTATGCCTTTATGCCGTGTATGTTGAGGCGGATGTTTCGCCGCCGTGGCCCGTCCAGTTCGTGTGGAAGAATTCGCCTCGTGCCTTGTCCACTCGCTCATAAGTGTGTGCGCCGAAGTAATCTCGCTGGGCCTGCAATAAATTCGCCGGCAGCCGCCCGCTGCGGTAGCCGTCATAGTAGCACAGCGCCGACGTCATAGCGGGCATTGCAATACCCATCTCCACCGCCGTAGTAACAACACGTCGCCAGGCCTCCTGCGCCTTTTCGACCGCTTCTTTGAAGAATGGGTCTAACAAAAGATTTACCAAACCCGGGTTTTTATCAAAGGCCTCCTTTATCTTGCCCAAGAATACCGACCGAATAATGCATCCGCCTCGCCACATCAGGGCGATACCGCCGTTGTTCAGGTTCCATTTATATTCTTTCGCTGCGGCGCGCATAAGCTGGTAGCCCTGGGCGTAGCTGACGATTTTCGACGCATACAGGGCCTGACGCAAGTCATTGATAAACGCCTCTTTCTCACCGGAAAACCGCGGCCCGGGACCCGTCAGAATTTCGGCCGCCGCCACACGCTCTTCTTTCAGCGCCGACAGGCACCTCGCAAAAACCGCCTCGCCTATAAGAGTCAGAGGTTGACCAAGATTCAGCGCCGAGATACCTGCCCATTTACCCGTACCCTTCTGGCCCGCGGTGTCGAGGATAAGGTCAATAACCGCATTACCATCTGCATCTTTATATGCCAGAATGTCGCGGGTTATTTCTATCAGGTAGGAGTTCAGCTCGCCTTTATTCCACTCGGCGAACACCTCGTGCATCTGCTCATTAGTCAGGCCCAGTCCCTCTTTCATCATCTGATAGCTCTCGCATATCATCTGCATATCGCCGTACTCGATACCGTTGTGCACCATCTTCACGAAGTGCCCCGCTCCATTTTCACCGACCCACTCGCAGCAGGGCTGGCCGTCGGCAGTACGCGCCGCGATTTTCTGGAAGATGGGCTTGACGGTTTCCCACGCCTTCGGCGAGCCGCCCGGCATAATCGACGGGCCGGTCAGCGCGCCCTCTTCGCCGCCCGATACACCCGTGCCGATATAGAGTTTTCCCTTGCTTTCGACATACTCCGTCCGACGAATTGTATCAGGAAAATGACTATTGCCGCCGTCGATGATAATGTCACCGTCATCCAGGTGCGGCAGCAGCTTCTCGATAAATGCGTCGACCGCCGCGCCGGCCTTGACCATCAGCATTACCTTGCGAGGTCTCTTGATATTCTGCACCAGTTCTTCGATAGAGTGACAGCCGATGATGTTTTTATCTTTGGCGCGACCATCGATGAAATTGTCCACCTTCGAGACGGTCCGATTGAAGCAGGCAACCGTAAAGCCCCTGCTTTCCATATTTAATATCAGGTTCTCACCCATAAACGCCAGCCCGATAAGCCCGATATCCGCCTTTGCCATTTCTAATTACTCCTTCCCAGCTTAATTAACACTCTATGCCTGGTTGTCAAACCTTCCCTTAAACGCCCACAAACCCATCCCAGGGTTGGAAATAAAATAGACTTCCTCTCCGCGAACGAGCCTGTTAAATCCGTTCTGAAGTTTTTTCGGGTCGTATCGTTTTGTCATCTCCGGCAGAGACGCATATCTGAAGTTCACCGCCTCGATTTGCTCCCGGCTCAACTTCCCGGGACAATAGGTGATGCTAAACCGATTTTCGCTCGAGCCGTGTATCAGGTGGGCGGCAGCGCTGAGATTGTTCTTAATATCATCATATTTCTCTACCGCCTCGAGCACGCGGTTCGTCCCCACGTAGCCGTATTTCCTTATAAGTCGGTCGATTTCCGCATCCTCGCCGAACTGGCTCACTCCGGGCGCCAAAACAATCAGCTCGCCTTCGTCGGCCATTGCCATACGGGTGCGATAGATACTCTTGTTGCCTAACCACGTGCTCTTATATTCACCCGGGTCCAGGTAAACTACCGCCTTTCTCAATGGCCTGTCAAGCATTTCAAGATTGACTTTGACCGACAATTCTGCTGCAAGGTTAAAACACTGAATATCATCTCCGATAAACAGGCCTCGCGTCCTGGTAGCTCCATCTTCAGCCGTGCCAATCACCGTCAGCACATACACAATCGGCATCTCTTTTGCGAAATGGTCGGTGGCGTAATTAAGAACCTGCCTTACGGGATTGTCGGCACGTCCCATTATCCTTTCCATTCCGTAAGCAGCCCCGAGAAAATGGCTTTTATTGATGCCGTCGGCCCCGCCGGTACCAACAAAAATGTTCTTATTGTAGTTGGCCATCCCGCTCACCTCGTGGGGCACAACCTGACCTATCGACAATATAAGGTCAAAGCCGCCGTCAACAAGGATACGATTTACCTGGGCAGGCCAACTGAAGTCAACCCGGCCTTCTGATACTTCGCGAATGAATTCGCAGGGTACTTCCCCAAGCTTTGCCGGCCCCGTCCGCCAGTTATGCTCCCTGAACAATTCCAAAGGTATGTCACCAAACATCCGTCTTATTTCGGTTTTCGTCATAGGGGCATGAGTACCTAATGCCGGAAGAATATCCGTCAGGCTTTTCCCGTAATAATCCCACGCGACGGATGTCATCTCTCCGGCACGGGAATGGTACCGTGTAAAATCGGGTGGAACTGCCAGAACCTTCTTTCTCGCACCGAGCT
Source organism: Phycisphaerae bacterium (assembly GCA_030608075.1). Taxonomy (GTDB): domain Bacteria; phylum Planctomycetota; class Phycisphaerae; order Sedimentisphaerales; family Anaerobacaceae; genus JAUWIU01. Next base: position 63,387 of record JAUWIU010000003.1, read on the forward strand.
TGTCAAGCGCCGCACACAGGCCCTGCTTAAGGTCTTGCTTGCTCAGCTGCTCGTTTTCGTTTCCACGTGCATAAAGTAACACCCGCTTACGCCTCCCACGGCGGCTTCTCAGGCAGGCACGCATCGAACTCGGCAATCACCTTTTCTTCGTATTCACCTGCGTATTCGCCGTTTATAAATTTATCAAAGCCTTCCTCGCAGAATCTTTTCCATGATTCAGCCTCGCTGCCGGGATTAACCGGATAAAACAAGGCATCATTTGCCTTCGCCGCCTTCATGTCACCCGGTGCGTCACCGACCATAAGAATGTGATTCTTCTCGTATTTGCCTTTCGCTGCGTAGTTGAGGTGCTCAGCTTTTTTGCCCATCTCCTGGCCGGCAATAACCCGCGCATACCTGGCAATGTCGTGCTCTTCCCACTCGCGCATAAGAGCCTCACAAGGGGTGGCTGAGACCACAACAACGTCGGCTAACGGTACGATTTTTTCCAGACTCTCACGCACATACGGAAACGGCGGCATGTCCTTGACAATATCCGCGATAGCCTCGTTAACCCGCCTGCTCCACGAAAGCGCAAGTTCAAGTTCCGCCTTTGCTTCTGCAGTCCGGGCAGCGGAAACTGACCGCTCAAGACCCTCGTTGCTGAGCAGACTCTCCGGAGAATCTATCCACGAGAAATAGTGCGGAAACTGCGGGACCTTAAAATCCCGGGCCTTCACCATCGGATGTGACGGCAGAAGCTCGGTTAGAATTCGCTTCGTTGTCTTATGCCGGTTGGCACCTCGCGTCTTGGAAAACAAATCGGCAAACTCTTTGCACTGACGCGCCGCAAGAGCGACCGGCTGCAAGCCAAAGTAGCCAATCAGCCACGGGCAAAAACATTCCCTTTGCTTAATCCCCATCGTATCGAATGCGCAGCCGTCCGAATCAATACCGACGAAGAAATCCTTCCTCGGCTTCATCTCCTTCAATGGTTTTGCCGGGTCAATATCTGCCATTTTTCCTTCCTCGCTCAATCATTTCTGTTTCTCATTAGACGCCGCTAAATGCTGAAAATCCACCGTCGATAGGTACGACAATGCCCGTAACAAATTTTGCCGCATCACTCAGCAGCCACATAACCGTTCCGACAAGCTCTTCCGGCTCACCGAATCGCCCCATCGGCGTGTGTTCGATAATCAGTTTCCCGCGGGCCGTCAAGTCCCCGCTTTTCTCATCGGTTAAGAGGAACCGGTTTTGTTCGGTCAGCAGAAACCCCGGCGCAATCGCATTTACGCGGATGTCTTTGGAATAGTTCTGACATATATGCACCGCGAGCCATTGTGTAAAATTGTTTACAGCCGCCTTGGCCGCCGAGTAGCCCATTACCCTCGTCAAAGGGCACAGGGAAGCCATACTCGAAATATTCAGTATTGTCCCCTCGCCCCTCTCGACCATATCTTTGGCAACTACCTGTGTCGTAAGAAAAGTGCCGATGAAGTTCAAATCGAAAACGAATCGAACCGCCTCCGCGGGCAAATCGAAAAACGACAAATCATCTGAGGTGGTCGCTTCCTTCTTATTGCCGCCGGCGCCGTTGACCAATATATCAATCTCGCCAAGCTCGCTTACGGTTTTCTCTTTAGCCTCAGCAAGGCTCGCTTTATCCAGGACGTCGCATTTGACCGCAATCGCCGTTCCACCATTGCTGTTGATTTCATCCGCTACCTTTTGCGCCGCCGGCTCAATCACATCCCACGCCGCCACTTTCGCTCCGGCCCCGCCGAGCGCCCGCGCCATTCCGCCGCACAGAACACCGCCCGCTCCGGTAATCACTATTACTTTCCCGTCCACGTCGAATAATTCGTTCATTTTTATACCGTCCTTATCCAAATCTTATGTCTTTGCCCGCCCCGTTAGAAGCGAGTTGGCAATGGGGACCGGCGCAGCTTCGGTGCGGCTTTCTAACGGGGCCGGCCTCTTACGCCATAAAGATGGGTTTTATGTGCCGCTCGTAGATATTTTCCGTCACGTTTTGTGCTATCGTCTCCTCGAATTTGTCCAGCGCATTCAAAAAATCGTCGCCCATTTCAGCGGCAATTTTGTACCCCACGTGCAGAAGCTGCCGGAAATGCGGGTTATACTTCTCGCACGATTGGTCGTGCCGCAGCGCATCAGCATATTCTTCGCCGCTCCATTGCTCAACAACCGCCGGCCTGGGAAGCTCCTCATTATCAATATCGATAACCGTAGCGTATGGGCCGCACAGTTCATCGAATCGCCCCAATGCCTTGGCGTAAACCTCCTTCGCGATGGCAAGCCCCTCACCCCCGCCCAATGCCAGCCCGATAAGTTCCTCCAGCCACGTTGTCCCGGCTGTCTTTATATGAAGGCCCGCATCGAATTTCTTCAGTGCCTTGTTGATGGAGGTATAAATTGAAAACTTGTCACTACCCGAGTGCACGCTTAATTTCAGATTCTCCGGCAGCCCGAATTCCTTGACCGCAAAAGCGATGACCGCCAAGTCCGCTTCGAACTCTTTCGCAAACCGACCGACGTCACCAACATAATCAACGCCCTTGTTGAAACGCCCCGTGAATTTCGGAGCTATCGTCTGGGCCTCAATACCAGCTTCCGCAATGGCGGCAAGAATAAAAAACATCTCCGCCGGCGTCTGCGGCTGGTCGGTCTCATCCATCGAAACTTCGGTGATAAAGTTACCGGCGCCTTTGGCTGATTCTATATGCCGCCAGATTCGCCCCGCTTCATTAATTGCCAGCAGAAACTTGCGTGCGATAGCTTCAATCTGTCCCTCGCTGATTTCCAAAGCCTCACCGATTCCGGGTATCGCCACAGAGCCACTGTACTTCTTGTATTTATTCACGAAAGCACTTACCTGCTTTTCATCTGCGGCCTGGCCAATAAAATCGGCAACGTCCAGCGTAAAGAAATCGCTCGACTCAATAAACAAGTCAACGTTTTTCAGCCCGATATGGTCTGCATCCACTCGATAGGAATGAGCCCACCCTAATGCCTGCACCGCTTCGTCGGCCTCGATGCGCACGTCACCAGGGCCGGTCCCGATAATTGTATGCTCACGGTGCGACTTGTTCCAGACCGGAGTAATGTCAATGCCGTCATTCTTTGCCTTTTTAACGGCCTGCAGCTGGGCCTTACCTTCTCGCCCGAACCTGTCCCCAATTCCAAATGAGTATTTCTCTAAAATCATGTCTTCGCTGTCCTTTCCAAAAGTCAAAACTTGCTCAACGCCTGCAAATCAATCCAGTTTAATCAGCCTTTGTTCTTTGGCTGATTTATATACTGCCAGCACCACTTCAACTGTCTTGCGGGCCTCGGCGCCGTCTATACAAAAATCGCTCCCGCTGTCGAGGGCATTGATAAACGCCTGAAAATTCCGGCAGTGTCCTTGGTACGATATTGCCGCTGGGTCAGACGCCCCGCCCGTACCCTTCGACTGGCTGAATTGCCGACGGATTTGTTCGTCCTCAGCCCTTTCATCCGCAAACTGCCAAACCGTGAAACTGTCCTCTAAATAAACAACCGTGCCCTCCGTGCCGGTGATTTCGAGCCGCTTCAGTTGTCCCGGATATGAGGCCGTCGTGCCGTAGATAATCCCCAAAGCGCCGTTGCCAAAACGCAGGACCGCAACCGATGTATCTTCGCTCTCTATCTGCGGGTGTCCCAATTTCTCCGTAAAGGCCTGAACCGCCTCCACCGGCGCCATCAGGTAGCACAGCAAATCTACCATGTGAATCGACTGATTTATCAGCGCCCCGCCTCCATCCAATTTCCAACTGCCGTGCCACGAATCTTCATAGTACTCGTTGCCCCGCCACCAGGGAACATATACCCCCGCGTACGTAATCACGCCGAACCGCCCCGAATCTATCGCCTCCTTCAAAGGTGCTATTGCATCATTGAATCGATTTTGAAATACACCTCCTAAGGCAGTACCTGCTTTTTGATGGGCCTCTATCATCGCATCAACCCGCTCTAAGGTAACCTCCAGCGGCTTTTCGCATATTACGTGTTTGCCTGCCTCAGCCGCCGCCACTGACGGCTCCAGATGAAATCCGCTGGGCGTGGCGATGGTAACAATGTCTATTTCGTCGCTCTGCACCATCTCTTTGTAGTCTGCAAACGCCCGGCATGAGTATTTGTCTGCCAATTTCCTGGCTCGACCGGAGCCGCCGTCGCAGAAACCAGCCAATTTCGCCTGTGCTATATCGCTAATGGCCCTTGCGTGAAAATCCGCAATTACGCCGGCGCCAATTATTCCAAAGTTCCAGCTTTTCATACTGTCTTTCCTGAGCCTGACAAATCGGCCGGCTCCTGGATTCACATCGCCTGCTATTTTCTTCGATGCTGCTACATATAAGCGGCGAGTTTTTTTTGCAGTGCTCTGCGTTCAAATCTCATAAACACCGGCAGACCATCCGCTCCCATCCTGACGGGCGCCTCGCCCATTACCAGCGGCCGGACATAATCGAGCATCGCCTCGGTCACGCCGTTACCCCTGTCATTTATGTATTCCTTCGGCACCTTTTTCTCTCCGTTGGCTACGTCGCTGAGCTCAGCTAATCCCGTCCTGCATTTGTATTCGGGGCCTTCTTCACGAACCAGTGTCACCATCTTGCCGTTTTCGCCGGCCACAGCCGCCTTAACAGCCGCCCGCCCGCACATATAAGCCTCGTTAACATCGGTAAGCGAGGCACAGTGCATCGCGCTTCGCTGATTTGTGCCTAACTTATTGAACCGGGCCTTTATGCCAACTTCTTTTTCAATCACCGCCTTGAGCATATCGCCAACGCCGCCCAACTGAATATGCCCGAAGCTGTCTTTGCTGAATGCACCGGTCGCAGTCGTCACATAGTTGCCGCTTTCGTCTTTGAGTCCTTCGCCCGCCACAATAAATACCATGCCTAACTCTTTGAGCACTTCTTTTACGTCGCTCACAAGTTTATCGAATGAAAAGGCCGCCTCGGGCACATATATAAGATGCGGTGCGTCCTCAGGAGACCGATGTGCCAGGCCTGTTGCTGCCGCTATCCACCCGGCGTTTCTGCCCATCACCTCCAGAATCGTACATGTATCGTGCGTATAAAGCGCCTCGGTGTCTCTGCCTGCCTCCATCGCGCACGTCGCCACGTATTTTGCCACACTGCCGTACCCGGGGCAATGGTCGGTGCATGCAAGGTCGTTATCCACCGTCTTGGGCACCCCCATACACACTAAACTCTGCCCGCTTTCCGCAGCCAGCTTATTGACCTTGTCAGCCGTATCCATCGAATCATTCCCGCCGGCATAGAAAAAGTAGTGAATATCATGGGCCTTGAACACATCGAGTATTCTTTCATAGTCGCCTCTCGAATCCTCTAACGATTTTAACTTGTACCTGCACGAGCCGATAGCTGCTGCCGGTGTCTGCTTCAGCCCCTCGATTGTTTCCGGCTTCTCAGCCGAAATATCGAACAGCTCTTCCTTTAGTACCCCTAATATGCCGTTGGTCGCACCGAAGACCTTCCCGATTTTCCCGCAGCTCATCGCCTCCTCGATAACGCCGCAGGCACTCGAATTGATTACCGCCGTAGGCCCTCCCGACTGTGCCACAATCGCATTCGGCTTCGAATCCATCCTGTTCACCTTTCAACTATTTTAGCCCCTTATAGGTTAGCACGGTTCAACAATCCGGCAGTTTATCGTAGAACACCCCGAATTTCAACCCTCTTACAAAATTGCCCTCTCGAAAAGTCTCAACCGACCCTGTTCAAACAACTGCACAACAATCAGCTTTGCCTGTGCTCTTCTCGAAGTGCTGCAACCGTCTCAAAAATGGCGTCAATCTTTTCGTCCGCCACTTTTTCATCCATATTGATGCAGCACACACCTGTAAGTTGAGCATCGCCCGATTCGCCAACCAGACGCCGAATCGTCTCTTCTATTTCCTCGGCGCTCTGCTCTATGATTTCCACAGGACTCAGTCGAACGTTCAGGAATGTGTCGGGAAGTTCCTTGCGAAGCTCCGCTACATCGCCGCCCCACCCAACGTCCAGAAAATCCAGGTGGGGTAGTTCCGCAAAGGCCTCGGCGTAGCGATGCGGGTCTTTGCCGCAGAAGTGAATGCCAAAAGGCCTGTATTTGCTGCTCCATTCGGCGTCAAACTCAAAAAGAAACTTCCTGTAATCATCAACCGAAATCATCGTGTGCGAGCACTCGCTGTGCAAAAACACCGCCGGCTCAAGATGACGGACGTTTCTGTTGACACTGACGGATGTAGAACCGGTCTCCTTGCTCAGGCCCTTTGTGAACCTTTCGATAACCCTGGCAATCTCGCTGAGAAACCCTTCAACATCATCAGCCCTGTCAAAAAAGTCCGTAAACAGATTCTGCCCGCGAACGTCCAGCGCGATATTCAAAATCCCCCCCCAGTTCACGTCACCGGTTATATATCCGTATTTTTTCCTTAGGGCTTCTGCCAATTCCTCGAACCTTTTGTAAGCGCTGCTCTCAAATGCCGCCTCAGCCGATATTTCCAGCTCCTTCAGTTCACGGCAAATCACTAACGGCGGCGAATCCTCCTTGTACTCCACTCGGCAGCCCAACATCTCACTTAGCAGAAAGCCGACCGCGAGGTGAACAGCACCCACAACCGGCAGGTTCGTATCCTTATTCTCCCCGAGCCCGAATCTTCCCCACCGTTCGTACAAAGCCTTTTCCATCTGCCTCTCGGCCTCAACTCGCCTGGCCGGATTGTAGAAAAAATCCTCCTCGAACGTTATACCTTCATTGTGGAACCACCACGCCGGAGCAAGAACAATATCCGCAGGCAGCATTGGACCGTCTGAACAAAACCCGTTCGCCATACCTCTCACGCCCTGCTTCTCTATGTCCTTACCGGCTGTTATACTCTATGGGGATTTTAACATTAGGCCGATTCTTTACTGCCCACAGTTTCAGAAGCGCTGCCATCAGGTCATCGCTGCCCGTAAGGGTCTCATACTGGTTGTCCCTCGAGCTGGCCTTGGGTAATGCCGAGCTGTCGTCAAAGAAAACCCCAACTGCCCGCTGGGCAAAATGCTCAGCCCTGTCCAGATAAAACTCTTGCCCCGTCAGTTCATAACAAGCAAGCATCAGAAAAATTGCATCCGCCACCGGCCCCGGGTACAGCGTGATTTTTGTATCCGGCTCGCTGTAAAGGTATCGTCCAGCCGCATTAAGTGTCAAGTCCCTGTACCCGTCCCTCTTGACTTGCTTATAACGCAGGTAGCACAGCATTGCAATCTTCGCGTCCGTAGAATTGCCGTAGCTCGTAGCCCACACAGCCGTATCGGTCCAGGCCCCCTCGGCAAGGCGTTCAAGCGTATGAACGTTCGCGCCGGCAACAAAGCCTTTCCCGGTCGGACCGAAATCGTGTTTCAGACTCAGATAAATCTGGTCCGTCTGCAGCGCCCGCCTACGCATCTTCTCCGCCAGCTTCGCAGGAACCTTCTCGGCGGCATCCCACAAATCAATCGCTAATGACAAATTGCTCTCCGGCCACATAATCGTTATCCGGCTCGGATTTATCGAGCACGGAATCGCGCCAGTCTGCGGGCTGCTGTTATTGTTATAATGGTCCACTAACGTCTCTATCGCTTTGAGGAAGACATCCTTCTTGCTGCGCTCGTATGCTTGTGCCCACGTTGCGATGTAAAACCCACCGTGCCGGGGATAGCCGTTGTGCGTCCCCGTGCGGTGCTTCTCCCACGCGGCATGACGCGAAAAATCCCCCGTCTCGTGGTCATGAACCTGGTGCTCCCACAAACCAAGCGCAAACCTCTCACACGCCTTCGGTGCCAGCGCAAACGCCCGGTCCCACAGCACCCACGCCCCGAAAAACTCGTGATTGTCACCCCTCGCATAAACAATTGTTTCCTTCCTGAAGCCCCAGCCTATGTGCTCGCCCCACGTCATAAGACCCGTCACAGGGCTTTGGCAGTGCTCGAAGAACCACTTCAGGGTCTTGTCGGCCTCTTTCGCATAACGCCTCTGGCCAGTCAGCTCCGTCAGCGCATACAGTACCTGATAAACGTCCTGGTCGTGCATCGGGTTGGCCCCGCTCAGCATCCGGTCCCCGTTGCGGATACCTTCCATTCTTTTGGGCTTGCCGCTGAACTGCAGCAAGGACAGTGTCTGCCGGTCGAGTGCTGAGGCGATTAGCGGAGAATGCTCCGTTCCGTATTTGTCTCGTCCGTGCTCCAGCAGCGCATCGGCATACGACCTCACTATCTTCAGCTCATCTCCACCTCCCTCAATACCTCCCGCCGCACTTGCGCCCCGCACACTTTGCCCGAAGCCGCTCACCCAGCAAATAACCGCCATAAACAACATTGCACTGCCTGCCTTAATACTCTGCTTCATTTGTGACTCCTCGAAAAAAGTTCAATTACGCAAGGTTATTCGAAAACCAATTTCCTTCAGCGACTGTTATAACCTTACACCTCTCCCTAAGCAAATACAATTTTTTCTTCTCGGGATGAGTTACGGGTTTGTGTCGCCGGGTGAGGCCGTTGCGGCCTGCCAGTTGATTACGTCGTTGCCGTAGTCGCCAGGTGCTATGCGGGAAAGTGACTCGCCGCCGCCGTCCGGCTCAGCAGGCCAGGGGTCATCACCAGCAGGATGAGAGCCATCGCTGTAGTTGACACGGTCTATCCGAATATACTGACGCTCACCGACGCCGTCCACATCGCCGGGCATCGAAAGCTGAACCTTCTCTCCGCCGTTGCTTAAACTGCCATCGCCCCATTCGAACCACCTTCCGACAGGAGCACCAAATTCAGAACCAAAGGCCGACAAATCCTTAATGAGCAATATACGCTCGTCGGTGCACATCGTAACAGGGCTGCCATTGTCCAGAATCAGGAAGTCGATTCCGCCAGAGTCTGTGAGCTTCCACGGCTCATTCGTTGTAAAGTCATACAAGGCCATCGAAGAGCCGCTGATGTTGAGCAATTCGACATATTCGGCATCACCATCATTTTGCGGATGGTACATAATCTCGTTGATGACAATCGGGCCGACCTTAGGGTCGGCATTGTCAAAGCCCGCCGTGTTCTCGCTCATAGCCACAAAGTTGTACGTGCCGGTGCTGGCCTTGTAATAGCGACCGAACGCGACGTTCGACTCGGAAGCACCGAATTCTTCCTCCTCACTGTATCCGGTCAGTACGCCGTCCTGGCCTGAATGCAGATATACCGTCTCGCCGTTTTCACTCAGGGCAAAGGGTGTGTGGCAGCCGGGAGCAGTGCCGTTGCCGAAATGCAGGTCCTCATAGAAAACTACGTAGCTGTTCGCCCCAATAGTGGTGCCCTCGGCAATCTCGTATCTGGTCAAATCACTGCCGCTGTCGCTGAGGAACCAGCCGCCTATATTGATAACGTCGCCGGTTGTGTTGTGGAGTTCAATCCAGTCAGGCTCCATAGAATGCGAATGTGCCAACATTTCGTTAATCTTGACCGAGCCCAGTTCTGGCACCTGGCCGGTATCATCCTCACCTGGTGAGCCACCAGCAGCAGCGCTTGGCCGCCAGGAGCTTTTGTTATCCCAGTCGTTCGGCTCGGTGGTGGCCGGGTCTTTTATGGTCAGGGAAAAACCTCCGCCGTCGGTAATATCATACCAGCCGTCCTCATATCTGAAATTGAGGATTGTCCCGCCGATGGCGTCTTCAAGTTCAATCCTTTCGCCGCCGTTGCTCAGGCTCCCTGTATATTCGCCGGCAACATTGATGCCGGGGTCGTATCGGCACTCGAATCCAGCCTGGTCTTTGACCAGCACGACATATTCGCCGGGGCCAAGCGGCAGAGAATCGAACATAAAATCGATGCCGTTGGTGAATTTGACCATAGCAAGGTTTATGGCTTCGGTATCACTTGTGTTTTGCAGTTCTATGTATTCGGCGTTGGGGTCGCTGTCGGGGTGGTACATAATCTCGGTGATGCGGAGATAATCGTCGAC